>DASVCA010000097.1:0-32070 GCA_036381835.1 Micromonosporaceae bacterium
GCGGCAACGGCAAGATCATTCAGGAGCTGGAGTCGTTCTTCCGGGGCGCCGGCTGGAACGTCATCAAGGTGATCTGGGGGCGCGAGTGGGACCCGCTGCTCGCCGCCGACACCGACGGTGCCCTGGTCAACCTGATGAACACCACCCCGGACGGCGACTACCAGACCTACAAGGCGGAGTCCGGGGCGTACGTGCGGGAACACTTCTTCGGCCGGGATCCGCGCACCCGCAAGATGGTCGAGCACATGACCGACGAGGAGATCTGGAACCTCAAGCGGGGCGGTCACGACTACCGGAAGCTGTACGCGGCCTACAAGGCGGCGACCGAGCACACCGGGCAGCCGACGGTCATCCTGGCCAAGACGATCAAGGGCTGGACGCTGGGGTCGCACTTCGAGGCGCGCAACGCCACACACCAGATGAAGAAGCTGACCCTGGACGACCTCAAGCTCTTCCGCGACCGCCTGCACCTGGACATCCCGGATGCGGCGCTGGAGGCGAACCCCTACCTGCCGCCGTACTACCACCCGGGCGAGGACTCCGCGGAGATCGCCTACCTGCGGGAGCGGCGGGCGGCGCTGGGCGGCTACCTGCCGGCCCGCTCCACCGCGGTCGTTCCGCTGCAGATCCCCGGGCGGGAGCGGTTCGCCGACCTGAAGAAGGGCTCGGGCAAGCAGAAGGTCGCCACGACGATGGCGTTCGTCCGGCTGCTCAAGGATCTGCTGAAGGACAAGGAGTTCGGCAAGCGCTGGGTGCCGATCATCCCGGACGAGGCCCGGACGTTCGGTATGGACTCGCTGTTCCCGACGCAGAAGATCTACTCGCCGCACGGGCAGCGGTACACCTCGGTGGACCGGGAGTTGTTCCTGTCGTACAGGGAGTCCGTCAACGGGCAGATCCTGCACGAGGGCATCAACGAGGCGGGCTCGGTGGCGTCGTTCACCGCGGCGGGCACGTCGTACGCCACGCACGGCGAGCCGATGATCCCGGTCTACATCTTCTACTCGATGTTCGGCTTCCAGCGCACCGGCGACGGGCTGTGGGCGGCCGCGGACCAGATGACGCGGGGCTTCCTGCTCGGCGCCACCGCCGGGCGCACCACCCTGGTCGGTGAGGGCCTGCAGCACGAGGACGGCCACTCGCACCTGTTGGCGGCCACCAACCCGGCCGTGGTCGCCTACGACCCCGCGTTCGCGTTCGAGATCGCGTACATCGTCGAGGACGGTCTGCACCGGATGTACGGGGAGAATCCGGAGAACGTCTTCTACTACCTGACCGTCTACAACGAGCCGATCGTGCAGCCCGCCGAGCCGGCCGATGTGGACGTGGAGGGCATCCTCAAGGGCATCTACCGGTACCAGGCGGCGCCCGCGATCAGCAACGGCTCGCCGCCCCGCGTGAACCTGCTCGCCTCCGGCACCGGTGTGCAGTGGGCGCTCAAAGCGCAGCGGCTGCTGGCCCAGGACTGGGGGGTGGCCGCGGACGTCTGGTCGGTCACCTCGTGGACCGAACTGCGCCGGGACGCGGTGGAGTGCGAGAAGCACAACCTCCTCAACCCGGACAGCGAGCCCATGGTGCCGTACGTGCAGCGCAAACTGGCCGACGCCCAGGGGCCGTTCGTCGCGGTCAGCGACTTCATGCGGGCCGTGCCGGACCTGATCGCGCGATGGGTGCCGGGCGACTTCACCTCGCTGGGCACCGACGGGTTCGGCTTCTCCGACACCCGGCACGCGATGCGCCGGTACTTCCACGTGGACGGCGAGTCGATCACGGTGGCGGCGCTGCGCATGCTGGCCGGCCGCGGCGAGCTGCCCGCGTCGGTGCCGGGCGACGCCGCCCGGAAGTACTCGATCGAGGAGATCTCCGCGGCCCCGGTCGGCGAGACCGGCGGCGAGGCCTGACCACCATCGCGTCGATCATGAGGTTAGCGGTTCGGAATGTCCGGGTTGGACGCCGCTAACCTCATGATCGACCAGGGTGAGAGTCAGGTCGGCGAGGCGGGCCAACGACCGCTCCAGGCCGGCCCCGACCCGTCGGACGCCGAGCCGCTGCAGCGCGGCGCTGACCGGGCCGGGCGGCCAACGGACCACGATGAGCCGCACCAGCGTGCCGCCCTCCTCCGGCGTCAATTCGACATGCATCTCGGTACGCGCTTCGGCGCGCGCCCCCGTGCCTTCCGCGCGCTCCCGCCAGGCGATCAGGGTCGGCGCCCGATAGGCGAAGACCTCGGCGCTGAGCACGGCTCCGTCGGCGGTGTGCACCCGTTGGCGGCGGCCGAACCCGTCCCCGGAGAGCACCTCGACCAGCTCCACGCCGACCAGCCATGCCGGAAGCTGCTCCGCCTTGCGGACGACCTCCCAGACGTGCTCGACGGGCGCCGCGACGGACCCGCTGCGCTCAACCAGGATCATGCCGCCTCCAGTCACCAGCCCGGGACAATGCACTGCTAAACCCTATTACCGGACAAATCGGGGGTTACGTAGGACACGCGGATGAACTAGAGTCCGAGCAGATTTCGCGTCTTCACCGCAAGAGGAGGAGCGCGTGACCGCCACCCCGCTACCCGACTTCCCCGCCGATTTCACCTGGGGTGTCGCGACCTCCGCGTACCAGATCGAAGGCGCGACCACAGCGGACGGCCGGGGGCCGTCGGTCTGGGACACGTTCAGCCACGAGCCGGGCCGGATCGCCGACGGCACCACCGGCGACGTCGCCTGCGACCACTACCGCCGGTACGCCGAGGACGTGGTGCTGATGGCCGAACTGGGCGTCGACGCGTACCGCTTCTCCATCTCCTGGCCCCGGATCCAGCCCGCCGGCACCGGAGCCGTCAACCCGGCCGGGCTCGGGTTCTACGATCGGCTGACCGACACCCTGCTGGAAAACCGCATCGACCCGGTCGCCACCCTCTTCCACTGGGATCTGCCCCAGGCGCTGGAGGATCGGGGCGGCTGGCTGAGCCGGGACACGGCCGAACGCTTCGCCGACTACGCCGACCTGGTCGCGGCGCGCCTCGGCGATCGGATCAAGCTGTGGATCACACTCAACGAGCCGTTCGTGCACACCGTCTTCGGCTACGCGCTGGGGCTCCACGCACCGGGGCACACCCGGCTGTTCGACGCCCTGCCGGCCGCCCACCACCAGCTGCTCGGGCACGGCCTGGCGGTCAGCGCCCTGCGCGCCCACACGCCCAGCCCCATCGCGATCACCAACAACTACTCCCCGGCCCGCCCGGCAGGCGACAGTCCCGCCGACCAGGCCGCCGTCGCCGCCTACGACGCGCTGCAGAACCGACTGTTCACCGACCCGGTGCTCGGCCGCGGCTACCCCGAGGAACTGGGGGCCGACCTGCCGATCCGGCCCGGCGACCTCGACGTGATCGCCACCCCGATCGACGCCCTCGGCGTCAACTACTACAACCCGACCGGGGTCCGGGCCTCGGACGGCGGACCGCTCCCCTTCGAGTCGGTGCCCCTGTCCGGCTACCCGACTACCAGCTTCGGCTGGCCGGTCGTGCCCGAGGGTTTGCACGAGACCCTGCTGTGGCTCAAGAGACGCTACGGGAACGCGCTGCCGCCGATCTACATCACCGAGAACGGCTGCTCGTACGAGGACACGGTCGGGCCCGACGGACGCTGCCACGACCCGGAACGCATCGCGTTCCTGGACGGCCACCTGCGGGCGCTGCGGCGGGCCATGGACGACGGGATCGACGTGCGCGGCTACTTCGCCTGGTCGCTGCTGGACAACTTCGAGTGGGCCGAGGGATACACCAAGCGCTTCGGCCTGGTCCACGTCGACTTCGACACCCAGGTACGCACCCCGAAGAGCTCGTACGTCTGGTACCGGGACGTGATCAACCGGCGATGACCACGGACCAGAGCTGAGCGTAACCTGGTGGCGGGACAGCCCGTACCTCACCGTAGGCTTGGGGCGTGACGGTACGTGTACGTTTCGCCCCATCTCCAACGGGCATGTTCCATGTCGGCGGGGCCCGCTCCGCACTGCAGAACTGGATCTTCGCCAAGCAGCACGGCGGAGTCTTCGTGCTCCGCATCGAGGACACCGACATCGCCCGCAATCGACCGGAGTGGACCGAAGGCATCCTGTCCGCGTTGGACTGGATCGGCATCGAACGGGGCACGTACGAGGGTCCGTACTTCCAGTCCGCCAACGCCGGCGAGCACCGGGCGGCTGCGCAGCGACTGTACACCGCCGGTCGGGCCTACTACTGCGACTGCACCCGCGAGGCGATCCAGGCCCGCACCGGTTCGCAGTACCAGGGCTACGACGGGTTCTGCCGCGACCGCGGCCTGGAGCCGGGCGAGGGCCGGGCGCTGCGCTTCCGTACGCCCGACGAGGGTGAGACGCGGGTGGTGGACCTGATCCGCGGCGAGCCCACCTTCGAGAACCGGCTGATCGAGGACTTCGTCATCGCCCGGGGGGACGGGTCGCCGGTGTTCCTGCTGGCCAACGTGGTCGACGACATGACCCAGCGGATCACCCACGTGATCCGCGCCGAAGAGCACTTGCCCAACACCCCGAAACAGCAGCTGCTCTGGCAGGCGCTCGGCGCCGAGCCGCCGGTGTGGGCGCACGTGCCCGTGGTGGTCAACGAGAAGCGGCAGAAGCTGTCCAAGCGGCGCGACAAGGTCGCTCTGGAGGCGTACCGCGACGAGGGCTACCTGGCCGACGCCATGCGCAACTATCTGATGCTGCTCGGGTGGGCGCCCTCCGGCGACCGGGAGATCGTGCCCTGGTCGGTGATCGAGGAGGAGTTCCGGCTGGAGCAGGTCAACCCGTCACCCGCGTTCTTCGACGAGAAGAAGCTGCGCGCCTTCAACGGGGAGTACATCCGGGCGCTGCCGGCCGACGAGTTCGTCCAGGCGTGCCGGCCGTGGTTGACCGGCACGGAGACGATCCCCGTGCCGCCGTGGCGGCCGGAGGACTTCGACCCGGCCGCATTCGCCGCGGTCGCGCCGCTGGCCCAGACCCGGATCACAGTGCTCAGCGAGATCGTCTCGTACGTCGATTTCCTGTTCCTCGACGCACCCACCATCGACGAGGGTTCCTGGGCCAAGGCGATGAAGGCGGGTGCCGGGGAACTGCTCGACGCCGCGACGGCCGCCTTCCGGGCCCTGCCCGAGTGGGAAGCGGACCGGCTCAAGTCCGTTCTGGAGCAGGTCGGTGCCGAGCGCGGGCTGAAGCTCGGCAAGGCCCAGGCACCGGTACGGGTGGCGGTGACCGGCCGCTCGGTCGGGCTGCCGCTCTTCGAGTCGCTCGAAGTGCTCGGCCGGGAACGGACCCTGGCCCGGCTGGCGGCGGCCCGAGCTCGCCTGCCGTGAACAGTCTGCGAAGCTGACCAGGGCCACGACGAGGGGCGTCGGTGGTCGACGGAAACCGTCAACCACCGACGCCCTGTCCTATCTCGAGTGGGGTTGCGCTGACCGGGTACGATTCGGGCAACTCCAAATTCTATGGAGATTTTTCTATGGTTGCCGAATGCTGTCGCGGAGGCATCCGAACACGGTCGCGCTACGTCTACTACGTATGCACCCGCTGAATCGCCTCCTCTCGCAGAGGACGGCCGAAGACCGCCGGCGTGCGATGTAGGCCGTCCACTCGAACAGGGGCGAGGAGGTCGTCAATGGTGAGAGCGCTGTCCCGCCGGCTCGCCCGCCTGGCGCTCCTGATCGGCCTGGTGGGCGCGGCCACGCTACCCGCCACGGGCGCGCACGCCGAAGCGGCACCGACCGCCGTGACGATCAGCGGCGACGGGCTGGCCGAACCGTTGACGGTGCAGGCGGAGTCGGATCCGGCGCTGTTCGCCGCGATCCTCGACCAGGTGAGCTGGCTGCGATTCGGGACGGGACATCCGGCGCCGCCGGAGGAGCTGGACCTCGGGCCGAGATACACCGTGGTACTGCTGGTCGGCGAAGCCGCCACCCAGACGTACGACCTGTATCCGCTCGCTTCCGGCGGCCCACGGGCCTTCCGTCCCGGCGGTCAGGCCGGCCAAGGCAAGACCGGTCCCGCCTGGTTCTTCGGCCGCCTCAACATGTCGGAGACCCTGCGGGCGGCCGGTGCCCCGCTGCCGGTGCGCAATGACATGCTGAACAGCGGCTTCCGCGGCGGTGAGCGGGTGATTCCGGACAGCCCGCTCGGTGCCGAGGAGCAGTTGGACGATCTCCTGACCGACCTGCGGCACCTGGTGCTGCTCGACGCCGCGGTCGTGGTGACCATCACGGTCGGACTGGCCGGCTTCGCGCTGCTGATCCGCCGCCGCACCCGCTGACCGGCACCGCGCGCAGGCCGGTGCCCGAAACCGCCCGCAAGCCGATCCGGCGAACGGCGACGACGCCGGCGACTCGGCCTACCGTCGCCCGGACGGCCCGGCGGCCGCTTCGGCCGCCGGGCCGATCAGTCGAGCGGCCAACGGCACCACCGCCAGCGCCAGCAACCAGCCGCCGACCACGTCCGCCGGCCAGTGTGCGAGCAGCGCCACCCGGGTGAACCCGATGAAGACCGCGAACCCTCCCGCCAGGAACGCCACGGTCAGCCGCGGACCGCGGGTAAGGCGCGGCCAGAGCAGGAGGACGACCACCAGCGCCGACGCCGCCGCCATCGTGGCGTGCCCGCTGGGGAACCCGTTGCTGTCCACCGTGACGAACCCGTCGCGCGGCCGGGGACGGTGCAACAGCTGGTGCATGAGGAGCCAGAGCGTCGGCACGAGTGGGGTGACGGTGGCGCACAGCAGCGCACCGCGCAGGTCTCCGCAGGAACGCAGCAGCAGAACCGCGGCGAACCCGATCATGATGAACGGCACGGTGGCGGCGACGTCGGTGATCACCCGAAGCGCGGCGACGAACTCGGGTCGATCCTCGCCGTACGAGCGGAAGGCAGCGCTGATCGTCGCGTCGGTCCGGGCCAGGGGCGGCCAATCGGTGGCCACCAGGCCGAGCAACACCAGGTATCCGGCGAGCGCCGCGATCGGCACGGCCAGTGGCGGGCGAGCGATCACCGTTGCATCCTGGCACGATTCCGCTGGTCGGCGGGCCCGCAACGACAGCCCTGCCACCAGCGCATGTCACGCTAGAGCGGTGACGACCGAGGGCGCGGACCCGATCGAGGATTCCCCTGTCGGGCAGACCGTCGAGGAGAGCGACGGGGAGCTGACCGCTACGCTGCGCCGCATCGAGCGGGCGGCGGGCACGCTGGCGACCGCGAGCGTGGCCCGGATGGACGAGACCCTGCCCTGGTTCCGGAGCCTGCCGGCCGACCAGCGGGCCTGGGTGATGCTGGTCGCGCAGGCCGGTGTCCGCGCGTTCGTGGGATGGCTGCGTTCCAACCACAGCGAGGACCGCGCCGGGCGTCGCATCGGGACGCAAGAGTTCTCGGACGAGGTCTTCGCGGCCGCGCCTCGGACCCTGGCCAGGTCCATCAGCCTGCAACAGACGGTCGCGTTGATCCAGGTGACGATCGACGTCGTGGAGGAGCAGGTTCCGCACCTGGCCGCCGAGGGCGAGGAGCGCCTGCTCCGGGAGGCGGTGCTGCGGTTCTCCCGGGAGATCGCCTTCGCCGCGGCCCGGGTCTACGCCGGAGCCGCCGAATCCCGGGCCACCTGGGACGCCCGGCTGCAGGCGCTGCTGGTCGATGCACTGCTCCGCGGCGATCCCCCCGATGTGCTGGCCAGCCGGGCTGCCGCGCTCGGGTGGGGGGACGCCCCGCCGGTCGCGGTGGTGGTGGGCCGTTCACCGGGAGGGGAGGTCAGCACCGTGTTGCACGCGGTGTACCGGGCCGCGCGGCGGATCGGCGTCGAGGTGATCGGCGGTGTGCACGGTGACCGGCTGGTCGTGGTGATCGGCGGTGCCCCGGATCCGCTCGCGGCGACGGAGAAGCTGCTCGACGGGTTCGGTCGGGGCCCGGTGGTGGTGGGCCCGTCCGTGCCCAGTCTGGACGAGGCGACCGACTCGGCCCGGGCGGCGCTGTCCGCGTTCCGAGCCGCGCCCGCATGGCCGGCCGCGCCGCGACCGGTGGCCGCCGCCGACCTGCTGCCGGAACGGGCGCTGGCCGGCGATTTCGACGCCCGCCGGTGCCTGCGGCAGGACGTGTACGGGGCGCTGGTGCGCGCCGGCGGCGAACTGCTCGAAACCTTGGACGCGTACTTCACCGCAGGTGGCGTACTCGAGAGCGCGGCCCGCACCCTCTTCGTCCACCCCAACACGATTCGGTACCGTCTGAAGCGGGTCAGTGAGGTGACCGGGTTCTCCCCGCTCAGTCCCCGCGACAGCTACACCCTGCGGGTGGCCCTCACCGTCGGCAGGCTGGATGACGCCGCCCCGCCCGCCGTCCGGCAACTCGACCGATCGCGCAGCGAGTGAGCCCTACCGATCTTGTAGGGTTCCTACAAACCTTTTAGTGCGGCTTCGTGTGGTACATCAACTACCTGACTGGCCGGTATAGAGCAGAGTCTGAAGTGTGCTCGCCCTGATTTCTCCTGGTCAAGGTTCGCAGAAGCCCGGTTTCCTCGCCCCGTGGCTCGACCTGCCCGGCGCCGAGGCACGGCTGCGCTGGTGGTCGGCACTCGCCGGCGTCGATCTCATACACCTCGGCACGAGGGCGGACGCGGATGAGATCAAGGACACCGCACGGACCCAACCGCTCCTGATCGCCGCCGCGCTGCTGGCCGCCGAGCACCTGCCGGGCGACGCTCCCACCGGTCGTCCCGGGCTGGGCGGGCTGCACGACGTGGCGGTCACCGCCGGACACAGCGTCGGTGAGCTGGCGGCCGCCGCGCTGGCCGGCGTGCTCACCCCGGAGGCCGCCATCACCCTGGCCGCCATACGGGGCAGGGAGATGGCCGCGGCATGCGCCCTCGAACCGACCAGCATGGCCGCGGTGCTCGGCGGCGACGCCGACGAGGTGCTGGCCGCGATCGATAAGCATGGGCTGCACGCGGCCAATCACAACGGCATTGGACAGATCGTCGCCGCTGGTGCGGTCGACCGGCTGGAGAAGTTGGCGGCCGACCCGCCCGCCGGAGCACGCGTGCGGGTTCTGCAGGTCGCCGGTGCCTTCCACACGCCCTACATGGCCCCCGCCGAGCGGGCCTTGGCCGCCGTCGCCGAGGGGATCACGCCCGGCGAGCCGGTCCGGATCCTGCTCTCCAATCGGGACGGCGCCGCGGTCGACCACGGCCGTGAGATGCTGCAGCGGCTCGTGCGGCAGGTGACCGCGCCGGTGCGCTGGGACCTGTGCATGCGTACCCTCGCCGACCTCGGGGTGACCGCGGTGATCGAGCTGCCGCCCGCCGGGACCCTGGCCGGCCTGCTCAAGCGGGAACTGAGATCCGTCGGGGTGCCCGAGATCGTGACCGTCAACACCCCGGATGATCTGCCCGCGGCACGCGACCTGATCGCGCGGCACGGCGTGTTGCCGAGCCGGGAACCGGCCATGCCGTTCCGGGTGGTCGTGGCCGGCGCCGCCGGTACATTCGTGCCCGACAGCGGCCTGCGCGAGGGCGACACGGTGACCCCGGGTCAGCTCATCGGACAGGTCATCACCCGGCAGGGGCCGGTCGACGTGACCGCCCACGCCGGTGGCGTGCTCACCGAATGGCTCGCCCATCCCGACGACCCGGTTGCCCCGGGCCAGCCTCTCGTCCGCATCGGAGGACACAGCCAGTGAGTCGCATCATCTCCCTCGGTCACTACCAACCGGCGCGGGAGCTGACCAACGAGGACCTGACCCGCATGGTGGAAACCACCGACGAGTGGATCCGCGAGCGGGTGGGGATCCACACGCGGCGCATCGCCGCGGAAGACGAGACGGTGGCGGACATGGCGGCCGCCGCGGCCGCCAAGGCGCTGGCGAACGCCGGATTGACCGCCGCGGACATCGATCTGGTCGTGGTGGCCACCTGCAGCGCGGTGGACCGTACGCCGAACGTGGCCTGCCGGGTCGCGGCCAAGCTCGGCATCTCCGCGCCGGGTGCCTACGACATCAACACCGCCTGCTCCGGCTTCTCCTACGCCCTGGCCTCGGCCGATCACGCCTTGCGCGCCGGTGCGGCCCGCAAGGCGCTGGTCATCGGCGCGGAGAAGCTGTCCGACTTCACCGACTGGACCGACCGGTCGACCTGCATCCTGTTCGGTGACGGCGCGGGCGCGGCGGTGGTCACCGCCACGCCGGAGGGGGAGGCGTCGGGGATCGGCCCGGTGCTGTGGGGGTCGGTGCCCGAGCGCAGCGACGCGGTCCGCATCGAAGGCTGGCGACCGTACATCCGGCAGGAGGGACAGGCTGTGTTCCGCTGGGCCACCACCGAGCTCGCGCCACTGGCCAGGCAGGCCTGCGAGCGTGCGGGGGTCGCCCCCGAGGAGATCGCCGCGTTCGTCCCTCACCAGGCCAACGCCCGGATCATCGACGGCATCGCCAAACGGCTGGGCATGCCCAACGCGATCGTGGCCAAGGACATCGTCGAGTCCGGCAACACGTCGTCGGCGAGCGTACCGCTGGCCCTGTCCAAGATGGTGGAGCGTCGAGAGATACCGTCGGGCGCGCCGGTGCTGCTGTTCGGTTTCGGCGGGGGCCTCACCTACGCCGGTCAGGTCATCCGCTGCCCGTAGGGCAAAACGGTGACCATCCGCAACCCAACCAGTGGAGAGGAAACAACCACAATGACCCGTGACGAGATCATCTCTGGCCTCGCCGAGATCCTCGAAGAGGTGGCCGGGGTCAACCCGGATGACGTTACGGAGGAGAAGTCGTTCACCGAGGACCTCGACGTCGACTCGCTCTCCATGGTCGAGGTCGTGGTGGCGGCCGAGGAGAAGTTCGGCGTGAAGATCCCCGACAACGAGGTGCAGAACCTGAAGACCGTCGGGGATGCGGTGTCCTACATCGAGGCGCAGTCCTGACATGAGTCGTGCCGACGTCGTCGTCACCGGGCTCGGCGCGACCTCCCCGCTGGGCGGGGATGTCGCGTCGACCTGGGACGCCATGGTCGCCGGCCGCTCCGGGGTCCGGCCGCTCACTCAGGAGTGGGCGGCCGCCCTGCCGGTGCGGATCGCGGCGCAACTGGTCGTCGAACCGTCCGAGGTCCTCGACCGGGTCAAGCTCCGCCGGCTGGACCGGTCGGAGGCCATCGCCCTGATCGCCAGCCGGCAGGCGTGGGCGGACGCGGGGCTGACCGACACCGACCTCGACCCGGAACGGCTCGCGGTCAGTCTCGGTACCGGTATCGGCGGCCTCCAGACGCTGCTGAATCAGGACGACATCATGGAGGCGTCGGGCCCGCGGCGGGTCTCCCCGCACACCGTGCCGATGCTCATGCCGAACGGGCCGGCGGCCTGGGTGGGGCTGGAACTGGGTGCCAGGGCCGGGGTCCACGCGGTGGCCAGCGCCTGCGCCACCGGTGCCGAGGCCATCGCGTTGGGGCTGGATCTGATCCGCTCCGGCCGGGCCGATGTCGTGGTCGCCGGTGGCACGGAGGCGGTGATCCACCCGCTGCCGATCGCCGGGTTCGCCTCGATGCGCGCCATGTCGACCCGCAACGACGAACCGGAGAAGGCGTCACGACCGTGGGACAAGGCGCGGGACGGCTTCGTGCTCGGCGAAGGCGCGGCCGCGCTCGTCCTGGAGCGGGCCGAACACGCGAAGGCACGCGGTGCCCGGGTGTACGCACGGCTCGCCGGTGCGGGCATCACCTCCGACGGGTACGACATCGTGCAGCCGCATCCGGACGGTGCGGGAGCCGTACGGGCGATCACCAAGGCGATCGCCGACGCCGGCGTCGCCAAGACCGATATCGTGCACGTGAACGCCCACGCCACCTCCACCCCGGTGGGTGACCTGGCGGAGATCGCCGCGATCCGCGCGGCACTGGGCGACCACCCCGTGCTGACCGCGACGAAGTCGATGTCGGGTCACCTGCTGGGTGCCGCCGGTGCCCTGGAGTCGATCGCGACGATCCTGGCGATCTACCACGGTGTCGTGCCGCCGACAGTCAACCTCGACGATCCCGACGACGGTGTGGACCTCGACGTGGCCGCGCACAAGGCACGGTATCTGGAGATTCCCGCCGCGCTGAACAACTCGTTCGGATTCGGCGGCCACAACGTCGCACTGGTCTTCACTCGCGTCTGACCGGGCGCGCGGGGAGGTCGAGGGGCTGGCGACCTGCCCCGGAGGAGCGTGAGGCGCTGCGCGCGCGGCTGATCGAGGAGCAGATCCGGGTGGCCGGCCGAGTGAACGGTCCGCCGGCGGTGCGTCAGGCGGTGCAGGCGGTGGCCGGCAGTCCGGGCACCGGGACCGGTGACCGACCGACGGCCTTCGCCCGGCCGGCCAGCACCTCGGCGAGCGCGGCCAGCGAGGCGGGGCTGGCGGAGTAGGTGGCGATACGCACGGGCGACCGGGCCCGGGCGAGCAGGTGCGGGGTGTCCAGGGCGACCGTCACCGCCGCATCCTCGCGTAGGTCGCCTGGGCCGTCTCCCGCGCCGACCAGGTGCACCACGGTGCCGTCCCGGTCGGCTACCTCGATGCCCACGTCGCGTAAGGCCGCGGTCAGCCGGCTCGCGGCTTGCTCGCGACCGTCAGCGGCGGTGACGGTGACCGGGCCGTCGACCAGTGGCCCGATACACGGGCCGGACAGCACGGTGATGGCGGCTGCGGCCACCCGCCGGGCCGCCTGCCGATGGTCGGGGTCGGCCAGTACGGACAGGTCCGGCGCCGGTCGGGCGGCGAGCCGGAACTTCAGGGTCAGCACCCGTGTCGCCGCCTCGACCAGTCGCTGTCGGGGCAACCGGCCGTCGCGTACCGCGGTGAGCAGGCCCTCATGCGCCGCGGCGAGGTCGGGTGGCATGAGCAGCAGGTCGTTGCCCGCGGCCAGCGCGCGGACCGCGGCTTCGCCGGGTGTCCAGCGTTTGGCTGGGGCCATGTTCAGCGCGTCGCTGACCACCACCCCGGTGAACCCGAGTTCACCGCGGAGCAGGTCGACGAGCACCTTCCGCGAGAACGTCGCGGGCCTGCCGGGGTCGATCGCTCGTACGTCGAGATGCCCGGACATCACCAGCCAAGCACCGGCTTCGATGCCGGCGGTGAACGGCGGCAGGTCGTCGGTGGTGAGCGCCGCCCGGTCCTGAGCGAGGACGGGCAGGTCGTGGTGGGAGTCGACGGCGGTGTGACCGTGCCCGGGGAAGTGCTTGAGGGTTGCGGCGACACCGGCGCGCTGTAGCCCGCGAACCGCTGCCGCGACCTGTCCGGCGACGGCGGCCGGGTCGGCTCCGAACGACCGGGATCCGATCACCTTGCTGTTCGCGCCGAGCACGTCGGCGACGGGGGCGAAGTTCACGTTGACCCCCACCGCGGCGAGTTCGGTGCCCGCCGCGTACCAGGCCGCCTCGGTCAGCGCCGGATCGCCGGCTGCTCCGAAGGCCATGGCGCTGGGGAGCACGGTCACCCCTTGTCGGATCCGGGTGACCATGCCGAATTCCTGGTCGGTGCCGATCAACAGCGGGGCGTCGCCCGCCCGCAGCCGACGGCCGGCTTCCTGCAGGCCGCGGGTGAGGTCGAACACCTGCGCGGGGCTGTCCACGTTACTGGTGACCTGGTTCGCGGCGGTGGGGTCGTCGGCGCTGAAGCCGACCAGGATCAGGCCGCCGAGTCGGTACCGGGCGACCATCTCGGCCGGGGTGTCGACGCCCGCGAGCTTTCGGTTGGCTGCGGCGGATGCCGGGGTGACCTCGGTCGCCGAGGCACCGTACGCGTAGGGCATCAGGACCTGGCCGACGAGGTCCTCGTCTTCGAGGGTGGCGACCAACTCGGCGGCCCGGGTGACCGGGTCCACGGCGGTGCTCGGCGCCGGTCGGGCGGGTGGCGATGCCTGCTCGGCGGGTGCGACCGTGCAACCGGAGAAGAGGCTCAAAGCGACTAGGGCGACGACGACTACTGTCCGCCAGGATGTCGACACGAGCGCCATCCCATCAGGTCGCATCGGTGGGCCGCAACCCGCCAGCGTCGTCGTCGGGCCTGGTTCGTTCCTTATCCGACCTGTGTGAGCGGGGTGACCGGCGCTCCTTCACCCGCGTAGCGGTACGGTTCCAACTCCGCGTCCCAGGCACCGCCCAACGCCTTGTCCAAGGCGTGCACCAAGGTTTCCGGATTCCTCGCGGCGGCCATGATCGCCCGCAGCCGGTCCTCGCCGAGTTGGATGTCCCCGGCCGCACCCATGACCCCGCGGAACAGACCGCGCCCGGGGGCGTACATGAACCGTTCCCCGTCGACGCCCGGGCTGGGTTCTTCGAGGATCTCGAAGCGGAGCATCGGCCACTGCCGGAGGGCAGCCGCCAGTTGCGCCCCGGTTCCCGGCTGCCCGGTCCAACCGAATTCCGCACGCCGCGCGCCCGGATCGATCGGTTGGACGGTCCAGCGCAGGCTGACCGGCGCGGACAGGACCCGCGCAATCGCCCACTCGACGTGCGGGCACACGGCGAGCGGAGCCGAATGAACGTAGACGACGCCACGCGTTGGCACTTGGACCTCCCGGGGGACCGAGGTGCGTCTTCCCCTACGAACCTCGATCGCCGGGCCGGTGCCGCTGGTGGCTGGGTTGTACTTGCATCATGATGACGTGGGGCAACGGCGTCCGCCAGGGAATCCGGAATTTCGTCAGGGGATTTTCCGGCGCGGGAGGGGTCTGCCGTCCGGACGGCTCGGCAGGTGACGACCGGGTCATCGTGTAAGGTTCGACCGGCGGCTTCTGCCGCCGCTCCTGTCGGGCGGCCCACCGCCACATAGAGCCTCGGACCTTGCGTCCAGTACCGCACGTCTTGTTAAGGAGTACCTCCGTGGCGAGCAACACCTCCAAGACCGCCCGGGCATCCGTCCGCGCCGGCCAGGCCGGCCAGGGTGCGGCGCTGAGCGTGCTCGGCGAGTACAAGTACCTGATCCCGCTGAACGGTGGGAAGCACGCCTACGTCCGCAATCTGATCAGCGGTAGGACGAGGCACCTGCGTACCGATTCCCCGGAGTTCATCGAGGAGATCCGGCAGATGGCCAGCGCCGGACACGGAGCCAAGATCCGCAACGAGCTGAGCAACCTGGCTGCTGCCCACCCGGGCCACGGTTGGGACGCGACCGAACAGCGGCTGGTCGAGGCCGGCGTCTTCGAGGGCTGATCCGCCGCGCATCGACGCGTGAAGCGCCCCGCCGCGATACGCGGCGGGGCGCTTCGTCGTTGCACCGGGCCATCAGTTGCACTTATTGCGATGTGAACATAGATTGACCGGAGACGGGACGGGGAAAGGATGGTGTGCTCGTGGGTGCCGGTCATGATCACGGTGCGGCGGCGCACGTCGGCAGCCGCCACCGCGGCCGCCTGTGGGCCGCGTTCCTGCTCCTCGTCGGCGTCATGGCCGCCGAAGCGATCGCCGCGCTGACCACCGGCTCACTCGCCCTGCTGTCCGACGCCACCCACATGTTCACCGACGTCCTGGGCATCGCCATGGCCCTCGCCGCGATCACGGCGGCCCGCCGCGCCTCCGGCGACCCGCAACGGACCTTCGGCCTCTACCGTCTGGAGGTACTCGCGGCGCTGGCGAACGCGGTGCTGCTTTTCGGGGTGTCGGTCTACGTCATCGCGGAGGCCCTCCAGCGGTTCGCCGAACCTCGCGCGGTGGAATCCGGACCGATGCTCGTCGTCGCGGTATTCGGCCTGGTCGCCAACCTCGGGGCGTTCATGCTGTTGCGTTCCGCCGCCGGGGAAAGCATCAACGTGCAAGGCGCCTACCTGGAGGTGCTGGGCGACCTGCTGGGATCGCTAGGGGTGATCGCGGCCGCAGTCGTGATCTCGGTGACCGACTGGTCGTGGGCCGATCCCCTGGTCGCCGTGGCGATCGGTCTGTTCATCCTGCCGCGGACCTGGCGACTCGGGCGGGCCGCACTGCGCATCCTCGTGCAGGCCGCACCCGCCCACCTGGACGTCGCCGCCGTTGGGGACCGACTTGCGGCGGTACCCGGCGTCTCCGGCGTGCACGACCTACATGTCTGGACCCTCACCTCGGGCATGGACGTCGCCTCCGCCCACCTCACCCTCGCGCCGGGCGCGGAGGTCGGCACCGTGCTCGCCGCCGCACGGACAGCCCTGCACGACGAGTTCCGGATCGAACACGCCACACTGCAGGTCGAACCGGAGTCGTCCACCGGTGCCTGTGGCCGGCCGCACTGGTGATTCGCGGGCCGACCCTCGTGAGCAGCTCAGGCGCCGGGCAACACGGCTGACCGGTTGTCGGACGGGTTGGCGAAGGACGGTTCCGGATTGCCGAAGAGGCCCAGCAGGCCGGTGACCCACAGCTGACGGTTAACGAAGCGGCTGGGCTGGGTCACCACCAACTGGACATTGCTCACCCTGGCCGCCTGAAAGCCGGCGACCATCGCGCTGATGCCCACCGAGTCGATGAACGTCACCAGCCGCATATTGAGCTCGATCCGGACGGGGCGCAACTTGGTGAGCGCCCCGACAATCGCTTCGCGCACCTCATGAGCGGTGTCGACGTCGATCTCCCCGCGGGGCACGATCTCAACCACCCCGCCGGGCATCGCCGACGTCACGATCGAGAGGCTCACGCAACACCTCCACCCCACCCCCACGAGGGCGTCTTCTCAGTACGCGGGCCGCAACCGAGGGTAGTCCGGCCCAGACACAGTGCGCTACCCTCGGCCGCTTCATTCTCTAATAGATCTTGCGTTTTCCCTCGTAACAGAACAGACGGGAGATAAGCCTCACATCATGGCAATCCACGTCATGCATGATCACGAGTTTGGCGGGTCAGGGTTCGGGGCACCATCCGCCCAGCGACCGCGATGCCGCACCGCCGGCGACGGAGGAGGTGGCCGGATGGCCAAGACGCCCAGACGATTCGGGCGGACCGCGAACCGGGCGTGGCCTCGTTGGGCGATCGCGATCGACAACCCGGACGGTATCCAACAGCGGCCCGCCGCCGGGCGGTGGCGGCGCCTCGCCCGGAGGGTGCTGCTCGGGCTCGGCATGACCACGGCGGCCGTGGCCGTCCTCCGGCGCGTCCGGCACCGCCATGACGATCCAGAACCGAGCCGGCGTATCGAGTTCGTCGACGTCGACCGGCCCGTCAGACGTCGCTGACGGACACCTCGCCGACCGGCGGTCACCACCCCGGTGAGCGCGACCGGCAACCAGACTCATCCGGCCGGCACGCAGGATCCAATCCGGCAGACGCGAGGGAGAGTGCGATGACCACCGTGACAACCCGCCGAATCGACCAGGACATACAGCACGACCTGCTCGAGGAATTGAAGTGGGAAGCGCGAGTCCAGCCCAACGAGATCGCCGTCTCCGTGCGGGAAGGCGTGGTGACCTTGGCCGGCTGGGTGGACAACTACGCGAAGAAGTGGGCGGCGGAGCGGGCCGCACATCGAGTTCGAGGGGTTCGTGCGGTCGCCAACGACATCGAGGTCAGACTCCCCTCCTCCGCCCAGCGCACCGACGCCGACATCGCCACCGCGGTGACCAGAGCGTTGGAATGGGATGCCTTCGTCCCCGTCGAAACCCTGGACGTGACCGTCTCCAACGGCTGGGTCGTACTCCACGGGGAAGTCGACTGGGAGTACCAGAAGCGGGCCGCCGAGCGTACCGTCCGACGACTGGCCGGAGTGGTCGGGGTGAGCAACGGCATCACCGTCCGCCCTCGCCCGGACGCCTCTGTTCCCGAGCACCTGCGACGCCACATCGAGGCCGCTCTGCGCCGCAACGCGGAGACCGACGCCGAGAAGATCCGCATCGAGGTGTACGGCGATCAGGTGGTGCTGCACGGCACCGTGCGCTCCTGGCTGGAGCGAGACGAGGCGGAACGGGTCTGCTGGTCCGCGCCCGGCGTCGTGGCGGTGGACAACCGGATCACGGTCCAACACTGACACGCCCGGAGTTTCGCGCACAAATCGGCCAGGGGGTTCGCATGACCACACCGTTGCAGGTGACCACCAAGCGGCTGCGCATCGAGGTCACCGAGGATGAGCACATCCGAGGAGCGATCGACGCGCCCGTGACGCTGGTGCAATACGCGGACTTCCAGTGCCGGCACTGCCGGGAGGCATACCCGAGCCTGCTGGAGGTACTCGACCAACGCCGGGAAATCGTCCGACTGGTCTTCCGGCACTTCCCACTCGCCAACGTCCACCCGTACGCGGAGCTGGTCGCCGAGACCGCAGAGGCCGCCGGTGACCACGGATGCTTCTGGGAGCTGCACGACTGGATCTTCGAACACCAGGACCAGCTGGATCCGGTCCACCTCGCCCTCGGCGCGGAGCAGGTCGGTCTGCCGGTCGATCAGGTGGTGGAGGAGGTCAACGCCCACACCCGTCTGGACCGGATCCACCACGATTTCGTCAACGCCATATACAGCGGAGTGGACGCCACCCCGACCATCTTCGTCAACGGTGTCCGGCACGACGGCGGCTGCACGGTCGCGGAGCTGCTGAAAGCGATCGACCAGGTCGCCCCGTGAAAGAGCCCCCGGCTGCGTCTCGGCCACGCCGCATCAACGCCGCCGGGGTCCGATTCAGCAGTTTCACGGCTTAAGGCCCCGATAACACCGGTTTCCACCGCCTCGGGCAGTATGGTCGTCGACGTGGCTGTCGATCCATCTGCGCCTCCGGGGTGCGAGGGCCGTCGGCGCTCCCCCGGCCCGATATTGGCGACCCTTGCGGTTCTCCTCGTGGCGGTGGTGGTTGCCCTCACCGCTTCGTCTTTCCGGACCGGGTCACGGGCCGACGAACCGCGAACACCGCCCCCCGCCGCCACTCCCGCCTCCCCGACATCTGCCGATCAGGGTACGGGCGAGACGCTTCCCGCCACGTCGCCACCAGCCGACCTACCGGTCATCGACTACAACCCCGCGCCCGCCGGGTTCCCGCCCGACCCCGACCCGCTGTCGACCGTACGGCTCGGGGAGGGCCTGCACCCGATCCGCCGGGTCGGGGCCTACGACGCACCCGGTGGACGCCCGCTGGCGTTCCTGGCCCCGACCATCCGCGGAGTCGAGGTGACCATGCCGATAGTGGAACGCCGGGCGGGCTGGGCCGCGGTACTGCTCCCCTCCGCAAACCGGACCATCGCCTGGGTGCCCCCCGGCGGCTGGACGACCGTTCCCCTGCGTGACCTGCTGGTGATCGCCCGCGCAACGAACGAGTTGTTCTGGTTGCGCGACGACATGGTGGTCCGAACGTGGCAGGTCACCCTCGGGCATCCGCGCACCCCGACACCGCTCGGGCGTACCTTCATCCTTGGCCGCTCCTCGCTGTCCGGTCGGGTGTACGCCGGAACCGATGTCTTCGCCCTCGGCGCCGTACCGGACGATCCCGACGCCCTTCCTCCCGGGCTGCGCGGTGCCCACATCGGCATCCACACCTGGTATCACGACCGCGATCTGGGCAAGAACGTCAGCGACGGCTGCATCCGACTGACCCGGAAGGGGCAGGAGGAACTGCTGGACGAGATCCGACCGGGTACGGGGGTGGTCGTCGTGGACACCTACGCACCGCCTGCCACCTAGGGACTGTATCGAGGTCGGCTGCATGAGTGGTGGCAAGGGTCCGGGATTTCCGGCGTGGTCTGCAGGACATCAACCTGCGTCGCCGACAATGGGCGGACGCCGAAGTCACCTTTCCGGGTGCCCCGAAATGGCACTGCGCATGCGATGGCGATCGCGAGGACAAGGCGCGCATTTCCGAAAAGCTGCCCGCCCGGCAGGCTCGCACCAACCGACGTCACGAGCAGCACCATGAGCACGGTCACCAGTAACGCCCACGCGAGATTGATCCGTCGCCGTTCACTCACTGCGCACAATGCAGCGAATACCAGCCAGATTTGGTGATGCGTCCACCACACCGGCGAGAACACGAGCCCTGCCGCCCCAACGAACACCGCCGCGGTGAAGGGTTCGCTATTGCGATACGCCCGTACTGCGCGAACGAGGGCCATGACGACGATGACCCCGCCAACGGCGACAACGACCGAGGCCCGGACGGTATCGGGCAGTTCCCAACGCAGCATCGCGCCGTTGAGAGATTGATTGCCTCCGGTGGCGATGTTGCCGACCCGATCAACATTCAAGATCTCGGTCAGCCAGAACCGCGCCGACTCCCCTGGTAAAACCAGCCACGCCAGCATCGTGGCGATGGCAAAGGTGAGACTGGCAACGACTGCTTGGCGCCGCTGACCGGAGAACCACCAATACGGTACGAAAATCGCCGGGGTTAGCTTGACGGCTGCTGCGAATCCGGTGGCAATGCCTCGATACCTTGCCGGAAGAACTTTCAGGCAATCAAGCAGCACTAACGCCACAAGAAAAATGCTGATTTGCCCAAATCGTATATTGCTTGACACGGGGGCCGAGATGAACAGCAAAAGCGCGACCGCCGGCAGCCTCAGTGACTGGCGGACGACAGGTACATTGTCGGCGTACCGGCTGAGCCATGCCACGAGAAGCACTACCGCAATGGTGCTTGCGGTCCACAAGACCCGAGCGACCGGTTCGGACAACATGCCCAGTGGAACGAAAATCAATCCAGCAAAGGGTGGATAGGTGAAAGGTGCGTCGTTGTGTGCCGCGAAGTCGTACAGGCTCGCCCCATCGAGCAGGAACTGGACGCCCCCCGGTACACATGAAGGTCGGCGAGTCGGTCGTATAGTGGCCGGTTGAACGCCCCCATCACCTGAAGTGCCGCCGCAATGGCCGCAAGCACCCACAACTCCGTGCTCCCAGTGCATTGGAAGGTCGCGGTTTCCGACTTCGACATATCGGAGATACCACCTCCTCTTGTGTATCGCGCCATCGAGATCAACGCCCGTTGATCTTCCTATCGAGCAGAGGCGAAATCCTATCTGATGCAAATTCGTCGCGGGTGCACGAAGTCGCCACATCGCAGTCGCTACCGACAAAAGTGCGGCTGTACGAGGACGGTCGATCCGCCTCATTGAAAATCCCGTTCTCCCCTGGTCGACGAAGCCGCCGCTGATCACGGCAGATCCGGCTGCGCCAAGTACCTGCACACCCGCCGCCTAGGGGTCTCGCTAGGAGTGGTGCCAGCCTTATAAGGTCAAGGTCGATGAGAGACCGGGTGCGCGGGGCGTTCGGCATGGCCATGATCGTGCTCATGTGCTGTGCCGGTTTGCTGATATGAGCCACGATCAAGGCCGCAGCCCGGCAATACCCGCTGGTCGCAATGGCCGTTGTCGGAGGCGGCTTCGTCGTGCACCGCGCAGTCCGCGAAATTCGCACCCGGCGGACACTGCACCGGCTCGGGGCCGAGGGCTGGCAGCCCGCCTCGGTGGACCAACCGTGGCCGTGGCTGCCGCTGAGCGAGCAACCCGACCGGATCAAGGTGCACCGGGCATGGACCCGGACCGTCGACAGGCTTCCGCTCACCGTGGGCGAGATCACCTGGGACGACAACGCGCTCAGTGGCGCGGTCGAGGGTTGGGAGGGCCGGGGGTGTTTGTCGTGGTCAAGCTGCCCGCGCCCACCGAACCGATGGCGCTGCGCAGACCGCACCGCACGATCGGCACCTCCCACCGGCTCGACTGCACGGCGATGCACGAGGCGTACGAGGCCGGCGAGATCCCACCGTGGACCGCCAACGACGACCACCTGTTCACGTTCCACGCGATTCCGGGACAGTTGCGGGCCGACGCAGTCCAGGCAGCGGTGCAGCGGACGCTGCTTGTGGTGCGCCTGCTGGACCTGGGCCCCGACTGACCAGCGGTCAGTGACCTACCCGCCGCCCAGGCTCTGGATCTCTTCGTAGAGGTCGTTTGCGGCGCTGGATCCTCGGTACAGCTCGCGGCAGCGGTGGAGCCGCACGGGCTAATCGTCCGGGCGCTGGCCTACCCGGGGCGGCGGTGGGGTGAGTGACCGTGCTGCGGGTGCGGCGAGTGGAGCTGGTGAAGCGCCAGCTGCTGGTGGCGGAGTCGATGGTCGAGGGCACCAATGTGAAGGCGGTCCGAGCGGATGCTCGTGCACGGTTTTGCTTGGTGGGGCGGGCGGGACTCGAACCCGCGACCGAGGGATTATGAGTCCCCTGCTCTGACCGGCTGAGCTACCGCCCCATGCGCGCCGTGAGCTTAGCCTACTCGATCGACCGTCGGTCGCCGATCCACAACCGGCGATGTCATCGCCGAAGGTGTCGGTGCCTGTGGAGACGCCTGTAGGCATTGATGAAAAGCTCCCCCGTTTGGACTCGAACCAAAAACCTACCGGTTAACAGCCGGTTGCTCTGCCAATTGAGCTACGGGGGATCGGGTCGCTCCGACACCGGGGACAAGAGTACATGATGATCCCCGGTCCCGCGCTACCGGGTTACCCCGTCGGGAACACGCGGGCGGCAAATCGGCGAGGAGCGCACGAAAGTGGCGGCGGAGTGGGACGATGGGTAGCTAACGGGAGAAATCGACCGAGTAGTTCCACCGGCGGTACGTCGGCAGGAAGGAGCCGCAATGCGCGGAAAGCTGTGGTTTGTCGGTGGCCTGGCCGTCGGCTTCGTCCTCGGAGCCCGGGCCGGCCGGGAGAAGTATGAAGAGCTGATGGCCAAGGGCCGTGAGCTGCTGGAGAGTCCGACCGTGCAGGAGGCGGCCGGGATGGCCCAGGCCCAGGCCAACCGACTCGTCCAGCAGGGCAAGGAACGGCTGAGTCAGACGAAGCTGGGCGAGAAGGTGCTCAGCGGCGGAGAGCAACTGCCCGCCGGGGTTTCCGGCACCACCACCCCACCGAGCGGTTCATCGGCTACACAAGTCACCGGTGGGGTCACCGGCGGATCGTCGAAGCCGCCCGCCTAACCGTGCTCGTCGGGGCCGGTCGCCGGCGACCGGCCCCGAACCAGTTCCGCATCCAGTTCCGCACCGAGCAAAATCGCCAGGTTGGACAGCCACAGCCACACCAGAAAGATCACCGCACCGGCGAGCGCGCCGTAGGTCCGGTTGTAGGCGCCGAAGTTGGCGACGTAGCCGGCGAATCCGGCGCTGACGAGCAGCCAGGCCAGCACAGCGAGCAGCCCACCCGGGCTGATGAGGCGGAACCTCCTCCGCTCGGCTGGTGCCGCCCAGTAGAGAGTCTCGAAGATCAGGCTGACGAGGACCAGGAAAAGCGGCCATCGCACGAGGTTCCAGACGCGGATCGCCGTATCCGTCAACCCGAGCAGCTGGCCGATCCGGGTCGCCACCTCCCCGGCCAGCGCCAGGACCAGGATGCTGAGCACCAGCATCGTGGCGATCAGCGCGGTCAAGCCGACGCGGACCAGCAACCGTCGCCACAGGGGCCGCTCGTCCTCGACCTGATTGATCACGTCCGAGGCGCGCATGAAGGCGGCGAGATAACTCGATGCCGACCAGAAGGCGGCAAGCAGGCTGACGACCGCCACCAGGCCGACGGTCGACGTGCTCCCCTGCGCGCTCTCGATCGCGCCGTCGATGATCGGCGCCACCGGGTCGGGAGCCACCAGGAACTCCTGGACCCTGCCCGTGGCACCCAGCAGCCCGAGCAGGGAGACCAGCACGAGGAGCCCGGGAAAGACGGAAAGCACCGCGTAGTAGGTGAGCGCGGCGGCCCGGTCGATGAGACCGTGCTCTCGGAACCGACGCGCGAGTGCGCGAGGCAGCGCATACCAGGTGCGATCGCGTGGATCACGTCGCCCCGCTCCGGCCGCCTCCGCCGTCATGGGCTGCCTCCTCATCGGTCTACTCGCCCACGCCCACCCACCTCCGGGTGGTGAACCGTCGGCGGCTACCGACAGAGCAGCCGCCCCATTCGCCGCCCGGCCAACCCCAGGCCGAGAAGGGCCACCGTGACGAGGTAGGCGACATCGACCGCCTGCGCCCACCCCGCGTCGCCGACCGTGATACCGCGAACCAGGTCGACCGACCGGTACAACGGCGTGACCTCGACCAGCCAACGCAGCACAGCGGGGTAGGACTCGGCCGGCACGAAGGTGCCGGAGAACAGGAACAGTGCGAACTGCGCCGTTGCGATCACGTCGAAGTCCTGCCAGCTGCGCATGAACGTCGACACCGCCATGCCGAGCGCGCCGAACGCGATACCCACCAGGACCGCGGCGGGGAAGGCGAGCAGCGCCCGCGGGGTGGTGGTGAGGTCCATCACCACCATGATGCCGAGAAACGCGGCCGAGTAGAGCGATCCGCGAAGCATCGCCCAGCCGAGTTCCCCGAGGGCGATCTCGAACGGCTGCACCGGGGTCGCCAGAATCCCGTCGTACAGCCGCATGTACTTCATCCGCCCGAAGAAGTTGTAGGTGGCCTCGGCCAGCGCGCCGCTCATGGCTGCCGAGGCGAGCATGGCCGGGGCGACGAACGCGGCGTACTCGACGACCCGTCCGTCCGGCAGGGTGAACCGGCCGATCAAGGCGCCGACGCCCACGCCGATGGACAACAGGTAGAGCACCGGCTCGAAGAATCCGGAGACGAGCACCAGCCAGTACGAGGAACGCAATGCCACGACATTGCGCTCGGCCACGGAGACCGAACGTCGAAGCGGGTTCGGCAGGCCGACCAGCCGGGGCAGCAGGTAGCTGACCATCAGTGCTCCTTAGATCACGAGCCGGCTACGGAAGCACCGGTACGCCAGGGCCAGACCGCCGCCCGACCAGGCGGCGAGATACAACAGGTGACCCAGTGCGGACCATTCCGGGGCGACCCCGAGGGTCGCGGCTCGGCAGAGGTCGACGCCGTGCCACAGCGGCGAGAGGTAGGCGAGCCAGCGCAGCGCCACCGGCAGCGACTCCACGGGAAAGAACACGCCGGCGAACAGCGTCATCGGGATGACCGCGAATCGGTACAGCAGCGACAACGCGTTGTCGTTCGTGACCGATGCGCTGAAAGCGAAGGTGGGGGCGGCGACGGCCAGTCCGACGAGCACCGCGATCGGCGGCGCGACAAGCGACCACGGCGAGTGCAACGCTCCGAAGGCGGCTGCGACCAGGAGGAAGACGAAGCTGCTGAGTAACACCCGCAACAGCACGTAGCTGAGGTGACCGTTCAGGATGTCGGTCACCCGCAGGGCCGCCGCCGCCTGCGCGGCGTAGGTCTTGGTCCACTGGAAGCCGCTCAGCACCGGCCAGGTGGACTCGCCGATCGCCGTCTGCATCGCCGTGACCGCGATCAGGCCGGGCACGATGTAGTCGAGGTAGGGGACCCCGTTGACGCCGCCCGCCACGTAACTGCCGACGCCGACGCCGAAGCCGAGCATGGTCAGCAGCGGTAGGAGGAAAGAGGAGAGCGAGGAGCCGCGCCAGGTACGGCGGTAGGTGAGCAAGTGATATTCGAGGACGGCGAGCGCCCCACGGAGGCGCCCGGGTGCGCCGGTGGCTGTACGCGCCACATTCACCGAGACACTCATCAATCCACCAGGCTTCGTCCGGTCAGGCGTAGGAAGACGTCTTCCAGGGTGCTGCGGCGCACCAGCACGCTGCTCGGGGTGAGGGCGCGCCGATGCACCTCCGCCACTGCGGCGTCCCCGTCGTCGACGTACAGGAGAATGCGGTCCGGCAGCACCTCGGTCCGCTCGCCGATACCGGCGAGCTTGCCGGCGAAGACCTCCTGGGCATCGGCGGCGAACCGCAACTCGAGCACTTCCCGAGTCGAATAGCGGTCGATGAGCGCACGCGGTGAGCCCTCGGCGACGATCCGGCCGCCGTCCATCACCACCAACCGGTCGCACAACTGCTCGGCCTCGTCCATGTAGTGCGTGGTCAGCACCAAGGTGACGCCTTGCTGCTTGAGCCGGAACAGCCGCTCCCAAACCAGATGCCGGGCCTGCGGGTCGAGACCGGTGGTGGGTTCGTCGAGCAGTACGATGTCCGGCTCGTTGACCAGCGCCCGCGCGATGGTCAACCGGCGCTTCATGCCACCGGAGAGCGGCTCCACCTTGCTGTCCGCCCGGTCGGCCAACCGCACGAAATCCAGCAGTTCGGCGGCGCGTTCCCGGGCCACCCGCCGGGGAATGCCGAAGTAGCGGGCGTAGGTGGTCAGGTTCTCCCGCACCGTCAACTCGGGATCGAGGTTGTCCTGCTGCGGGCAGACCCCGAGCCGGGCGCGGATGGCCGGGCCGTCGCGGCGAGGATCCAGGCCGAGAATGCGCAACTCCCCGCCGCTGGGCGGGGAAACGCAACCGATCATGCGCATCGTGGAGCTCTTGCCGGCACCGTTCGGCCCCAGGAAACCGAAGGCTTCCCCTCGGCGTACCTCGACGTCGATGCCGTTGACGGCGGTGAAGTCGCCGAAGTGCTTCACCAAGCCGCGGGCGCGGATGAGCGGTTCATGCGTGACCACGTGCGGAACGCTAGCCCGGGGGTCCGACACAGACCAACCGACTTTCCGGGCGTGGAGGGAGAGCCGGTCAGAGCTCGGGTTCGGTACTCCGGCGGGCCGCCGCCACCAGTCGATCCGTCTCGGCCATCACGGTGTCGTCGGCATCCGTACCCGGATCGTAGCGGGCGGTCCAGGTCAGCCCGTCCACGCCGCTGACCCGTCGCGCGGCGATCCGCACCCCGCCGCCGGGCACCGGGTGGTGGCTGGTGTACGCGACCGAGGCGGTCACCCGGAGCCGGACGTGGTGCGGCACATCGCCCGGCTCGACCAAGCGGTACGACGCGACGGGGTGATCGGCGACCACCAGGTAGCCCTCCCGTTCCATCACCCGCGCGGCGGGTGTGATGGCGAGCTCCTCCCCGGTCCAGCCGGCCTTGATGATGTCGTGCCAGCCGAGCCGGTGCTCCTGGCCGGGCAGCCACAGGCCGCGGTTGGTCACCACGACCGTGCCGTCGGGCCGAACGCCGGCCCAGGCCAGCACACGCTCCTCCCGTTCCAACGGCGGACGCCGGTCGGCTGGAAGCTTCGATCGGCGGCGGAACAGACCCACGGCTACAGCCCTCCCGATGCCTGCTCGCGTAGCACCCGCGCATGCTGCTCCAGCGAGAACAGCTCTCCCGCCAAGGCCAGATACTCGGCCTTGGCGGTCACGGGGTTGATCCGCTGCACCCTCGACTTCAGTTCCCTTATCCGGGCATCGACCGAACCGAGTTCGAGACGCGCCAGGGTGATCGACACGTACCGGGAATCCGGCTCGCCGTCGAGGTACAGCGGCTCGACCGCGAGCTCGCTGACCAGTGCCTTCGCCGCCAGATCCGGGCAGGCGTCGCGGACCCGCTCGACCCAGACCGCCCCTCCGGTCGACTCCGCCGCGGTGCCTCCGGCCTGCGCCACCGCCTCACGCACCGCGGCGTGGACCGGGTTCCGGTAGACCGAGACGTCGAGCGCATCGAACATCGGCCCGGCCAGCACCGGGACCTGGAGGGCCAGTTTCAGCGCCTCGCGCTCGACGATCGCCTGCGCGTTGTCCACCGCCGGCCGTGACGTACGCGCGGTGGAGGCCGCCTCGACCGGACTGCCTGCCGCCGCCGCTCGCACGGCCCGCTGCACTGGCTCGATCTCCATGCCCAGGTCGCCGGCGAGCTTGCGGACGTACTCGGGTCGCTTTTCCTGGTCCTTGATCTTCGCTACCAGCGGGGCTGCACGACGCATCGCCTCCACCCGTCCGTCCACCGTGTCCAGGTCGAAGCGGCTGATCACCTGGCGGATGGCGAAGTCGACCAGCGGCTCTCGGCGGGCGATCAGGTCCCGTACCGCCAGGTCGCCCTTGGCCAGCCGCAGTTCGCACGGGTCCATGTTGTCCGGGCTGACCGCGATGAAGGTATGGCCGACGAACCGCTGGTCCTCCTCGAACGCCCGCAGGGCGGCCTTCTGCCCGGCCGCGTCCCCGTCGAAGGTGAAGATGATCTCGCCGGATCCGTCGGCGTCGAACAGCAGCCGGCGAAGCACGCCGATGTGCCCGGATCCGAAGGCGGTGCCGCAGGTGGCCACGGCGGTCGGTACTCCGGCCAGGTGGCAGGCCATCACATCGGTGTAGCCCTCGACGATCACCGCCTGGCCGCGCTTGGCGATCTCCCGCTTGGCCTGGTCGATTCCGTAGAGCACGTGCGACTTCTTGTAGATCGGCGTCTCCGGGGTGTTCAGATACTTCGGACCATCGTCGTCGTCGAAGAGTTTGCGTGCCCCGAAACCGATCACGTCGCCGGTGAGGTCGCGGATCGGCCAGAGCAGTCGACGGCGGAACCGGTCGACGAGGGACCCGGAGCGGCCCTGGCGGGCCAGGCCGGCGGTGATCAGCTCCTCAGCGGTGAAGCCTCGCTGCCGTAGGTGTCGGGTGAGGGCGTCCCAGGAGTCCGGGGCGAACCCGCAGCCGTACCTCTCCGCGGCGGCTCGGTCGAAACCGCGTTGGGCGAGGAACTCCCGCGCGGGGCGGGCAGCGGGGCTGCTGAGCTGTTCGGCGTAGAACTCGGCGGCGGCGACGTGGGCGGCGACCAGCCGCTGCTTCTGCCCTTGCTGCGGGCGCACCGGGGCCGGGCCCGCCTCGACGTAGCGCAACTGGATACCGGCGCGGGCGGCGAGCCGTTCGACCGCCTCCACGAAGGTGAGGTGCTCGGCGTCCATGACGAACTTGATCGCGTCACCGCCGGCCCCACAACCATGACAGAAGTAGACGTTTCGGGTGGGCGAAACCGTGAAGGAGGGGGTCTTCTCATCGTGAAACGGGCACAGCCCTTTCAGATTGCCGCCGCCGGCCGACTTCAGCGTGACCGTCTCGGCGATCACCTCCGCGATCGAGGTGCGCTCGCGGACCAACGCGATGTCCTCATCCCGGATCCGACCGGCCACCGCCGTCACCCCCCTCCGGCTACATCCTGCCCTGTCCGGACCGGTTCTGTAGCAGCGGGGACCCGGCCGCACCGGCGGCGAGCAGGCGCCCGGACGCCCTCGACCTGCGCGCCTCGGGTCCGCCGGCCGAGGTGCTCGACTACTTCTGAGCTCGGCTGAACCGCCCTCTAAGGGTGCGGTTCAGCCGAGCAGATCACCGAGCGGCACCGTCGGGTCCGCGAGCGCGGCCTGGTCGACCGACCGTCCCGCACGACCGGCGCGAACCAGCTGCTGGATCGTACCCACGACCTCCCAGACGTTGACGTTCATCCCGGCCAGCACCCGCCCGTCGCGCAGCCAGAAAGCGATGAACCGGGGTGCCTTGCCGCCGGCGATGGCCGGATCGCCCCGAAACACCACTCGGTCGTAGCCTTCGGATCCGACCCACCCGGAGTACTCCATGCCCAAGTCGTACTGGTCGGTGTAGAAGTAGGGCACGCGGGCGAATTCGACGTGCTGGCCCAGCATCGACCGGGCCGCCGCGGGTCCACCGTTGAGCGCGTTGGCCCAGTGCTCGACCCGGATGTGCTCGCCGAGTAAGGGGTTGAACGAGGCGGCGACGTCGCCGCAGGCGTAGACGTCGGGGTCGCTGGTGCGCAACGCCGCATCGGTGACGACGCCGTTCTCCACCCCGAGACCTGCCGCGCGCGCCAACTCGGTCGCCGGTTCGATCCCGACCCCTACCGCGACCAGGTCGGCCGCCAGCTCGCTGCCGTCGGTCAGCACCATGCCGGTGAGGCGTCCGTCCCGCTCGACGATCTCCCGGACGCCGACGCCGAAGCGGAAGTCGACGCCGTTCGCGAGGTGCAGGTCGCGGAACACCGTCGCCACCTCGTCACCGAGCACCCGGCGCAACGGCAACGCGTCCGTCTCCACCACGGTCACCGGACAGCCGTGGGCGCGTGCAGCGGCGGCCACCTCCAGGCCGATCCATCCCGCCCCGACGACGACCACCCGTCCACCGGCGCGTAGGCCGGCCAGCAGCGCGTCGGCCTGGTCGATGGTCCGCAGGTAGTGCACGCCCGCCGCCTCGGCACCGGGCACCGTCAACCGCCGCGGCCGGCTACCGGTGGCCAACAGCAGCTTGTCGTAACGCAACCGCTCGATGCCGTCCAGGGTCACCGTGTGCGCGCCGGCGTCCAGATCGGTGACCCGCCGGCCGAGCAGCAGCTCTATCCCCTGCGTGGCGTACCAGTCGGGGTCGTGCAGGTACGCCTTGCCGCGTTCCTGCGTGCCGTGCAGGTACCCCTTCGACAGTGGTGGTCGATCGTAGGGCGGCTCGGGTTCCTCTCCGATCAGCACTACGCGACCGGTGAACCCTTCCGCGCGCAGGGTTTCGGCCGCCTTGGTTCCGGCGAGGGAGGCGCCGACGATGACGAATGTGGACGCGTTGTCGCTCATCTGCAAAGCCTGCCCGGGCGGGTGGCTGCGGGGCAAGGTCCCACCGTCGCACGAAGCGTGCGGCTAGTCGCCGGGTCGAGTTTGGAGCCGGCGGTGCCAGGTGACGGCGGCCGGGTCGGTCAGTGAGGCGACCTGATCGATCACCACTCGCAGCCGGGCCGCGTCGTCGGGTGCCGCCAGCCACAGGGGCGCGAAGACCGGGTCGAGGGCCTCTGGTGCGCGATCCAGCAGGAGGTAGACCAGCTCGGTGAGCAACTCGCGTTGCCGTTCGTAGCGGGCCGGGGCGCCGGGGCGGCGCATCACATACCGCAGCGCCAGTCCCTTGAGCAGTGCGCACTGTGCCCGGACCTCCCGCGGCACGATCAGGTCCGCGGCGTATCGACGCAGCGGTGCGGGGCCGAACCGCTCCTGGGTGGCGATCACCGCCGCCGTCACGAATCGGCCGGTCAGCACGCTGGTGGTGCCCTTCAACGCGGCCTGTGCCCGATGGCTCGCGTCATAGTCGAGCACGGGTGCCAGCACCGGGTCGGCGAGCAGATCCCCCAGGATCGCGGCCAGGTCGTCCGGCGTCTCGGGCGAGTAGACGGCGGCCACATCGGCGCAGAGTGCGGCACGCTCGTCGGGGTCGGCCAGCAGTCGGCGCAGCGTGATGTAGCCACCGTGGATGCCGTCCTCGACGTCGTGCACCGAGTACGCGACGTCGTCGGCCCAGTCCATCACCTGCGCCTCCAGGCAACGCCGGTCGGGCTCGGTAGCACCTCGCCGGAGCCAGGCGAACACATCGACGTCATCGTCGTACACCCCGAACTTGCGCTGTCCGGGTCGGTGGCGCCAGGGGTATTTGCAGACGGCGTCGAGCGATGCCCGGGTGAGGTTGAGCCCCGCGGACCTGCCGTCCGGCGCGATGATCTTAGCCTCCAGCCGGGTGAGCACCCGCAGCGTCTGCGCGTTGCCCTCGAAGCCCCCGCACGGCTGTGCCACCGCGTGCAACGCGTCCTCGCCGTTGTGTCCGAACGGGGGATGCCCGAGGTCGTGCGCCAGGCCGGCGGTGTCCACCACATCCGGATGGCAGCCGAGACGGGCGCCCATCTCTCGGGCGATCTGGGCGACCTCCAAGGAATGGGTCAATCGGGTGCGCAGGAAGTCGTCGGTGCCGGCGGTGTGCACCTGGGTCTTGGCGGCCAGTCGACGGAAGCCCGCGGAGTGCAGTACGCGAGCGCGGTCCCGCTGGTAGGGGCTGCGGCCGTGGCCGGTGTCCTTCGGCGGTTCGGGCGCCAGTCGCTCGGCGTCGGAGGCCGCCGTCTCGTCCTCCGGCCACCCGCGTCGTTCCGCCCACCCGCGCACAGCGCGAGCCTAACGCTGCCTATCCGGCGAACAGCCGAGACTTCCTGGCCGATCGCCTAGGGGCGGCGGGAAACACGAAAGCGATAGCACCCGGTAACGTACGGACAGCACACGGTCACCGATGCCGGTCTCGGTGCCGGCCGGCTGCTGTCCGTCCTTTGGGGAGAGAAGGGGACACCATGAACGTTGAGGCAACGGTGTTGGGTGAGTTGCGGGCGCTGCGCCAGCGACTCGCCGGCGTGTCCGGCGTGGTGCTGGCCACCACCGACGGGATGCTGCTGGCGAGCGACGCACCCGGGGTCGATCCGGATCCCATCGCCGCGCTGACCGCCACCAGCATCGGTCTCAGCCAACAGTTCGCGCTGTCCGTCGGGTACGGCCCCGTTCGAGAAGCGACCGTCCGCACCGCCGGCGGTGTGATCGCCACCTTCCCGGCCGGCGATCGGGCGCTGTTGGCCGTGCTGGCTGACGATCGG
>DASVCA010000098.1:0-5621 GCA_036381835.1 Micromonosporaceae bacterium
CGACGACCGCAACCGGGTGCAAGAACTAGCCGAACGGGAAACCAGCCGCACCATCTGCTGGATACCCGCCTCGCTGACCACCGAGCGCCTCGCCGAACTCGGCAAACTGGCCATCATCGACAAACTGCTGGAAGGCCAACGCTTCGACACCCACGCCGGGCACCTCAACCCGGACGACCGGCGGCGGGCCCACACCACCCTCACCAACCACCGCAGCGCCCTACTCGCCAAAATGCGCGGAGTGCTGCGCCAAGCGTACGGGCTGGCGCAGAAACAACCCGACGACGTACGAGCCGGCTACGACGACCACCTGCTGTCGCTGACCCGTGCCCTGAAACCCACCCTGCCCATCGGGGCCAGCTTCGCCGAAACCCTGCGCAGCCTCGCCGACCAGATGCTCAGCCGGCAGTACCCGGCACACCCCGACTTCGACCCCGACCGCAAAGGCGAAATCGTCCGCCCCGCCGACGTCAAAATGGTGCTCGACTACATCCGCCGCGCCGTCGAATCCCCCAACGGCCGAGTCGACGTGGACAGACCCCACCGGCAGACCATGCGCCGCATCGCGAACCCGCTCCGGCTCGGCCAGATGCACGAAGCCGCATTCGTCGTCGGCGGCCACTGGGTGCAGCACTTCCACCGCAAAGCCGCCGAAGAAGGCATCCAGGGCGAACTCCGCGTCACCGACCTGCTGCGCTGGATCGACACACCCGACCCACACGGGCTCGACCCGCTCGTCGCCCAACTCGTCATCGCGGCCTTCGCCGAACAAACCGACCGCACCTTCTACCGCTACGGCAGCGAACTCACACCGCAGCCGGAACCCGACCGCATCCCCACCGACAGCACGCTGCGCGAACACCGGCTCCCCGAAGAAGCAGACTGGGACCTGGCCCGACAGCGGGCCGGCGCCCTCTGGGGCTTCCAGCCGCTCGCCCTGCGCCGCGGACGCGTCGTAGCGATGTTCAGCCGAGACGTCACCGCCCGGGCCGCACAACATCGGCCCGCCGCCCGGCGACTCGTCGACGAACTCGAACGGCACGCCGACCAGCTCGGCCTCGACCCGGCCGCAGCCACCGGCCGGCTCGCCACCGCCCGCGCCGCCGCCACCCTCCTCGACGAACTCACCGCCGACCGCACCCCCGTCGAAATCGTCGAACGGCTCGCCCGCGCCCACCTGCCCGGACCAGCCGACCGGGTCGGCAAAAGCATCAGCAGCGCCGAAAAAGTCTCCGCCGCCCTCGCCTCCGCCGACTGGGCCAACTTCGCCCGCCTCGAACTGCACGGCGGCAGATACACGACCGAAGCGGCCGAGATTCTGCGCACACTCCGCGACGCGGCCCGAGAAGACGAACTGACCACCCAGCTCGCCCCAGCCCTACACGCCGCCGACCGGGCCGCGAGCGCCCTACTCGACCGGGTCCTCGCCGAAACCAGCCCGCAACCCGTCAGCGGCGGCAGGCCGGAAAACCGGCAACACGGCGACCTACACCCGACCCCGAAACCGACCGTCACGCCCAACGGCAGCCGAAGCGTCGCCGCCACGCACATCGAACAAGTGATGTCGCAGCTTCGCGACTTCGCCAAAGAGCACCCGGACGCGACCATCGAAGTCACCTGGCGGGTGTTGCGGTGAGCAGCGCCCCCACCCGGCCGCGGCTGCTGCGGATCAGCCCCGTCGCGCTGACGCAGAAAGTGCAGCAGCAGCTCGACCAGCACCGCAACGGCACGCCGTACCCGGTCATGGTCATCCGCGCCGAACCGGTCTGGACGCACGATCCGACCCTGACCCTCGCCGACGGCCGCCACGCCCGGGTCGTCGCCTGCCCATCCCCCCTCGCCATCTGGGAACAGCTAGTCGCAGAACGCGGCGAAGAAGTACTCGTGCTGCTCACCGACCGGACGCAGACGGAACTCGGCACGGGAATACTCAGCCAGGTCTTCCGCCAACAGGTCATCACCGTCGAACCGTGGGACCTCGTCGTCAACGCCTTCGGCGCGCAATACCCGGACGCGGCCCTGGAAGCCGAATCCTGGGCGGGTGAAGCACTGCTCGACGCGATGCCCCCCGGAGGATGGCCGAGACTCGCCGGCACGGTACTGCCCCGAGACGTGGCCCTGCGTCACCTAGCCGCCGTACGACTCAACCTGCCCCGCCTCGACGCCGAGCCCGACGACCTGGACGCGACACTGCTGCTGCGCTGGAGTACGCTGCCCGGCGCAGTCGAGGCGTTCGGCCTGCTCCGCGCCACGGAACGCGAAGGGCTCGCCCGCTGGCTCGCCACCACCTACGGCCGACCCGCTGCGGCGCTGATCGCCCTGATCAACGCCGGAAACGGAACCGACGCGCTGCCGCTCGCACTGGTCTGCGACGCACTGTGGACCACAGACACCCCCGACGCGCTCCGCGCCCGAGGGCGCGTAGACGGCTACTTCGGCGACGCGAGCCCCGGCGACGAGGTCGTCCGGTCCTTCGCCGAGGCCGGCGTACACGTCGTCACCGGGATGCTGACAGCCCGGGACGACGTCACCGCCCGGCGGCAGGCGCACGCGGTACTCGACCGCGCGGAGGAACTACTGGTGCAGTTCGGGGCGGCCGGCTGCGCCGGCCACAGCCGCATCCTGCGCTCCGGCTTCACCCAGCGGATCAGCGCCGTCGCGGACGCGCTGCTCACCGCCGTCCGGCAACCGTCGGCAGACCCCGGACTCGACGCCCACATCGAAGCGCTCGCCGCACACCAGCTCGCCGAGACGGAAACCCGGCGGATCCGGCGCGCCCGCATGGCGCACCGCCTGGTCCGCTGGCTCGCCACCCAGACCACACCCCCGGCCAGCGTGGCCGACGGAATCGACCGGCAGATCGCCGAATGGGGCTGGGTGGATCGCGCGCTGGGCGAAATCTGGGCGGGCGAGGACGTCCATCCGGGACTGCAGGCCGCGTTCCGGGACGTCTACCGGCGGGCGTACGAGCGGCGGCGCGAACTCGACCGCGCCTTCGCCCAGCGTCTCGCCGCCTGGACCGCGGCCGGATCGCCCCCCGACGACCTGCTCACCGTGGAGACCCTGCTCCCCCGGGTCGTGGTGCCGCTCCTCAAATCCGGGCGCCCCACCCTGCTCGTGGTGTTGGACGGAATGAGCGCCGCCGTCGCGATCGAACTGGCCGAACAACTGTCCGAGCACCTGGTCGAGTACGACCCGCTCGCCGGATCCGGGCCGGGTCGGCGACGCGGTGCCGTCGCCGGGCTGCCCACCCTCACCGCCGTCTCGCGCACCTCGCTGTTCGCCGGCACCCTGCTGAACGGCAACCAGGCAACCGAGAAACAGATCTTCGACCAGAAACGCTGGGGCGAGGCCCGGATCTTCCACAAGAAGCCGGCCCAGGGCGGGGCCGGCGAGACGTTCGCCACTGAACTGGCCGAGGCGATCGCCGGAACCGACCGGCTCGTCGCAGTCGTGATCAACACCGTGGACGAGTCGCTGAGCTACGGGCGGGAAGGCGACGAACCCGGCTGGACCGTCGAAGACGTCGGCTTCCTCCGCAGCCTGCTCGACCTCGCCCGATCCAACGGTCGCGCGGTGATCATCACCAGCGACCACGGGCACGTCCTCGACCGGGGCAGCGAACTGGTACGCGCACCCGATGCCGCCTCCGCCCGACACCGCTTGGGCCCGGACCCGGCACGCGACGGCGAAGTCGAGCTGACCGGGCCGCGCGTGATCGCACCGGACAACCGGGTCGTGGCACTGTGGGATCCGGGACTGCGTTACCGGCCCGGCCGGGCCGGCTACCACGGCGGCGCGTCACTCGCCGAGGTGACCGTGCCGCTGCTGGCCTTCCTGATGCCCAACGCCACCGAGATCCCGACCGGCTGGGCAGCCGTCGACAGCCGCGAACCCGAATGGTGGCGCACGACCGCCCCGGTGAGCCGCCCGCAGCAGCCGCTCCCACCACCCCGGACCCTGCCCAAACCCCGCCGCCGCACCGTCGAACCGGCCGGGTCCGTACTGTTCGACATACCGGCACCCGCGCAGCCCGACCTCACGCCCACGGCCACGGCCACCGGCGCGGGCGCGGCGGGGGATGGACTCGTGGCCGCCCTGCTGCAGACGGAGCTGTTCGCGGCGCAACGGGCGCTGACCCCCCGTCCCCTCCCCGTGTCGAAGATCGAAGCGGCACTGACCGCGTTGCTCGACAGCAACGTCCTGCCCACCGTGGTGGTCGCGGCCCGCGCCGGTGAACCCGCCATCCGGGCGACCGGGTTCGTGGTGACCCTGCAGCGGATATTGAACGTCGACAACTACCCGGTGCTGTCCCTGATCGACAACAACCGCACCGTCCGACTGGACGTAGCGTTGCTTCGGGAACAGTTCAACCTGCCCGCGCCCGACCGGCCGCGCTCCGGAGCCGGAGAGTGACCGGCATCAGTCCGGCCCGGCGTCGAGAAATCCTCGACGCGCTGCGGCGCGGCGCGGTGCCCGCCGCCGGCCTGGACCTGCTCGCCGTCGGCCTGGACCGTTTCACCGCCGCGATCGACGAAGATCTGGACCGGATCGCGGCCGGCAGCTCCGTCTTCAAAGCGATCCGAGGCGAATACGGCTCCGGCAAGACGTTCTTCGCCCGCTGGGTCGCCGAACGGGCCAAGCGGCTCGGCATCGCCGTCGCCGAAGTGCAGATCTCCGAGAACGAGACACCCCTGCACAAGCTGGAGACCGTCTACCGGAGACTCACCGAACGGCTTGCCACCGCCGCGTTCCCACCCAGCGCGCTGCGTCCGGTCGTAGACGGCTGGTTCTACGCGCTGGAGGAGGATGTGCTCGCATCCGGTGCGGTCGCCGCCGACGATGCGGCGGCGCTCGATCGGGCGGTGGCCGAGCTACTCGACCAACGGCTCGCCGACGTCAGCCGCAGCGCCCCGGCCTTCGCCGCCGCCCTACGCGGCTACCGCAGCGCCACCACGGCAGCAGACGCGGCCACCGCCGACGCCGTGCTCGCCTGGCTCGGCGGGCAGCCGCACGTGGCCGCCGCGGCCCGCCGGGCCGCCGGCGTCCGCGGAAATCTCGATCACTTCGCCGCGCTGAGCTTCCTGCAGGGCCTGCTGGTCGTGCTACGCGACAGCGGCCACCCCGGGCTGCTGGTCGTGCTCGACGAGATCGAGACACTGCAGCGGATCCGCTCGGACGCCCGGGACAAGGCGCTCAACGCGCTCCGTCAGCTCATCGACGAAGTTCATTCCGGACGGTTCCCCGGCCTGTATCTGATGATCACCGGAACACCCGCCTTCTACGACGGGCCGCAGGGAGTGCAGCGACTCGCCCCACTGGCTCAACGGCTCGCCACCGACTTCTCCACCGATCCCCGCTTCGACAACCCGCGGGCGGTGCAGATCCGCCTACCGGGCTTCACCGTCGACTCCCTCATCGAACTGGGCGTACGGGTCCGGGACGTGTTCGCCGGCGGGTCGGACGCGGCGCAACGCATCCGGGACCTGGTCGACGACGACTACCTCGCACAGCTGGCCCGCGCGGTGGCCGGCGGACTCGGCGGCCGAGTCGGCGTCGCACCCCGCCTGTTCCTGAAGAAACTGGTCGGCGAGGTGCTCGACCGCGTCGACCTCTTCCCC
>DASVCA010000099.1:0-6128 GCA_036381835.1 Micromonosporaceae bacterium
ACATCCGAGCATGGTTATGCAATCCCCTGAATCAAGTTGCAGCCCGCACTCCCGCCTGTTAACCTGAATGCATAGTTATGCGGGGGTGAGCATGGGCATTCGGGTGGCGGTGGCCGGCGCGAGCGGGTATGCGGGCGGGGAGCTGCTTCGCCTGATCGCCGGGCATCCGGAGTTCGAGTTGGTGCGCGTCACCGCGCACAGTCAGGCCGGGGTGCCCGTCGGTGCTGTGCACCCGCAGCTCGTCGGACTCGATCTGACGTTCACCGCGACCGAGCCGGCGGCCCTGGCCGATGCCGACCTGGTCTTCCTGGCCATGCCGCACGGCCAGTCGGCCGCGCTCGCCGCGGAGCTGCCCGCCGGCGTCAAGGTGGTCGATCTCGGCGCCGACCACCGGCTGACCGACGCCGACGCCTGGGTGCGTTACTACGGCGGGGCGCACGCCGGTGCCTGGACCTACGGGCTGCCGGAGCTGCCCGGGCAGCGTGGGGTGATCGCCGAGGCGAGCCGGGTCGCCGCGACCGGCTGTTACGCGGTGGCGACGATCCTCGCGCTCGCGCCGCTGATCGCCGCCGGCACCGTCGCCCCGGACGACGTCGTCGTGGTCGCCGCCTCCGGCACCTCGGGCGCGGGCAAGGCGCCCAAACCCCATCTGCTGGGCAGTGAGGTGATGGGCGACCTCTCCCCGTACAAGGTCGGAGCCCATCAGCACGTGCCGGAGATCAAGCAGGCGACCGGCGCGCGGAGTCTGTCGTTCACGCCGGTGCTCGCACCGATGCCGCGCGGCATCCTGGCGACGGTCGCCGCGGTGCCGACCGGTGCCGGCCCCGCGCCTCGCGAGGTGCTGGCCGAGGCTTACGCCGACGCGCCGTTCGTGCACGTCCTACCCGAGGGGGTCTGGCCGCACACCGCGGCGACCCTCGGTTCGAACTCCTGCCACCTGCAGGTCGCCGCAGACGTCGATTCCGGCCGGGTGATCGTGGTCAGCGCCATCGACAACCTCGGCAAGGGCGCAGCGGGCCAGGCCGTGCAGTGCGCGAACCTTATGTTTGGTTTGCCAGAAACAACCGGTCTGTCGGTATTTGGGGTGGCACCGTGAGGACGAGGACGGCTGCCGGGCACAGCCGCGCGGCCACGAACGGAGGGTGGGCAACATGAGCGTCACCGCACCCAAGGGGTTCCGGGCCGCGGGTGTGGCAGCGGGGTTGAAGAGCGGCGGCGCCCGCGACGTGGCGCTGGTGGTCAACGACGGCCCGATGACCGCGGTGGCCGGGGTGTTTACCACGAATCGGGTCAAGGCCGCACCGGTGCGCTGGACGCAGCAGGTGGTCAGCGGCGGTGTCGTCCGGGCGGTCGTCCTCAACTCAGGCGGTGCGAACGCCTGCACCGGCCCACTCGGCTTCCAGGACACCCACGCCACCGCAGAGCACGTCGCCGGCCTGCTGCCCGGCGACGGTGACGAGCCCGCGATCGGCGCGAGCGAGGTGGCCGTCTGCTCCACCGGCCTGATCGGCGAACGGCTGCCCATGGACAAGCTGCTGCCCGGGGTCGGCGTGGCCGTCCGCGAACTCTCCGTCGACGGCGGACCCGCGGCCGCTGAAGCGATCATGACGACGGACACCCGACCGAAGACGACCGTCGTCACCGGCCCCGGCTGGACGGTCGGCGGCATGGCCAAGGGCGCGGGCATGCTCGCCCCGGGACTGGCCACCATGCTCTGCGTCCTCACCACCGACGCGGTGGCCGGATCCGACACGCTCGACGAGGCGTTGCGCGCCGCCTGCCGGGTCACCTTCGACCGCGTCGACTCCGACGGCTGCATGTCCACCAACGACACCGTGCTGCTGCTGGCCAGCGGTGCCTCCGGGGTCGAGCCGACCCCGGAGGCGCTGACCGCCGCGGTCACCGCGGCCTGCCACGACCTCGCCCAGCAACTGATCGCCGACGCCGAGGGCGCCACCAAGCAGATCGCGATCGAGGTGATCGGGGCGGCGCAGGAGGTTGACGCGGTCGAGGTGGGACGCGCGGTCGCGCGCAACAACCTGGTCAAGACCGCCTTGTTCGGCAACGACCCCAACTGGGGACGGATCCTCGCCGCGGTCGGCACCACCGCCGCCGCCTTCGATCCGGACGCGATCGACGTGGCGGTCAACGGCGTGTGGGTCTGCCGGGCCGGGGCTGCCGCGGAGGATCGCACCAAGGTGGACCTCTCCGGCCGGGACGTGACGATCCGCATCGACCTCCACGCGGGCCGGGCGGCCGCCACCGTCTGGACCAACGACCTGTCCCATGCCTACGTCCACGAGAACTCGGCGTATTCGACATGACCGCGACACATGACAGCTCGCTTCGGGCCGGCGACCGTTCGTTGTCCCACGACCTCAGTCAGGCCCAGGCCAAAGCCGCCACGCTGATCGAGGCGCTGCCGTGGCTGGCCCGCTTCCACGGCGCCACCGTCGTCATCAAATACGGCGGCCACGCGATGACCGATCCGCAACTACGCCGCGCCTTCGCCGCCGACATGGTGTTCCTGCGCTACGCCGGGCTCAAGCCGGTCGTCGTGCACGGCGGTGGCCCGCAGATCTCCGCCATGCTGAGCAGACTCGGCATCGCCAGCGAGTTCAAGGGCGGTTTGCGGGTCACCACCCCGGAAGCCATGGACGTCGTCCGAATGGTGCTCGTCGGTCAGGTGGGCCGGGAACTGGTCAACCTGATCAACGAACACGGGCCCTTCGCGGTCGGGCTCTCCGGTGAGGACGCCCGACTGTTCACCGCGGTCCGCCGCCCCGCGTACGTCAACGGCGAAGCCGTGGACGTCGGCCAGGTCGGCGACGTCGACACGGTCAACGTCTCCGCGGTCGCCGACCTCATCGCGGCCGGCCGGATACCGGTGATCTCCACGGTCGCGCCGGACGCGGACGGGGTGCTGCACAACCTCAACGCCGACACCGCCGCCGCGGCGCTCGCGACCGCACTGCAGGCCCGCAAACTCGTGGTGCTCACCGACGTCCCCGGCCTCTACGCCGACTGGCCGGACCGGACCAGCCTGATCTCCCGGATCACCGCGGACCGGCTCGCCGAACTGCTGCCCACCCTGGCGGCGGGCATGGTCCCCAAGATGGAGGCCTGCCTGCGCGCCGTCACCGCCGGGGTGCCCGCCGCACACGTCGTCGACGGTCGGGTCCCCCACTCGATTCTGCTGGAAGTCTTCACCTCGGAAGGGGTCGGCACCATGGTGACGCCGTCATGACCTCGCTACTCGACCGCTGGGCACAGTCCATGATGGACAACTACGGCACCCCGGCGTTGGCCCTGGTCCGCGGGCACGGCGCGATCGTGGTCGACGAGGCCGGCAAGGAGTACCTCGACCTGGTCGGCGGGATCGCGGTCAACGCGCTGGGACACGCGCACCCCGCCGTCGTCGCCGCGGTGACCGCCCAGATCGGCACCCTCGGACACGTCTCCAACCTCTTCGTGACCGAGCCGCCGGTGGCGCTCGCCGAGCTGCTGCTCGCCCTCGCCGGTCGCCCCGGCCGGGTCTTCTTCGCCAACTCCGGCGCCGAAGCCAACGAGGCGGCCTTCAAACTGTCCCGCCGCACCGGGCGCACCCACGTCGTCGCCGCCGCCGGCGGCTTCCACGGCCGCACCATGGGAGCGCTGGCCCTGACCGGACAGCCGGCCAAAGCCGACCCCTTCCGGCCGCTGCCCGGTGAGGTCACCCACGTCCCGTACGGCGACGTCGCCGCACTGGAGACGGCGGTGACCGACGCGACCGCCATGGTGATCCTCGAACCGATCCAGGGCGAGAACGGCGTGGTCGTACCCCCACCCGGCTACCTCGCCGCGGCCCGGGAGATCACCGCCCGGCGGGGCGCCCTGCTCGCGCTCGACGAGGTGCAGACCGGGATCGGACGGACCGGCAACTGGTTCGCCCACCAGGCCGAGGGCGTCGAACCGGACATCGTCACGCTCGCCAAGGGCCTCGGCGGCGGCCTTCCGATCGGTGCCTGCCTGGCGTTCGGCCGGGCCGCGCACCTGCTCGGCCCCGGCTCGCACGGCACCACCTTCGGCGGCAACCCGGTGAGCTGCGCCGCCGCCTGCGCCGTCATCAGCACCATCGCCGGAGAGGGCCTGCTCGACCACGTCAAGCGAATCGGGGAGCGGATCCGTCGGGGCGTGGAGGGGCTCGCCCACCCGCTGGTGACCGAGGTACGCGGTGCGGGTCTGCTGATCGGCGTGGTGCTGCGCGAACCCGTCGCCGGCGTCGTGGCGGCCGCCCTGCGCGACGCCGGGTTCCTCGCCAACCCGGTGCAGCCGGACGTGATCCGGCTCGCCCCGCCGCTGATCCTCACCGCCGAACAGGCCGACGCCTTCCTCGCCGCCCTACCCGCGGCGCTCGACACCCCCACGAACCGAGAAGACCCCTCATGATCAGACACTTCCTGCGCGACGACGACCTCAGCCCGACCGAACAGTCCGCCGTCCTGGACCTGGCCGCGCAGCTGAAGGCCGACCGCTTCGCCTACCGCCCGCTGGCCGGGCCACGGTCGGTGGCGGTGCTGTTCGACAAGCAGAGCCTGCGGACCCGGCTCTCCTTCGACGTCGGAATCGCCGAACTCGGCGGCAATCCGATCATCGTGGACACCCAGGCAACCCACTTCGGACGAGGCGAGACCCTGGCCGACGCCGCCCGCGTGCTGTCCCGCTACGTCGCCGCCATCGTGCTGCGCACCCACGGCGACGACCGCCTCGCCGAGGTGGCCGCCGCGGCGACCGTACCGGTGATCAACGCGTTGACCGACGGCTACCACCCGTGCCAGCTGCTGGCCGACCTGCTGACCATCCGCGAACGCGTCGGCGGCACCACCGGCCGGATCCTGGCCTACCTGGGCGACGGCGCGAACAACATGGCACACTCCTACCTTCTGGCCGGGGCGACCGCCGGCCTGCACGTCCGCATCGCCGGCCCCATCGGACATCAGCCGGATCCCGCCGTCGTGACCCGCGCCGAACAGATCGCCGCCGCCACCGGCGGGTCGGTGCGGGTCCTCGTCGACCCGTACGAAGCCGTGAGCGACGCGCACGTCGTGGCCACGGACGCCTGGACCTCGATGGGGCAGGAGGACGACGGTCGAGACCGCGTCACCCCGTTCCTGCCCTACCGGGTCGGCTCGGAGCTGCTCGCCAAGGCCGCACCCGAGGCGATCGTGCTGCACTGCCTGCCGGCTCACCGCGGTGAGGAGATCACCGACGAGGTCGTCGACGGCCCGCAGAGCGCGGTGTTCGACCAGGCGGAGAACCGGCTGCACGCGCAGAAGGCGCTGCTCACCTGGCTGCTCACGCAGGGCGGTGAGCCACGGTGAGCCCGCCGGTGACCCGCGCCGCCCGGCACGGGCGCATCGTCGAAGTGATCCGCGAGCATAGGATCCGCTCCCAGCCGGAGCTGGCGGAACTGCTCGCCCAGGAAGGGATACACGTCACCCAGGCGACCCTCTCCCGGGACCTGGAGGAGCTCGGCGCGATCAAGGTACGCGGCGGCGACGGCCCACCGGTCTACGTCATCCCCGAGGACGGCAAACGACCCCTGGCCGAGGCCGAGCAGGCACCTACGCGACTCGTCCGCCTGCTGCGCGAGCTGCTCAACAGCGCGGACGCCAGCGGCAACATGGCGGTGCTCCGGACCCCGCCCGGCGCGGCCCAGTTCCTGGCCAGCGCCCTCGACCGTTCCGGTCTTCCGGAAGTCGTCGGCACCATCGCCGGCGACGACACCATCCTCGTCGTGGCCCGCGAAGCCGTCGGCGGCGCGGCCCTCGCAGCGAAACTCTCCGCCTGGGCCCGCGGAGAGGAAGACTCTGAAGGGAGCAGCACACCATGACCGAGCGGGTCGTACTCGCATACTCCGGGGGGCTGGACACCTCCGTCGCCATCCCCTACCTCGCCGAACAGACCGGCGCCGAGGTGATCGCCGTGGCGGTCGACGTCGGCCAGGGCGGCGAGGATCTGGAGGCCATCCGGCAACGCGCCCTGGACTGCGGCGCGGTGGAGTCCGAGGTGGTCGACGCGCGCGACGAGTTCGCCGCCGACTACTGCCTCCCGGCGATCCGGGCCAACGCGCTCTACATGGACCGCTA
>DASVCA010000100.1:0-11128 GCA_036381835.1 Micromonosporaceae bacterium
GCGAGCAGCTCTTGGAGGCCCTGCGACAGGCCATCGCCAGAGTCGGTCGCCGCCCGCTCAGCAGCCTCTATTTCGAACAGCCGGCCGATATTGCCGGTCAGCACCGCAGCGAATCGGTCGGCAATGTCGAATGCCCTGGTCAGCATCTCGACCGTGCCCAGCACCGATCGGGCACCCAGCTCGAACACACCCCACAGGAGAGTGAGCGCCCGGCCGCCGGCTTCCGCGTTCTCGGCCATCGACTCGAACGCGTCTCCCACCAGGTCTCCGGTGCGCTCGGCGATGGTGCCCAGGGCGGCGATGACCGGACCGGACCGCTCGGCGGCGGATGCGATGCCCTCCACAGCACGCCGCGCTCCCCTGAGCCCTGCATCGGTCAGGGACGGCAGCTGCCGGGCGGTGGCGGCGAATGCGCGCTCCAGGTCATCGCCCATGTCCTGGACACCGGTCCGGATTTTGCCGAGGGAGGTGACCACGGCCGGGACGAACGCCACTGCGGACCGCTGCAGCTCGTCCCTGATCGCGTCACCGGTGGACCGGGCGGCGTCCTTGACCGCCTGGTGCTTCGCGGCGATCGCGATACCGCCGATGATGCCGCCGGTCCCTGCGGCGCCGACGATCGCCGCGGACATGGCTGCGCCCACCGCCGGGCCAGCTGTCGCCACCGCGCCGACGACAGCAGCGCCGATCGCTGCCTGAGCCTGTGGCGGCAGTGTCCCCAGGATGCCGCCCAGCGCCTCGGCTATCGGCGCCCCGGCCCGCTGCAGGCCGGATGCCATCCGGCCGGCGAGCCGGCTCGCCCAGCCTTGGACGTCACCCGGGTCCGGGTCTGGCAGCAGGTTCCGCGCCGAGGTCAGGCGGCGCAGCTCGGTCTGCTGCTTGCGCATCGCCCGGGTCAGCTCCAGGCGGTCAACGACGTCCTGCGTGCGCGAGTACGCGACGGCCAGCGCCTGCAGCGACCTCTCGACCTCGCTGATCTGCTCGTCGAGACCCCGCGCGTCGTGCTCGGTCGCCTCGAACGCGTCGCCCAGCTTGTCGAGACCCCGTCCGGCCTGGCTGGCGATCCGGGAGACGGTCTCCTCGCCGAGCAGTCGGATGAGGATGTCACGACGGTCGGCCACGGCGTGCGCCTCCTCGCAGGGCTGGATGCTGTGTCATCAGCGCTGCCCGCTCGTCGGCTGGTGCGGCCGGGGCGATGGGCAGCAGGTGGGCGTGGATCTCCCGCAGCGTCATCTCCCGCTGGACGGCCGGGGAGCAGGCCACGTAGTGGCGGGACAGGATCGGCCCCACCTCGTCCAGTAGGGCGGCTACCCCTCCTCGCTCGTCGGCGAGGCCGAGGAGGTGGAGGCCGGGGGGTCGGCATCACCGCCGTCGAGCAGCTCAGCATCGGCGAGCATGACCAGTGGCTCGAACTCGGCCAGCGGCTCGACGACCCCGGACATGCGGCGGGCCAGCCAGAGCAGGGCCAGGGTGCCGGTGATCTCGCCAGCGCGATATGACGCCATCGCGCCGAGGATCGTGAGACCGAGCGCCCCTTTCAGCTCCCGCTCGATCTCGACCAGCTGGCGGGCTGGCATCCGGGTCAGGTCGGCCTCGTCGAACGTCCACCACTGGTCCCCGTATCGCTCCCAGTCCGGCTCGCCGAGCCGGAGCCGTATCGGTGGCAGCAGGCGCACTCGTCACCCCCTTGTGATCCTGGCGGCGATGTCGTCAACCACCGCCTGCATCTGTCGCGTGATCTCCGGACCCAACCGGTCCACCGGCCGGTCCACCATCCCCGGCCGGACCGGTTGCGCCACCCATCGGGATCGGCGTCCGAATACCGGGTGCCGCAGTGTGCCCCGGTTCAGCGCCGCCACGTCGCGGTTGCTCTTGCGGCCGGCGCCGTACAGCTGCCACACCACCGTGGCGTCCATCCGACGGGATCGGACGGTGGTGCGGTGGCGCAGCGACCGGGACAGGGTGGGGGCGTACCCGGACGGCATGGTGGTGGGTAATTCCTTGCGCACCTCGGCGACCAGCGGCCGCGCTGCCTTGCGCAGGCCCTGGCTGAGCTGTTTGCCCAGACCCTTCGCGCCGACCTCGCGTAGTGCCTGCCGGACCGCGCCCAGGTCCCGGCCGCTGCGTACCTGCACTGAGAGCATCGTCAGGATGTGGAGCGGGTCAGCGTGCCCGCCCCCTGCCAGGTGACCGACACCGTGGCGAGGTCGCCGACGCTGCCGCTGAGCGGGTTGACCTGCGACACCAGCACCGACCCCGAGTAGCTCGGGTTGGTCGCCGACACCGACCCCGACGTCGGCTTGATGGTGATCGTGGTGGTGGTGCCGAGCAGCGGCCACAGGGTCGCATCCACCTCGGACGCGGCGAAGTCGTTGTTGAACTCCAGGCTGACCGACCAGTCCTTGAGCCCGCCGATCCGCGACCGGAACGTGTCACCCATCGCGGTGTCGTCCAGCTCGTCGGCCTGAACGTTGAGGGTCACCTGCCGGACGTGGTCCGACAGGTCGACCGAGTTGACGACGACCGAGGCGTCGGTGAACGCAAAGGTGGCCATGATGCTCCTCGGGTACGTGGAACCGCTCCGCCGGCCCGCCGCCGGAGGAGAGACGAGAAAGACAGAGGTGCTAGCTGCCGATACCGGCCGCGCCGGCGATGGAGAAGGTGCCGGTGACGGCGGTGACGCGCAGCCGATACCAGGTGTCGGTGACCGGTCCGGCGACGCGGGCCGCCCAGGTGCCGCCGGTGGTGGTGATCGGCCCGAACGTGGCCTGCGTGGTGGCGCTGGCGAACGTGTTGTCGACGTCGGACTCCAGGACGGCGGTGATCGTGGTGCCGGCGCCGAAGACGTGGAAGGTGGCGTACAGGTACTGCCCGTCTGCGGCCTCGCCGAGCTCCACCGCGGTGCCGGTGGCGCCGGCCGCCGACACGGTGCCCTTGGCCTTGAGGACCTGGCCGCGTACCAGGCCGGCCTTGTTGGTGCCCATCACGTCCAGCGAAAATGGAGTGAGTTCGCCGACCGACCCGAACAGGCTGGTGGTGAACTTGGCGCCCTGAAACATGTAGGCGATGCCGCCCTCAGTGTTGTTCGGGGCGATCGTCACCACCCGGTCGGCGACGCCGAGGTCCGGCATCAGGTGCGGGTCCGGTGCGGCCGACGTGTCGGACGACCAGTAGCCGGCGAGGCTCGCCTGAACGTCCCGCAGGCCGCCGATGCGAGACCGGAAGCCGCCAGATCCGAACGTGGTCGCATCCAGCTCGTTAACCGATGCGCTCAGCTGGATCTGGTTGAGGTCGCCGGTGAAGTCGTAGCCGCCCACCCAGCAGGTGGCGTCGGTCAGGGTGAAGGTGGCCACGGATCACGCTCCTGATGCGATGACGCGGACGGTGAAGACGCCGCCGTAGTACGAGATGAGCCCAACCTCTTCGAGCCCGGCCGGGTCGAACGACTCGACGACCAGGTCGTTGACCAGCCCGCCGAGGGTCTTGTCGGTGTCCTCCAGAGCGGCCCGGATCGACTGGTCGCCGGTCGGGTTGGCGTAGGCGGCCAGGCGGGCCTGCCCCGTGCGGTCCAGCTGGGCGCCGGTCAGCACGGCGACCCGGAAGGTCAGGGTGTAGGTGCCGCGGCGCATCGCCTCCCGGTAGGAGGGGATCGACGGCACGAGCGGGAATGCCGCCGGCGGGGCTGGGTCGTCGGGGGCGTAGTCGTAGACGCGCAGGCCAGAGATGGTGGCCAGCCGGTCCTTCAGGCCGGTCATGATCTGGGGAATCGTCGCGGCCATCGGTCACCCCACCTTCACCGGGTTGAGTCGGTACGGGGCGAGCAGCGACATCGCGCGGCTGTTGAGCCGGATCCGCACCGGGCCGAACTCGCCGTATCCGGCGATCCCGAACGGCGCGTCGCCCAGTTTGAACAGCTCGGCGGCGGCGATCAGGCATGCCTCTTTCACCGGGGCGGGCACTGCGGCCCAGCCCCACTGGGCGGTCACCTGCACCGACGGCCGGCGGTGCGTGGTTGGCCACCACCGGTTTCCTGTGGCCACGATGCGCCAGTACGGCCAGCCGGTCTGCCCGCTGACGATGCCATTCCGGGGCTCCAGCGCGTAGTCGGTGGCCGGCCAGGTGGTTTCGTAGGTGCCGTCGTCGCCGTTGTCGACGGCGATGGTCAGGTCGGTGGTGGTGTGGAAGTCGTCGACGACCAGCAGCCCGGTGGTGCGCGGCTGGTAGACCCGGGCGGACGCGACGGTGGTGTTGTTGAACTGGCGGCCGCACCATGTCTCGATTTCGCGGGACACGGTGGTCAGGGCCTCGTCCATCCGGTTGTCGTCCAGCGTGTCGGCGTCGGGGATGTCCAGGCGAGCCTTCAACTCGTCACGAGTGGCGTAAGGGTCGCCGAGCGCCATGTCATCCCCCTCGCTGCTGGTCGAAGGTCGTTTCGTCGAGGAAGAGGCCGCCCTTGTGGTGGGTGGTCTTCACGCTCGTGTCGACGTGTACGGGGATGTCGACGGAGGCCAGGCGAATGCAGAACGACAGGTCCTCGCTGAAGGTGCGAGGGCGTCCCTTCGCGCCCGTGGGGTGCACGATCGGGTCAAACCAGGCGTCCCCGTACCGTTCGCGGACCACCTCGAGGGCGGATCGGTGCATCAGCAGGCAAGCCGCGCCGGTGCCAGCCACCTGCACCACCTGGTCGCGCTGGTAGTCGAGGATCGGCCGGAACCCGACCTCATCACCCAGGTCCAGGTACTCGTAGACGGTCGGGGCGATGCGGTACCGCTCCGCCCACAGGTCGCCGCGGGCCTGCCGCTTGATGGCGAAGCACAGCCCGCCCATCACCGGGCGCAACTGCGGGTCGGCGCTCTTGACGAGCCGGTCGACGGTGTCGGGGGCGAACCCCATGTCCGTGTCGACCATCCACAGCCACTCGCCGTCGGTGGCGTCGAGGAACTGGGCGGCGATGTCGTTACGGCCGGCGGCTACGCCCATGGTGCCGACGACCTTGCGCAGCTCGGTGCCGCCCTCCCGGACGATGCGCTGCGGGCCGAGCACGTCGTGCATGACCAGGTCGCGGTAGGACAGGCCAAAGCAGGCCGCCCAGGTGCCGCCGTCGCAGTAGCCGACGACCACCGACCCGGGGACGACGGCGGTCACCGCGTCCGCCGGGTGGCGCGCTTCTCGCCCGGTGCCTGGGTAGCCTGCTCGACCGGCGCGGACTCGCGCAACGCCGGTTCAACGCCCCGGGCCAGCTCCTCCTCGGTGCTGAATAGCCACGGGTGCGCGCGCACGAGCGGGTCGTCGGCCGCGTACGTCTGCGCCGGGCTCGGGGTGACGAACCCGCCGTGCTGCGGGTGACGCACCGCCGCCACCTGGTTCGGTCTGACCGTCCGCGACATGTCGCGTCTCCTTTCGCAGGGTGCCGCAGGGCATGACGGAGGGGCCGGGCGCCCTGCGAGTTCCCGGCCCCTCCGGTCTGGGAGCTGTTAGGCGCTGGTCTTGTCCTGCAGCAGCCGGAACGCCAGGTCGTTGACGCTGTCCGACCCGTTGCGCCAGTGCATGTACCAGGCGCGCCGGCCGTCGGGCAGGTTGTTCGCCGTGTTGAACATGTGCGGGATGAACTCGATCGCCGCCGACCCTGGCTTGTCGACGATGACGAAGTTGCTGAAGTCCCCGAACACGATCTCGTTGTCGTTGGCGGTCGTGGTTTGCGTCGACGGGGCGTCGTCGGACTCCACCAGCGGCCGGCCCAGCAGCCGGTCGGCCACCGGCTGGGTCAGGTCCGTGGTGTAGCTGGCCGACAGTGCGGTGCCGAGCGCCTTGATGGCCAGGCTGTAAATCGGGTTCATCAGCCAGGTTCCGCGGCCGCGCCACCGCACCGGCACCGACCGGTACAGGCCGTGGATGTCGACCAGGCCGATCGTCGCCGCCGTGGTGGAGATGACCTCCACGTTGGTGTTGGCGTCCAGCGCGGTGAAGATGCCCGTCGGCTGTCCGGAGCCGGAGCCCGTCGCGTGCGCGGCGCCCTCCAGCCGGTCCCGGGCGTCGTTGAGGATCATCACCGCGTCGGTGGAGATGCCGCTGATGTCCTCGAACGCCTCGATCGACGCCTGCACCAGGGCCTTCGCCGAGTGCACGGGGATGCTCACCGACGCGAAGGCCGGGGTGTCGTCGGACACCTCGGTCAGCTCGGCGTCCCACGACGCGGTCGCCCCGGCCGTGGACACGCCGTGCCAGATGTTCGCGCCGTCGGTCAGCGTCACCACCCGGGAGATGGAGCGGATGACGTTGGAGGTGCCGGCGTTGGTCAGGATCAGCGTCGGGTCCAGGTGCGTGGGCACCAGGTAGCCGCCGGCGGTGTTCGTGCCGACCGCCATCGCCGCCCGCTTCTCGTCGTCGGTCAGGAACGCGGCCCGGCCGGTGACCAGCTTGCTGAAGGCGGAGACGTAGTCGGGGTGCGAGCGGGCGAGGATGTTCGCCGCCCACCGGGTGTCACCGGCGTGCCGGCGCAGCACCTGCTCGAAGTGCCGCTGCATGTCGCCGTCGCCGATGCGGTGCTCGGCGGCGCGCAGGTTCGCGTCGACGAGCTGCTGCCGGCTGACGCCGTACCCGCCGTAGCGCAGCGCCTCGAACGGGTCGGCCTTAATGCCGACGTTCGGGGCGCCACCGCGCACGCCGTCGCCGTCGTCGGTGCTGCCGGGCCGGGCGGCCAGATTACGGACGACCTGGCGGCGCTCCTCGTCCTTGCGGATGGTCTCTTCGACCTGGGACCGCTCGGCGATCAGCTCGTCCCAGCGGGACTGCTGCTCGTCGTTGAACGGCGACTCGCCGGCCGCCTCGTGGATGCTGCGCAGCTCGGCCTCGATCTCGGCGAGCCGCTTACGGGGATCCATCGATCCGTCTCCTACGTGCTTCTGAGGAACGGGAACAGCACCAGGCGCCGTTCCCGCGGGGACAGACCGCCCGAGTGGCGCGCGGCCGGCTCGTCGGTGTGATGCGGCGCGGCTCCCGGGCCGGGCAGTGTGGCCACGGCTGGCCGGTCGTCGGGAGTGCGAAGCTGTCGGGCGCGGGCGACCAGGTCGTCAACGCGCTTCGGGTCGCGGCTGCGCAGCCGCTCGTAGTACGAATCGGTCAGCGACCGCAGGCCGGCCGTGCTGTCGGGGTTAGCCGGCCAGGTCACCGGGCCGAACTCGAACAGCCGGACCTCGGTGATGGTGCGCTCCGGCAGGCCGTCCGGGTTGTGGTCGGAGCGGCCCGGCTCGTCGTTCCACTCCTCCTTGATCACCCGAAAGCGGAACGAACTGCCGTAGACGCCGGCCTCCAAGCCGGGCAGAAGGTCCCGGTTGTAGGAGGTGTCGAACAGCGGCACCACGCCGACCGGGCTGTCGGGCTCCTCGGTCAGCGACTCGATCGCCCCGAGTACCTTGTTGCCGATCTGGAAGTCGTAGCCGTGGTCGTACAGGCAGCGGATCTGCGACAGCCGCTCCTTGATCGTCTTGGAGAACGCGCCCCGCTTGGTGCGCTCCAGGAACCGGCCTTCCCACCACGAGTCGATCTCGTACCAGGTGTCGAACTTCGAGAACCGGACCTCCAGCGTTGGCATCGCCTGGTCGTCGGAGCGGCGGGCGCGCACGCTGGCCGGTGCCGCCCGCACGATGTCGAGATCACGCAGCGTCTCCACTGCCACCCTCCTTCGCGGGTTGCCCGGGGCCGGGCGGTTGGAGCTGAACCGAGTAGAGGCCGGAGTGCTGGCCGACCAGGGCCGACAGGTCGTCGCCCTGCAGGAACGCCACCGCGGCGTCCGGCTCGAATCCGGCGTCGACGAGGGCGCGCAGGGCGTTGGCCTGCATCTGCTGGATCTTCGCCACGTTCTCCGCGTCCTCGCGCAGGAACGGGATCTGCGTCTTGTCGAACCACAGCCGGGCGGTCGACGATGGTGCCCGCACCACGGTCTCCAAGGCGGCGCACACACCCACCCACAGGTCTTGCAGGGTTCCGTCGGCGAAGTTGCGGCGCGCCGCGTTGTAGTTCCCGGCGTTCAGGCTCGACCCGGCGAGCCCTTCGGACAGACCGACGATGACCGCGGGCACCCCGGCCGCGTTCGCGATCCGGGTCTCACCGGCGCCCTGGACGACCTTGAAATCCAGCTGCTTCAGGTCGGCGCCGATGACCGTGACGTCCGCGCCGCCGGCCAGGTACAGGGTCTTGTAGGCGTTCCGGGCACCCTGGTGCGAGTTGTTGAGCGCCTCCATGAAGGCGTCGAACTGCTCGTCGGTCACCGTTTCCTTGAAGCTGACCGCGAGGTTCGGCGTCGCCGCGTTCTCGAAGAACGACAGCTTGTGCTGGGTGGCCGCCTTGTCCGCCCGGATCTCCCGCACCACCGGCGTCAACCACGACATGCCCCGGTACTGCGCCTCCGGATCCGGCACCGGCGACCAGTGGGCCACCTCGTCAGGCAGGTACACCCGCGCCGGCGCCTTACCGCCCAGGCCGCCCGGCTGGTACAGGTAGCCGGCCACGTCCGACTCGACCGCCTCCGCCGGAGGCGCGGTCAGCGCGATCTGCACCCAGTCCGGCCGCAGCCGCCGCAGCCGCCCCCCCTCCCGGGCCATGTAAGCGTTCCCGGCCAGGTCCGCGTCCTGGATCATCCGCGCCAGCAGCTCGTTCGTAGATCCGTTCGGCCACGGCCGCTCCAGCACCGCCAACTCCTGGGTGCCGAACAGCCGGCCCGGCTTCGCCCCGGTGAACTCCGCCCACTGAAACCGCGCCTGGCTGAAGATCCGGGTGCGGGCCATCTGGCAGGCGAACACGGGGCCGGCCTGCTTGTAGGCGTTCTGGACGTAGTCGAGGAACGAGTGGTCGAGCTCTTCCTGCCTCAGCCACGGCGACGTGGTGAACCACGACCCGTCGGCGTATGCCTTCGCCAGGTCAGCGAGGGTGTACCGGGACTCGGTGCCGCCGCTTCGACTGCGCAGGGCCTGCCACAGCTTCATGCCGCTCCCTCACGTCGATCACGAACAGCACCAGCACGGCCAGGCCGACGCCGGCGCCGATCAGCCCGTACGGGCCCCACAGCCACACCACCCCGGCCGCGATCAGCCCGTAGGCCACCGCCAGGGCGCACAGCGCCTGCCGCATCGTCATGCCCATACCGCCCTCGGTCGCGCCGGCTTCGGTCGGTGAATCCGCGGCGTGCTGTGCCCGAACAGCGCCAGGCTCACGGCCGCCAGCGGAGTCACGTCTACCGCCAGGTCCCGGCGGGCCCACGCCCACGACCCGCCGATGTCCCGCTTGACCGCGCCACGAACCGCGGCGGTCAGGTCCGGCTGATCCAGATGCCACACGTCCCGGCTGTAGATGCCGTCGTAGAGCAGCTGGCAGCCGGTCACCATGTCCCCGACCGACGCCCGGTGCACCCGCAGCCCGGCTTTCTCCGCCTCGTCGGCCAGCGCCTTGTCGTCAATGACCACTACTGATGGCCGATGGCGCTCCAGCTCCAGCAGCCGCGGCACCACCCACGGCGTTCCGGGCCGGTAGTCGAGCGTCTCACCGTCGCCGCACACCTCGATGTGGCGGCCGCCGTCGGGCCGGGCGCCCGCGATGCCGATCGCCGCGTACGACCGATCCGGTGGCACGTACACCCCGAACGCCGGCCAACCCTCAATCGTCGAGCCCGGATCCTGGGTGCCTATCCAGGCGTCCTGCCCGATGACCTGCCACTCTTCCGCGAGCGTCTCCACCCGCTGACACAGCACCTCGGTGCGGAACACCGCCTCCGGGTCGGTGCCGAGCGCCGCGGCGATCGCCTGCTCGGTCACCGTGTAGCCCAGTGATGGGTTCGCCTGCGCCCACGCCTGCCGGTCCCAGAGCCGGCAGTCCGGCAGGTGCGGGCCGCCCGGCGGGCGCACGCACGTGCACTTCACGTCGTCCGGCGCCGACCACTCGAAGAACCCCAGCGACGGGTCGGCCGTTTCCGGATGCGCGGCCGCGGCCCGGCCGCGCGCCTGAAGCTCGTTGAGCACGATCGAGCGGTCATCGCCAGCGTTGCTGAACGCGTACACCTGGGCGTTGGGTCGGGCCATCGTGGTCTTCGTGACCGCGCCCCACGCGTCCCAGGTGTGATGCTCGCGCAGCTCGTCGAGGTTCACGTCATCGCCCGACAGGCCGCGGCCGCCCTTACGGGACGCGGCGGCGATCTTCCACCGCGACCCGGACGTCAGCTTCAGCGCCTTCTTCCCGTTCGTCTTGTCGACGTGGGCGATCTCCGCCGCCAGGTCGGGGATGCTCTCGGCGATCTCCACCGCCTTGTCCCAGGACTCCTCGGAGATGTCCAGGTTCTGCGCGGTCCCGATCACCAGCGGCACGCCGAGGACGAACATCTTCCACAGGTTCTTGACCTCGACGATCGTCGTCTTGCCGTTCTGCCGAGCGACCAGGATCAGAATCGTCCGGAACCGGAACTGGCCGTCCGGGCGCAGCTCCAGGCAGTGGATCAACAGCCACCGCTGCCACGGCAGCGGCCGAATTTCCAGGACCTGCTCGGCGAAGTCGACCGCCGAGAACCCCAGCGACGTCGCCGGCGTCAGCGCGCACCCGCAACCGCACGGCCCAGGGCGGCCGGTCACCAGCGGCGGCGTCCAGATCCTAGGTGTCGTGCTCCCCAGCACGGGCGGTGCCGGCGCGTAGCTGAGCAAGGCGACCCCCCACCGGCTTGTCGGCCTTCATCTGCTTCCGGGCGCCCGGCGCGCCACCCAGGTCCCGCAGTACGCCCTGCAGCTGCGGGCCGAGCCATCCGACGGTCTTCGTCACGTCGCACATCGCTTCAAGGGCCTTCAACCGCTTGTACGCCGACTCGTCGCCGGCGAGATGGCGGCGTAGGTCTGCCAGCTCGGCCGCCCGGTCGATCGCTGTCTCGATCTCCTCCGCCTGCCGCAACGCCAGCGCCTTCATGGCGGCGTCGGCGGGCGTCAGCCAGGTCATCTCGTCGAGAGCCTGCCGGACGGCGTCACGCAGGTCGGGGGCGCGCTCGCGGGGCGGCTCGTTGGGCACGGCGGCGAGCTTGCGTGCCACGGCACCTCCTTGGGGGGTGGCGGTCTCGCGGAACCCGGTACGGGGGCCGGCGGGGGGAGAGGAACCTGAC
>DASVCA010000101.1:0-4370 GCA_036381835.1 Micromonosporaceae bacterium
AACGGCACCACCGGGACGCCGAACTGGTGCGTACTGTCGTCGGTGCGCGTCCAGGCGCCCGGACCCCACGGCAGCGGCCCCGGCCCCCGCCGCTCCGTCTCGTACTTGATCAACCTGCCCGGCAGCCACACGTTCGCGCGCGCGCGGCCCGCCACGTCGTCGTACCAGGCTTTGAGCGCCGCGCGGCGTTCCCGGGTCGCCGGGTCATGCTCGACGATCACCTCGGACGGGTGCTCCACGGTGATCAGCGGCCGGCGAGCGTCGGCCGGGTGCGGGCCGACGATCACGTACGCCTCCGACAGCGCAAGCGCCGTCCTGTACACCAGGATCTGCCGGGCGTCCAACCGGTTCTGCTGCCACCAGGCGTTGGCGTCCGCGTCCGGGCGGCCCTGCGAGTCGGTGATGCCAGTCACGCGGAGACGGTCGACGGACGCGTCGACCACCAGCTGCATGAAGTTCGTCCGCGCCTTCTTCTGGAAATCCCTATAGGCCTCGGTCGCCTTCTTCGGGCCCTGCGGCAGCGGATGGTGGCCGCGATAGTAGTCGCGCCACACTCGCAGCTTCCCCTGCCGGGCCCGCAGCCGGCGCCCCAGGCGCAGCAGCCACCAGTCCGGAGAGTCCGGCGTGTCGTGCTCAGTCAGCACGCCCCCACCACCTCCCCGGTCAGAACGTCCACCCGCCCATCTCCTCGACCGCGGTCACGCCCTTGGCCAGCGCGTCCGTGCGCGCCTCCCACGCCAGGATCGCCGCGACCGCCGCGTCGATCTTCCTCGAGCTGTCGGGGTGTTCCTTGGCGATCTGGATCCCCGACCGGCCCACGCGGCGCCGCGCATTCAACACGTGCCGGGTCAGCGCGTAACTGCCGTCGTGGGTCATCTCCCGGTCCACCACGGCGTTGTGCAAACGCTCGGTGGCCCGCACGATCTGCAGAGACCGGCCACCGGTGATCCACCACGACATCGGATGGTCACGGCTCGCCTTCACCTTCAACCGGTCCCCATATCGGGCTTCCCAACCGGCTACGTGCGACTCCCACTTGGCCGGGTCCGCGTACATCCCGACCACGGTCCACCGGTCGAACGCGGCATCCACCGCGGCGAGCACCTCGGCGACCGGGACCTCCCAGTCCTGCCCGGCCGGACCGTCCGGCTGCTCCCACACCCCGATCTCGAACAGGTGACCATCGGAGACGCGGCAGCCGATCAACGCGGTCGCGTCCGTCACCCCGCGGGCCCGCCGACGGGACCCGTCGAACCCGAGCACGATCGTGTCGCCGTCCGCCACCACCTTCGACGGGTCCGCGCACGCCGCCCACTCCGGCTGGCTGAGCCACGCATCGCTCGCGTGGGTGATCTGGTTCAGAAAATCACTGCGGGACACCTGCGGGTCGGACGTGGGGTCCCAGATCGTCGCGACCAGATGATCCAGGTCCACGTGCCCGGGCGGACACGGCGGATCGTGGATCACGCACCCGTCCGGATGCCCCGACGAATCCCCGTACGCCACCCGCAAACCCATCACCAGAGACTCGCGGTCGGCCATGTCCGTCTCCGGCGGCGCCTCCCGATGGTCGTAATACAGGCCGTCGTCGCGGGCCCGACCCTCCCGGATCGCCTTCCAGTACGCCGCGGACTGCTCGGCCACCGACCCCTCACCGGGGATGTAGGCGTTCGGGGACTCGATGAAGGCGCCCCCGGTCTTGGCGGTGTTGTTCTTGACCTTCTCGAACAGATTCAGACCGCCGTTGGACGCCACCCACTCCTCAGTCTGGTCCAGCACCGCGAACACCCAGCGGCGGCCCTTGACCGTACGCGCCGAACTGGTGATCGGCTCGATCTTCCCGCGGCCCGGCAGGTTCACGAACGTGTCCAGCGGCTCCAAGCCCGGGTACTCGTCGACCAGCGGACCGTCGCACATCTGCAGCAGCGGCGCCCACGTATTGGCCGTCTGCTTCTCACTCACCGCCAGCACGCCCACATCAGGCGTCCGCACGGTAGACCACGGCTTGCCGACCGGCTGCCCGTCAGCGTCCCACCCGTCCGGCACCACCGGACCGAGCGCCTCGGCCAACGCCAGCGCCGCCAAGAACGGCGACTTGCCCCACCCACGCGGACGGGAGATCACACCCCGGCGCCGGCGCCGCTTCCCGGTCCGCGGGTCGATCTCATAGAAGCGGAGGACGAAATCCTCCTGCTCCGGGTACAGCACGAACGGCTCGTACTCGCCACGGTCCGGAGCCGCCAGGAACTCGGTGATCCAGTCGATGACCGCGTATCCCAGCGTCGGCACCTCGCCCGGAAAGCTCGGCCTCCACGGCATCGCCTACCCCGTGCGGTTCTCCGGCAGCGCCCTCAAACCACCCCTGCGCTCACGCGCCGACGGACGCCCCCCACCGGACCGCTGCTTCTCCTCCGCCTCATCCGCCGCCACGATCTGCACACGCAGCCGCGCAAGGTCGTCGGGGTCAATGCCGTACTTCGCCAACCGCAGCCGCGCCTCCGATGCGAGCTTGGCGTCACCGGCCACCACCGCATCGTCGATCATCACCGCCCGCGCCAGACTCGACCACTGCGCGGCCTGCAACCTCGACGTCGTCGGAAACTCCCCGAGCTGCCGCCACAACAGCAGCGTCGGCTCCCGCCACGGCGCACCAGTCAGCGGATTCACATCACCCAGCAGCGACGCCAACTCCGGCTGGGGATCCGGGTCCGCCTGCACCACGCGCAGCGGAATAGGATCCTTGTTCCTCCTGGCACGCTTGTTCGGATCCTTGGGCGCCGGTCCTCGTCCCGCCATCACTTAACCGCCGCTCGTGGAACTGGCAACAGGACTACCTCGCGGTTCTGCTTACTGCAGTTGCACGCGAAGTGTGCGGCCTGGACGTTGTCCAGGGTGTGAGTGCCGCCACGATCGAGCGGCACCACGTGATCGAGCGATGGCGCAAGCGGATCCCGACCTGTGCGATTCCAATCGATCGGGGCGAGACAGAGCTGGCAAATCCAGCCATCCCGATCAAAGACCTGCTCGCGGGTGAAACGCTCACCGCCGACGCGTGCGCCCCGCTCGCGTGCCCGCCGCTCCGCGTTGCGCCGGTTGTACGCCTCGCGGTTGCGGATCAGGTCCGCCTTTGCCCGGCACTTCGGCGAACAGAACCGCTGCGTTCCCTTCGTCGGCGCAAACGTTGCCGAGCAGTGCTCGCACGACCGCACCGTTCCGATAGCCGCGCCTTCACGGTCACGGTCTCGGCACAGTGAAGAGCAGTGCCTGCTCCTGCGGTCCCGATGATCGATCGGCACGCCACAGCGTGCACAGGTTCGTCCGGCCATGGCTGGCCTCCTTGCATCCGTAAGCCCGTCGGCATACCGGCCTCACGCGCGGCCGTAGCGCTGAGTAATCAAAAAGGTCTCAGACCCGTACGGAGGGTGAGCCGCAGCATCCTCGCGGTCTGGAACACCCCCGGGGAGGGGTCACCCGCCACCCTCACAGCAGTCCGGGGTGTGGCTCGGGCGGTCGTTTGGTGCTGAACCGTCGCCGTGCTGCGTTGCCTTCGGCTGCGGTCTTGCGGTCGTGGTGCCAGCCGCACAGCACCCACAGGTTGGTGTCGCTGTGGTCGTGCGGATCAGCCCGGTGGTCGACGTCTCGGCCTGGCCAGTGGCAGGGGCCGGTGTCGGTGGGCCATTGGCATCGGCCGTGGTCGCGTGCCCAGATGCGGGCGCGGATGGCGGGCCAGTCGGGCGGGAGTTCTGCTCTGCGGTTGCTGCCGTGCCAGCCGGTGCCCATTGCGCCTCCCCGTCGCTGGATCATGGACATCGGTTGACGTGGTGGCCTGTGCTGGCCAGTGGGGAACCTGGCGGGTGGCGGGGGCGACAGACTGTGGCGAGCCCCATTCACAGGAGGTGCCGATGGCTACGCCGACTCCCGGCCAGTATCCGCGCAAGGTGGTCAGCAAGCGGAAGATGGGGATCCTCGCCCACTGCTTCCACATCACCATGACCGTGCTCACGGCGGGCCTCTGGGGGGTCGTCTACTGGTCCCGGCTCCGCGCCAAGAAGACCGTGACCCGGTTCGAGTGACCGCCGTAGATAGCCGAAGGCCCCGCGTGGTGCGGGGCCTTCCGGTAGGCGTTGCGTCCACCTGAGCCGATACCTCGGGTGGTATACAGCATGGAGTGTTACACCCTGTGAGGCACTGGTCAAGCCGACTTGCAGTCGTCCCCGCCGTGCACCTTGAGCAGGTCCTCGATGTCGAAGAGAGCACGACGGTTGGGACCGGTGCCACACCGCCGTAGCTTGCCGCGCCGGACCCATTGCCGGATGGTCGACTGGGACACGCCGAGGAAGTAGGCGGCGGTGGCCGCGTCAATCGGACCT
>DASVCA010000102.1:0-103073 GCA_036381835.1 Micromonosporaceae bacterium
ACATCCTGATCACGGAGGAGGGGTCTACGTTCCGGTCGGCCTACGGGGCGATCGGGCTGACCCCGGACGCGTCCACCAGCTACCTGCTGCCCCAACTCGTGGGGCTGCGCCGGGCACAGCGGATGACGCTGCTCGGCTACGTCCTCGACGCCAAGGAGGCGGTCGAGTGGGGGCTGTGCACCGAGTGCGTACCGGCCGGTCGATCCCGGGCCCGGGCCCGAGAGATCGCCGAGCGCCTGGCCGGCGGGCCGACGCAGGCGTACGGGCACACCAAGCGCCTGCTGCGTGTCGCCGCCCGGCGCGCGCTGACCGAACATCTCGAGGACGAGTCGGTGACGTTGCGGGCGGCGGCCGCCACCCCGGACGCCGCGGAAGGCATCGCCGCCTTCTTCGAGCGTCGTCCGCCCGCCTTCCGCGGGCTCGCCGCCGTCGAGCAGGCCCGAGCGGGCCAGGCGAACCAGACGAGGCAAGCATGAACATCGACGGGAACGTGGCACTGGTGACCGGTGGCCTGTCCGGGCTGGGCATGGCGGTCACCCGTAGGCTGCTCGCCGGTGGCGCGCGCGTCGTGGCTATGAGCCGCTCGTCCGAGCGCGCCGAGAAGGCGCTCGCGGAACTCGGGCAGGACGTGCGCTTCGTCCCCGGCGACGTCACCGAACCCGACGACGTGGCCGAGGCGGTGGCCGCGGCGCGTGAGCAGGGGCCGCTCGGCATCGTCGTCAACTGCGCCGGCACCGTGCAGGTCGGCCGGGTGCTCGGGCGCGGCGGGCCGCTGCCGCTGCCGGAGTTCGAGCGCGTCGTGCGGGTCAACCTGGTCGGCACGTTCAACGTCGTGCGGCTCGCGGCCGAGGCGATGGCCGTGAACGAGCCACAGGCGGGCGACCGGGGCGTGATCGTCTGCACCTCCTCGATCGCCGCCTACGACGGGCAGGCCGGGCAGGTGGCGTACGCGGCCTCGAAGGCGGGTGTCGTCGGCATGACCCTGCCGCTCGCCCGCGACCTGGCGCGGCACGCGATCCGGGTGGTGACCGTGGCACCCGGGATCTTCATCACCCCGATGGCCGCGGACCTGCCGCCGGGTGCGCTGGGTCCGTTGATCGAGCGGACACCGCACCCGAACCGCTCCGGGGATCCGGCGGAGTTCGCGGCGCTCGTCGCGCACGTCGTCGAGAACCCGATGCTCAACGGAGAGGTGATCCGCCTCGACGGGGCGTTGCGTCTCGCGTGAGCTGACCGATCGGATGCTTTCCGTTCGTTAAGCGGTCGCCCATGTCAGATTGGAGAACCGCAGCCCGGTCCCGGTGAATACCGTCGCTTGGGCCTTCCGTAGCTCGTGCCGTGCGGGGCACGATGACCTCCGCAAGCAGATGGACTGCGAGGTACGGGAGGAGACAGGTGGCGAACGCTCGGGACGCCGCCGGCCGGCCGGAGGTGGCCGTGGTCGGCGCAGGTCTGGCCGGCTCGCTGCTCGCCTGCTACCTGGCCCGGCGCGGCTACCCGGTGACGCTCTACGAGCGGCGGCCGGACCCCCGCACCGGCCGCGTGGAGCGGGGCCGCTCGATCAACCTGGCCCTGTCTGAACGGGGGCTCGACGCGCTGCGCCGGATCGACCTGGACAAGCAGGTGATGGCCGACGCGCTGCCGATGCGCGGTCGAATGATCCACCCCGTGCAGGGCGAGTTGGACTTCCAGCCGTACAGCTTCGACGGCGAGCGGGCGATCAACTCGATCGGCCGGGGGGCGCTCAACAACGTGCTGTTGAACGCGGCGGACGCCGCCCCGGGCGTCCGGATCGCCTTCGAACACCGGCTGGTCGGGCTCGACCCGGCGACCGGCGCGATGACCTTCGAGACGCCGCAGGGTCAGGTGGAGGCGAGGGCCGGGGTGGTGATCGGCACGGACGGGGCCGGGTCCGCCGTGCGCGGCCAACTGCTCCGCTACGGCCTGCTCACCGAGAGCCTCGACTTCCTCGACTACGGCTACAAGGAACTGACCATCCCGCCCTCGCCGTCCGGCGACTTCGCGCTCGCCCCCGACGCCCTGCACATCTGGCCGCGCGGCACCTCCATGCTGATCGCGCTGCCCAACCCGGACCGATCGTTCACCTGCACCCTGTTCTGGCCCAACAGCGGCACCGCGAGTTTCGCATCGCTGAGCAGCCCGGCGGCCATCGAACGGCACTTCCGTACCCACTACCCGGACCTGCCGGCCTTGGCGCCCAACCTGGTCGACGACTACCTGCACAACCCGGTCGGGCTGCTCGGCACGGTCCGCTGCTCGCCGTGGCAGGTCAACGGCCGGGTGGCGCTGCTCGGCGACGCCGCCCACGCCATCGTGCCGTTCTACGGGCAGGGCGCCAACTGCGCGTTCGAGGACGTCGTGGAACTCGACCGCTGCCTGGACGAGTGCGGCGACGACTGGTCGGCGGCGCTGCCGCTGTACGAGGCGCGGCGCAAAGGCAACGCCGAAGCGATCGCGCAGATGGCGCTGAACAACTTCGTGGAGATGCGGGACAAGGTCGCCTCGCCGGTGTACCGGATCGGGAAGAGGGTCGAGCACGCCCTGGAGCGGGCCTTCCCCGGCCGTTACGTCTCCCGCTATGAGCTGGTGTCCTTCTCCACCACCCCGTACGTGGAGGTGCAGCGGCGCGTCCGCCGCCAGCACCTGGCGTTGGGGGCGCTCGCGGCGGGCGGCGCCGCCCTGGTGCTCGGCACCCTCGCCCGCGCGATCACCCGGAGGAAGCCGTGATCTGGCATCCGCAGCTGATGTCCGGCCGTCCGGCCGGCGAACCGGGACGACTGCGCCACTTCGTCGACGGTGAGTTCGTCGCCGGTGACCGGACGTTCCCCAAGGTCAGCCCGGTCACCGGGGAGACCCTGTTCGAGGTGGCGGAGGCGGACGCGGCGACCGTGGACGCCGCCGTGGACGCCGCCCGCCGGGCCCTGCGCGGTCCGTGGGGGCGGATGGGTGAAGCGCAGCGGGCCGCGTTGCTGCGCCGTGTCGCCGACGAACTCGAACGCCGCTTCGACGACCTGGTCACCGCGGAGGTCGCCGACACCGGCAAGGCCATCTCCCAGGCTCGCACCCTCGACATCCCGAGAGGAGCGGCCAACTTCCGGGCGTTCGCCGACCTGATCGCGACCGCGCCCACCGAGTCCTTCGTCACCACCACCGCCACGGGCGGCCGGGCGCTCAACTACGCGGTCCGCAAGCCGGTCGGTGTCGTCGCCGTCATCGTGCCGTGGAACCTGCCCCTGCTGCTGCTCACCTGGAAGGTCGCCCCGGCGCTGGCCTGCGGCAACACGGTCGTGGTCAAACCCAGCGAGGAAACCCCCTCGTCGGCGACGCTGCTCGCCGAGGTGATGGCCGCGGCGGGAGTACCGGACGGGGTCTTCAACCTGGTGCACGGCTTCGGACCGAACTCCGCGGGAGAGTTCCTCACCTGCCACCCGGGCGTGGACGCGATCACCTTCACCGGGGAGTCCGCGACCGGCAGCGCGATCATGCGGGCGGCGGCGGACGGGGTGAAGGCGGTCTCCTTCGAACTCGGCGGCAAGAACGCCGGCCTGGTCTTCGCCGACGCCGACCTGGACGCCGCGGTCGCCGGCTCGGTCCGCTCGTCGTTCACCAACGGCGGGCAGGTCTGCCTGTGCACCGAGCGACTGTACGTGCAGCGCCCGGTCTTCGACGAGTTCGTCACCCGGCTCGCCGAACGAGCCGCGCAGCTGCCGTACGGCTGGCCCGAGGACGAGGCGACGGTGAACATGCCGCTTATCTCGCACAAGCACCGGGAGAAGGTGCTCGGCTACTACCAGCTGGCCCGCGCCGAGGGCGCGACGGTGCTCGCCGGCGGGGCGGTGCCCCGATTCGGCGACGCCCGCGACGGCGGTGCCTGGGTGCAGCCGACCGTGCTCACCGGGCTCGGACCGAACGCCCGCACCAACCGGGAGGAGATCTTCGGCCCGGTCTGCCACGTCGCGCCCTTCGACGACGAGGAGGAGGCGTACGCGCTGGCCAACGCGACCGACTACGGGCTCGCCGCCACCGTGTGGACCCGGGATGTGGCCCGCGCCCACCGGGCCGGCGCGGCCCTCGACGCCGGCCTGGTCTGGGTCAACACCTGGTTCCTGCGGGACCTGCGCACGCCGTTCGGCGGGATGAAGGCCTCCGGGGTCGGTCGGGAAGGCGGGGTGCATTCGCTCGGCTTCTACTCGGAGCTGACCAACGTCTGTGTGGAGCTGTCGTGACGGACATCGAACGGGCCGCCTCGGCGCTGCGGGCGGCGTACGAGTCCCGCCGGCCGTGCCCACCGCTGCGGGGGTCGCTGCTGCCCGAGGGCGACATCGACGCGGCGTACGCGGTGCAGCGGGCCCAGGTGCGCCGCTGGGTGGCCGAGGGGCGCCGACCCGTCGGTGCGAAAGTCGGCCTGACGTCCCGTGCGGTGCAGGAGAGCTTCGGCGTCTATCAGCCGGACTTCGGGGTGCTGCTCGCGGACATGGCGGTGCCCGACGGCGCCGAGGTCGACCTCGGCCGGCTGCTGCAACCCCGGGTGGAGGCGGAGATCGCCTTCGTGCTCGGCGCGGACCTGCCGTACGAGCAGGTCACGGTCGCCGACGTGATCCGGGCGACCGACCATGTGCTGCCGGCGATCGAGATCGTCGACTCCCGGGTGGCCGGCTGGGACATCTCCATCGTCGACACGGTCGCCGACAACGCCTCCAGCGGCCTGTTCGTGCTCGGCACCTCGCCGCGACGGCTGTCTGACGTTGATCTGCGACTGTGCGGGATGGTTCTGGAACAGGCCGGTGAGCCGGTGTCGGTGGGCGCGGGCGCGGCCTGTCTGGGCAACCCGCTGCACGCGGTGGCGTGGCTCGCCGCCACCCTGGCGCGGGCCGGGGATCCGCTGCGGACCGGCGATGTGGTGCTGTCCGGAGCGCTCGGGCCGATGGTGCCGGTGACCCCGGGTGCCGCGTACGAGGCGCGCATCTCCGGGCTCGGCTCGGTGCGTACCTGCTTCACGAGGGAGGTGTGATGGCCGTCGGCGTGGCGGTGATCGGGTCGGGCAACATCGGCACCGACCTGATGATCAAAGTTCTGCGGTTGTCCCGCCGGCTGCGGATGGTGGCGATGGCCGGCATCGATCCGGAGTCGGACGGCCTGGCGCGGGCCCGTCGACTCGGTGTGGCGACCACCGCCGAGGGTGTCGCCGGTCTGGTGGCGATGCCCGAGTTCGCCGATGTCGAAATCGTCTTCGACGCCACCTCCGCCGGCGCGCACCGGCACAACGACGAGGTGCTGCGGGCGCACGGCCGGACCGTCATCGACCTGACGCCCGCCGCGATCGGGCCGTACGTGGTGCCGCCGGTCAACCTCGACGCGCACCTGCACGAACGCAACCTCAACATGGTCACCTGCGGCGGACAGGCCACCGTGCCGATCGTCGCCGCCGTCGGCCGGGTCGCCCCGGTCGCCTACGGGGAGATCGTCGCCTCCATCGCGTCGCGGTCGGCGGGACCGGGCACCCGGGCGAACATCGACGAGTTCACCGAGACGACGGCCCGGGCGATCGAGGTGGTCGGCGGCGCCGAGCGCGGCAAGGCGATCATCATTCTCAACCCGGCCGAGCCGCCGCTGCTGATGCGGGACACCGTCCACTGTCTGTGTCCGGACCCGGACGCCGACCGGGCGAAGATCGCCGCGTCGGTGGCCGAGATGGTGGCCGCGGTGCAGGAGTACGTGCCGGGCTACCGGCTCAAGCAGGAGGTCCAGTTCGACGAGGCGGACACCTACGTGCCGGCGCTCGGACGGCGGTTCACGGGCCTGCAGGTATCGGTCTTCCTCGAGGTCTCCGGTGCGGGCCACTATCTGCCCGCCTACGCCGGCAACCTCGACATCATGACCTCGGCGGCGGTGCGCACCGCCGAACGGATCGTGGAGGTGCGGGGGCGATGACCGAGGTGTACGTCCAGGACGTGACGCTGCGGGACGGGATGCACGCCATCCGCCACCGCTACACGGTCGACCAGGTGCGGCAGATCGCGGCCGCGCTGGACGCGGCCGGCGTCGCCGCCATCGAGATCGCGCACGGCGACGGACTGGCCGGCTCCAGCGTCAACTACGGGCACGGCGCGGCCAGCGACGCCGAGTGGATCGCCGCCGCCGCCGAGGTGGTGCAGAACGCGAAGTTGACCACCCTGCTGCTGCCCGGTATCGGCACCATCGCCGACCTGAGAGCGGCCCGCGACCTCGGGGTGACCAGTGTCCGGATCGCCACCCATTGCACCGAGGCGGACATCGCCGCACAGCACATCTCCTGGGCTAGGGAGAACGGGATGGACGTCGCCGGGTTCCTGATGATGGCGCACATGAACGACCCGGCCGCGCTGGCCGCCCAGGCGAAGCTGATGGAGTCCTACGGCGCGCACTGCGTCTACATCACCGACTCCGGCGGCCGGTTGCAGATGCGGGACGTGGCGGAGCGGGTCGACGCGTACCGGCAGGTCCTCGACCCGGCCACCCAGATCGGCATCCACGCCCACCACAACCTGTCCCTCGGCGTGGCCAACAGCATCGTCGCCGTCGAGCACGGCGCGGTGCGGGTTGACGCGTCCCTGGCCGGGATGGGGGCGGGCGCCGGCAACGCCCCGCTGGAGGTCTTCGTCGCCAACGCCGAACTGCTCGGCTGGCGGCACGGCTGCGACGTGTTCGCCCTGATGGACGCGGCCGACGAACTGGTGCGACCGTTGCAGGACCGCCCGGTGCGGGTGGACCGGGAGACCCTGATGCTCGGCTACGCCGGGGTCTACTCCAGCTTCCTGCGCCACGCCGAGCGCGCCTCGGAGAAGTACGGAGTCGATGTCCGCTCGATCCTGCTCGAGTTGGGCCGCCGCCGGATGGTCGGCGGGCAGGAAGACATGATCGTCGACGTGGCGCTGGACCTGGCCCGGGCCGGGAAGGAGGGGTCGTGACCGCGGCATCCGACCTCGACGTGCTGGCCGCCCGGCTGGACGAGGCCGCCCGGTCCGCGACCGCCGTGCCGTCGCTCGCCGCCGCGCTCGACCCGGACTCCGCGTACGCGGTGCAGGCCGCGCTCGTCGAGCGCCGGTTGGCCCGGGGCGAGCGCCTGGTCGGCCTGAAGATGGGCCTGACCAGCCGGGCCAAGATGGCGCAGATGGGCGTCGACGAGGTGATCTGGGGTCGGCTCACCGACGCGATGCGCATCCCCGACGGCGGCAAGGTCGACCTCCGCCCGTTCATCCACCCCCGGGTCGAGCCGGAGGTCGCCTTCCTGCTGGACCGCGCTCCCGAGCCCGGCGACGACTTCGCCACCGCGGTGCGGGCGGTCGCCCCGGCCCTCGAGTTGATCGACTCGCGCTACCGGGACTTCAAGTTCGGCCTGGCGGACGTGATCGCCGACAACACCTCGGCCGCCGGGTTCGTGATCGGGCCTTGGCAGCCGGTACCGGCCGGGCTGGACAATCTCGGCGTACTGTTGGAAATCGATGGACGTGTCGTGCAGGCCGGCTCCACCGCGGCGATCCTCGGCGACCCGCGTCGGGCGTTCCACGAGGCGGTACGGCTGGCCGCCCGGCACGGCGTACGGATGCGGGAGGGCTGGGTGCTGCTCGCCGGTGCCGCCACGGCCGCCGTGCCGCTCACGCCCGGCGCGCACGTCCGGGCCGTCGTCGAGGGTCTGGGCACGGCCTGCCTGACCGCGCAGGAGGAACGATGAGCGAAGCCAAGGTGGTCGCCGGCCACGCCACCCCACGTGGCGCGTACCCGCACGTCAAGGTCGCCAACGGTTTCGTCTTCATCTCCGGTACGAGCAGCCGGCGACCGGACAACACGATCGCCGGTGCCTCGGTGGACGAGATGGGGACCGTCGATCTCGACATCCGGGAGCAGACCCGGGCGGTCATCGAGAACATCCGGGACCTGCTGCGCGCGGTGGGGGCGGACCTGTCCGACCTGGTTCAGGTCACCGCCTACCTGGTGAACATGAACGACTTCGGCGGCTACAACGAGGTGTACGCCGAATACTTCGACGCCACGGGACCGACCCGCACCACCGTCGCCGTGCACCAGCTGCCGCACCCTCACCTGCTGATCGAGATGCAGGCAGTCGCCGTACTACCGGAGGGAGGGTCATCATGACCGAGATCGGGCAGCCGTTGAACTTCCCCGGCTGGATCGAAGAGTACCGTCACCTGCTCAAGCCGCCGGTGGGCAACCGGCAACTGTTCACCGGCAGCGAGGATTTCATCGTGATGGTGGTCGGCGGCCCGAATCAGCGCACGGACTTCCACGTCGACCCGTACGAGGAGTTCTTCTACCAGATCAAGGGCGACATGCACGTCAACCTGATGACCTCGGACGGACCGCAGACGGTGCACATCCGCGAGGGGGAGATGTGGATGCTGCCCGCCGCGATGCCGCACTCTCCGCAGCGTCCCGAGGCCGGTTCGATCGGTCTGGTGATCGAACGGGTGCGCAAGGAGGGCACGCTGGAGAAGTTCCAGTGGTACTGCATGGGGTGCCATGCCCTGCTGCACGAGGTCGAGCTGCAGGTGCGGGACATCGTGGCCGACCTGCCGCCGGTCTTCGAATCCTTCTACGCCGACGTGAAGGCCCGTACCTGTAACGCGTGCGGGGCCGTGCACCCGGGTAAGGGATGATGGACGCGCCGGTCATCGACGTACACACCCACATCGTGCCGCGGGGCTGGCCGGACCTGTCCGAGGTCTGCGGCGGTCGCGGCTGGCCGTGGCTGCGCATCGACTCAGAGCGTGAGGCCATGATCATGCTCGGGGAGGTCGAGTTCCGCCCGATCGGCGCGGAGTGCTGGGATTCCGCGCTCCGGTGCTCGGACATGGACGCCGACGGCGTGGACGTTCAGGTGATCTCCCCGACCCCGGTGTTCTTCTCCTACGACCGCCCCGCCGAGCAGGCGGTCAAGGTCGCCCGGATCTTCAACGATCTCACCCTGGAGATCGCCGCGAGCGGCGGTAGCCGGTTCGTTCCGTTCTGCCAGGTGCCGCTGCAGGATCCGGAGGCGGCCTGCGCCGAACTGGACCGCTGTCTCGCCGCCGGGCACGTCGGGGTGGAGATCGGCAACCACGTGGGCGACCGCGACCTCGACGACGAGGGCGTGGTCACTTTCCTGCAGCACTGCGCCCGGGTCGGGGCACCGGTGTTCGTACACCCGTGGGACATGCCCACCGGTCCCCGGATCGACCGATGGATGGCCCGATGGCTGGCCGGCATGCCGGCGGAGACCCACCTGTCGATGCTCGCGTTGATTCTCGGCGGCGTGTTCGACCGGGTGCCGCGGTCGCTGCGGATCTGCTTCGCCCACGGGGGCGGCAGCTTCCCGTTCTGGCTCGGCCGGGCCGACAACGCCTGGCACCGGCGTCCGGACGTGGTACGGGGACGATCCACGCACCCGCCCAGCCACTACGTCGATCGTTTCTTCGTGGACACGGTGGTGTTCGACCCGGCGGCGCTGCGGCTGCTGGTCGAGACGGTGGGAGAGGATCGGGTGGTATTGGGCAGCGACTACCCGTACCCGCTCGGTGAGCGCCCGGTCGGGCAGGTGATCCGCGACGCGGATTTCCTGACCGGTGAGCAGCGCGGCAAGCTTCTGTCGGGCAACGCCCAGCGCTTCCTGGGGTTCGCCGACCGGGTTTAGGCCGCGCCGCAGCGGGCACCCTGCCCACCCGATATGTGAGGTGGTGGAAGAGTGTCCGAATCACACCCGGCACGGCATGTCGAGGAACTGCTCGGCCACGGGCGGTACCGGCCTGGCTCGATCGAAGAGGTGACCCTGCCGCCGACGGACGTGACCCACGAACTTCAGGAGCGCGACGTCGGTGACCCGGCCAAGGTCGGGGTGAATCTGGACGAGCTGCGCGACGGCGGGCCGACCGAGTTCGGACCGGCGGTGACGACCACCGGAGGCACGGCCGGCCCGGCGAGCACCCGTCGACGCCCGGCTAAGCCGGGCGGACGGGGGAGGGGCGGTAAGGGCAAGGTGGCGCAGACCACCACCGGCGACGCCACGAGCGGTGGCCGCACCACACCGTCCGCCGGTTCGACCAGCGACGCCGAGGGGCCCGGCAGTCAGGTCGGCAACTTCACCAAACGCTGATCCCCGGCCACCGGCCGCCGGGTTCGGTGCCGGTGGCGGAGAACCCGGTCGACCGGCTGCGGCGCTACCCAGGGCTGGTCGATTCCGCATGCCGTTTGCGATCCGGACCGCCGGGTATGCACTCGGTGATCGGGGCTGCGGGGAACCGTAGAACCGAGAACCGGAAGGCACCGAATGGGACCAGGGAGGGACCATGACTGCCGCTAGCGCACGCCTCAGGTCCGCGGAGAGCCCGGCTGAGTTCGACCGGGACCGGCAGACGCGTGCGATGCAGACGGCTGTGCCCCAGGTGGGCGACGAGACCAAGCCGTCGGTGAAGTCGACCGAGTTCTACATCTACCTGGCCGCGGTCGCGGGCGTGCTGCTCGCCTCGTTGCTGGTCGGCCAGAACGGTGCCGGCGACGACGTCTTCCCCGCCGACCAGGCGTGGTGGTTCGTGTCGCTGCTGACCATCGGTTACCTGATCAGCCGAGGCCTGGCGAAGGCCGGGAGCTTCCACCGAGGTTCGGTCGGTAGCGGCCGGTGAGGCGTGGCCTGAGGAACGACCAGGCGGGAGCCGTGCCACCGGCACGGCTCCCGTCCTGCTATGAGGGGGTGGGAGTGTCGGTTACCAGGCGGTAGCCTGGCGCGGACGATGCATTGACCGATAGGGAGTTCCCGTGCCAGGACTCTTCTCCGTAGCCGGCAAGTCGGTGCTGGTCACCGGCGGATCCAGGGGGATCGGCCTGATGATCGCCCGCGGGTTCGTAGAGGCCGGCGCCGAGGTGTTCATCTCCTCCCGCAAGGCCGACGTCTGCCATGCGGTGGCCGAGGAGTTGTCCCGGATCGGCTCCTGCACGGCGATTCCCGCGGACCTGTCGGCGGCCGCGGGTGTGGACCGGTTGGCCGCCGCGGTGCTCGCCCGGACGTCCGCGCTGCACGTTCTCGTGAACAACGCCGGTGCCACCTGGGGCGCGCCGTTGGAGAGTTACCCGGAGAGCGCCTTCGACAAGCTCTGGGCCGTCAACGTCAAGGCGGTTTTCCGGCTCACCACCGCGCTGCTGCCCGGTCTGCGCGCCGCGGCCACCCCGGACGACCCCGCGCGGGTGATCAACATCGGTTCGGTCGACGGGATCCGCGTCCCGCTCATGGAGGTCTACGCCTACTCGGCGACCAAGGCCGCCGTGCACATGCTCACCCGAACCCTCGCCCACCAGCTCGCCCGCGAGCACATCACGGTCAACGCGATCGCACCCGGACCGTTCGAGAGCAAGATGATGGCGTTCGCACTGGATGATCCGCAGACCCGGGCGGCGATCGAGCAGCAGGTGCCGCTCGGTCGGATCGGCCGACCGGACGACATGGCCGGTACCGCGGTATATCTGGCGTCTCGGGCCGGTGCCTACCTCACCGGGGCGGTCCTTCCGGTGGATGGAGGGATCACCACGCACGGTTGACGCAGATCCGCCAGGCGCGCAGCGTGGCTGCGGCCTGGCGGCGTTCTCGGGTCCTACCGTCCGGCGAGCAGGCGTGTGACCGCCGTGTCCACGTCCAGGTGGTCGCTTTCGCGGCCGCGCGGCACCACGACGTAGGTGCGACGCAGGAACCGGACCAGGACGCTGCGCGGCACCTCGAACAGGGCGTTGCCGTCCGGCGACGACAGGGCCAGTGCCACGAAGTCTCCCCGCGGCGTCGCCCACGGCCACACCCGGACGTCGCCGATCCCGGCGGGCTCGTCCAGCCCCGTCACGAGGAGTTCTCGGGCGAAGGACCAGCTCACTGCCTCCCCGCCGGCCGACTCCGCGTGGAACAGAACGTGGACCGCGTACGGATCGGCTGGGTCGTAGCGCAGGCTGGCGCGCACCGGCAGGGCGGTGGCGTCAGGTGCGACAAGCCGTAGCGACGTCTCAACCTCAACGGTCGTCGGCCGAATGACACTCATAGATATTCTCCCCCCGGCACCGCGGCGGGACGCGATGTCCCGCCTCTCCCATAGTCGGGCGATCCTTGTGATTACGCTCCGCCATACGCTGATCTCACCCAGTAGTGGGAAGGCGGATCCGAAGGGCCAACGGGACTGTCAGACTTCTTGTAACATGCCCTATTCGCCCAGGTGATCGGCCCCGCCCCGGCGTCGGGTGGGTCAGACGTCGACTCACTCCGGTAACGCCCAGCGGTCCCGCAGAGTGACGGGTGCGGCGTAAGACTGGGCCGGAAAAGATCCGCGGCTCATAATTGACCGGATGCGTGGACGGGACGGGCGGCGATCGGCGGGACGCTCGGCGTCGGGACGTGATCACGGGACCGTCATTGCGAGGAGCGAGGTACGGCGTGCTGGGCGAGGAACGTTCCACCGAGGGTGTGAGTCGTCAGCCGACTTCGAGGGCCACCTCGGCAACCGCGGTCACCGATCCACCGACCATGAGGTATCGCTGGCGGCGGCTGCGCGTCGCACTCGACCTGATCCGGGCGAACCCGACCGGGCGGGTCGCGCTCAAGACCTCCGTCGCCATCGCCGGCACCATCGTGGTCGCGATAGGCGCCATGCTCATCCCACTGCCGGGTCCGGGGTGGCTGCTCGTCATCGCCGGCCTGGGCATCTGGGCGATCGAGTTCCACTGGGCGCGGCGTCTGCTCAACTTCACTCGGCGCAAGGTCCACGTCTGGACGCAGTGGGTCGGACGACAGACCTGGCCGGTGCGGATCGGGCTCGGCGCAGTGGGGCTCTGCTTCGTCAGCGTCGTGGTCTGGCTGTCGCTCAAGTACGGCCTCGGCATCGACGTTATCGCTGATCTTCTGCGCTACCTCGCCACGCACTGACCCCCCGAGATGCAGTGGGGCGGCGGAATCAGGTACAGTCATCCCCGCCGAGGGCGATTAGCTCAGCGGGAGAGCGCTTCGTTCACACCGAAGAGGTCACTGGTTCGATCCCAGTATCGCCCACCAGGTCAAAAAGCCACTTCCCATAGACGGAAGTGGCTTTTTTGCTCGTGCAGCAGGAAAGCAGGTCCGCGAGCAGAGAGGCACAGGTGAGGCGGGCGTCGTGCACGGTGATCGGTCGCAGGCCTGTTTTGTCGCAGCGGAGTTGCCAGGAGCGCTGGAAGTTCCGGGGCTCGATCGGCGTGCCGTAGAGGGTGATGAAGACGAGGTCAGCTCTCCCTCGTCCAGGTCGATGCGAGCAAGTGCGCTACCACTGCTCAGCCGCCAACTCGTCCTGACCTGGATCCGCCAACAACGCACCAAACCCTCCGCCACCTTGGTCGGCCTTGCCAAGAGATTCAAGGTGCTCGACTGATCCGACGGCCTACGCTGCCGGTGCGAGCGATCGGGCCCGAACAACACCACCGATGGCACGGCCTCCGTTGAACAAGAAAGATGAGCAGAAGGCCATCCAGGCAATTTCAAAGGGTGGTGAATCTTCCACTCCGGCAGGGGTGCCCGATACGGCAGCGGTTACTTCGCCGACGTCTGCCGCCGCCACGGCATTCGTCGCTCGGTGGGTCGGATCGGCTCGTCGGGTACAACGCCTTGGCCGAGTGTTCTTCGCACGCTGAAACGGTGGATCGCCTTCTACGACCACCACCGCCGCCGTTCGGCGCCGGGGTACCTGAGCCTCGCCGGTCAGGAACGGACCCTCACACCGGGCTCATTGGTCTGGGTGCTGCGCTGCTGCATCACCGCCGCCAGGTCGTCTCGATGATGCAGGGACCAGGAGCGGAAGGAGTCTGGGTCTGTAAGTGGAGCGCCGAGGTAGCGGGCTGCGGCGAACAGTAGGTTTGGCTGTCGCTTGTGCTCCGGAAGCTCGTCGAGGAAGGCCAGCAGCTCGGGGTCGTCAGCGATCGCTAAGGCCAGCCGCTCATACGTCGGCGAGTGTCCCCGAGCCTCACGCTGCCCGAATCGTCGATATCGCTCCGCGGTGATCACGAGCGCATCTTCGCGCTGGATTCGCATCAAGGCCAGGCGTTGCAGACGTGTCATACCTCATGTGTCAGCAGGTCGGCCGGTCACCGTGGCGAAACGGACCGAAGACGCTGTGTACGGAACTTTCCGGGCCGTACTTCTGGCTGGCAGTCGTGGCCTGCCTGCACTCCCAGCTGACCAGCCCGTGCCGCCGTGGCCCGACGTCGAATTGACCGATCCCGCTCCCACAGCCGCAGAAGTAGTCGGTTGACCTCGTCGGGGCGTTGCTGATGCACCATGTGGTCTGCTCCCGGTATCTGATGAAAGCAGCCGCCGATGCGTCTGGCCACGATCTCAGCTGTCACCATGAGTGGCTCGCCGATGCGGGCCCGATAGTCGGGTGCAGCCGTGTCCCAGAGTCCTGCCAGCACTAGCTTCGGATAGTCGTGTGTTCGGAGTGCGGTCACCGGCACGTCGGCCTCCCAGCATGGCCGCTCTCGCATGGCGGTCCGCGCGGCGCGTAACGCGAACTCCCTCGGCTCAGGGATCGGTTCCGCACCGAATGCCGAACGCAGATAGTCCTCCACCGACATCGATCGCGAGGCAGCCACATAGCGCCTGTTGGCCTCCAGCGCTGCGGCCACGACCGGATGTTCGGCGGCGACCGCCAGCGCCGCCGGTTCGATGAGCGCCAGAGATCGCACCCGATGCGGGCACCGAGCCGCAGCGAGCATGGCGACGACCCCGCCGTACGAGTGGCCGACGAGGTGCGTCGGACGGTCCATCAACTCGATGACATCGTCTGCGTCGACTTCGTAGTCGCTCTGTTCCGTGTCCGGGCTTGCGCCGAAGCCTCGTCGGTCGACCACCAGGATTCGGCGATGGCTGGCGAGCTCCCGCTGCTTCCCGAACGAGGCGAGCCCCCAGGACATCGTGCCGTGAATGAGGATGACCTGGTCATCGCGTCCCTGCTCGTCGTCCCACGTCGTCACGTGCACAGGAAGCATTTCCCGACCGTATCGAACGGCCCGGGCAAGCCACGAATCGCGTACCGAGGGTACTCGTGCCCTAACTCATCGATACATAGAATTGCATCGACCTTTTTCGGTTGCGGTGCCCGGTCGTGTCGGCCCGTTCGACCGCCCGGGCACCCCGGTACGAGGGAGACCCTGCGATGCGAAAAGCTAGCCCGGGCCGGACTCGACGGCTGCTGCGGCTCGGCACTGCGGCGGCGACCGTCCTCGCGATGGCGGCGTTGACCGCGTCACCCGCCGCTGCCGCCGGCGCCGGTGTCGGCGGTGTGATTCTCGGTGCGGACAACCCGAACGCCATCAAGGACAGCTACATCGTCGTCTTCAAGGACAGCGGTCCCGTCGCTCGGCTCGGAGTGGACGCACTGACCGACGACCTGGCGGCCCGGCACAACGCCAGAGTGGAGCACGTCTACCGGCACGCGTTGCGCGGCTTCGCCGGCCGGCTCAGCGAGCAGGCCGCTCGCCGGCTCGCCGCCAACCCGGCTGTGGCGTACGTCGAGCAGAACGGCACGGTGCAGGCGGTCGGCACCCAGACCAACCCGCCGTCCTGGGGTCTGAACCGGATCGATCAGCGCAACCTGCCGCTGGACAACAGCTACACGTACCCGAACACCGCCTCGAACGTGACGGCGTACATCATCGACACCGGTATCCGGGTCACCCACCAGGACTTCGGCGGCCGCGCCGTCTGGGGCACCAACACCACCGGGGACGGCAACAACACCGACTGCAACGGGCACGGCACGCACGTCGCCGGCACAGTCGGCGGCAACGCGTACGGGGTGGCCAAAGGGGTGCGGCTCATCGCGGTGAAGGTGCTCAACTGCTCCGGGTCGGGTTCCTTCGCCGGGGTCGCCGCGGGCGTCGACTGGGTGACCGGGCACCACACCTCCGGCCCGGCGGTGGCCAACATGAGCCTCGGCGGATCCGGCAGCAACTCCACCTTGGAGAACGCGGTCCGCAACTCCATCGCCGACGGCGTCGTCTACGCGATCGCGTCCGGTAACAGCAGCTCCAACGCCTGCAACTTCACCCCGGCCCGGGTCGCCGAGGCGATCACCGTCAACGCGTCGGACAGCAGCGACTACCGTGCGTCCTTCTCCAACTACGGCACCTGCACCGACATCTTCGCGCCGGGGGTGAGCATCACTTCCGCGTGGAGCAGCAGCGACACCGCGGTCAACACCATCAGCGGCACCTCGATGGCGGCACCGCACGTGGCGGGCGGTGCCGCGTTGATCCTGGGCGCCAACCCCGCGCTGACCCCGGCCCAGGTGGCCGACACGATGTTCACCAACGCGACCACCAACAAGATCGTAAATCCGGGTAGCGGCTCGCCGAACCGCCTGCTGTTCGTCAACACCGGCGGCTCACCGGACGTCGTCCACGTCGACAACCCGGGCAACAGGACCAGTACGAAGGGCGTGTCGACCAGCCTGCAGATGTCCGCCTCCGGCGGTACCCCGCCCTACACCTGGTCGGCCAGCGGTCTGCCCGCCGGGCTGTCCATCAACTCGTCGACCGGGCTGATCTCCGGCACGCCCACGACGGCGAACACGTACAACGTGACGGTGACCGCCCGCGACACCGCCAACCGGACCGGCAGCACCTCGTTCACCTGGACGATCACCGGCAACCTGGACTACACCTGGGCCTGCTCGGTACCGAGCGGTTACACCTACGATCGCGTCACCAACGACCTCAACCGATGCAATCCGGGCGGCTGGGCGTACACCTACCGCCTGCGACTGCCCGCGGACAACATCACGGTGTGCTCGGTGCCGAGTGGTTACACCTACGATCGTGTCACCAACGACCTGAACGTGTGCAACCCCAGCGGCTTCGCCTACAGCTACCGGATGCGCGTGCCCGCGGACAACATCACGGTGTGCTCGGTGCCCAGCGGCTACACCTGGGACCGGGTCACCAACGACCTGAACGTGTGCAGTCCGAGTAGCTTCGCCTACAGCTACCGGATGCGGGTGCCGGTCGTCGGGCTGTGGGCGTGCTCGGTGCCGCCCGGCTTCAGCTACAGCCAGACGATGAACCAACTCAACGTGTGCAACCCCAGCGGATACGCGTACAGCTACAAGTTGAGCTGAGCAGTGGTACGGGTGGCACGCGCCGAGCGTTGAACCCGTACCCCGGGTGCCCGCACCGTGACCGGGTGCGGGCACCCGATCCGGTCCCGCTCACTCCGGCGGCTGATTCTCGATCGCCGGGCCGAGCCGGTCGGCCAGAGCGAGGTGGGCTGACCGGGCCTGCCGGAACGCGTACCCGAACAACGGGCCGGGAGCGACGAGCGTGATCTCGACGTCGATCCGCACCTCGTCGTCTGACGGCTCGCGGTACAGACGGGTGTGGTTGCGGACCGTCGTCCGCGGCCAGCGCCGGGCCTCGGTGACGACCTCGTCCTCGTTCGCACGCAGAACGTCGGCTCGGTAGGTGACGGGAAACCGTACCGGTCCCCAGGCGAGCCGGTCGGTGATCACATAGCCGGCCAGTGCACCGGGCCGGGGCGCGCGGCGCTCGATTCGCACGATCAGCGGATGCAGCTCGGCCTGGCGGGTCAGGTCGCTCAGAAAGGCGCTGGCCGTGGCCGGAGTGGTTCGAGCCCGAACGGTGTAGCGGAACGCATCCTGTCTGAGCAACGCCTTCTCCCCGAACGACGCACGCTGTCGGTGCCTCCGACGGTAGACGGCACCCACGATCTGCGCACCCCTGGGCACGGCGGTGACGACGAGTCCACATCGATCGCAAACGGGCGATTGCAGTGGGGGGCGACGGATCGTTGTCGGCGCTATGCTGGCGGAGCCCTCGCAGGCGATGATGCGGATTTCTGCGCGGATACCGGGAGGTGGCCGTTGGGGCAGGGGTCGGAGGCGACACTGCTTGCCGTCAGCGATCTGCATGTCCGCCACCGGGAGAACCGCAAGATCGTCGAGGCCATCCGGCCAGGGTCGGACGGTGACTGGCTGATCGTGGCCGGCGATGTGGGGGAGTACTTCGCCGACATCGAATGGGCGCTGACGCTGCTGCGCGACAGGTTCGAGAAGGTGATCTGGGCCCCCGGTAACCACGAGTTGTGGACACCGCCGAAGGACCCGGTCCAGCTCCGCGGAACAGAACGGTATGCGCGGCTCGTGCGGTTGTGCCGCGATCTGGGAGTGAGCACCCCGGAGGACGACTATCCGGTCTGGGTGGGGGCCGGGGGTCCCGTGATCCTGGTACCGCTGTTCCTCTTGTACGACTACACGTTCCGGGTGCGCGGCACGACGAGCACGGAGGAGTCGCTCAGGCGGGCGTACGAGGCCGGCATCGTCAGCACCGACGAGGCGCTGTTGCACCCGGACCCGTATCCGAGCCGGGCGGCCTGGTGTCGAGCGAGGGTCGAGCAGACCGAGCGGCGGCTGCTCGATCTCGATCCCGACCTGCCCACCGTCCTGATCAACCACTTCCCGTTGGTCCGGCAGCCGACCGACGTGCTGCGTTACCCGGAGTTCGCGCAGTGGTGCGGCACGGAGTTGACCGCGGACTGGCACATTCGTTTCCGTGCCGCCGCGGTCGTCTACGGTCACCTGCATATTCCCCGCACCACCTGGTACGACGGAGTGCGTTTCGAGGAGGTCTCGCTCGGCTACCCGCGCGAGTGGCAGCGACGCGGCGGGGTGCCGCAGCCGGTCCGCCCGGTTTTCTTGACGTCGAAGACATCGGAGCCCACGCGATGATCGAGGAACTGCTGCCGGAGTCGGTCGCAGCAGCGGAGGCGTTCGACGACCCGGCGGACGCGTATCTGTTCCCGGCGGAGGAGGCGCTGCTGGCCAACGCGGTGGAGAAGCGTCGCCGCGAGTTCGCCACCGCCCGGCATCTGGCACGCCGGGCAATGGCCGAGTTCGGCATCGCCCCGATTCCGCTGCTGCCCGGACCGAACCGGGAGCCGTGCTGGCCGCCGGGTGTGGTCGGCAGCATCACCCACTGCACCGGCTACCGGGCCGCGGTGGTGGCACGCGGCAGGGACCTGGCGACGGTGGGAATCGACGCGGAACCCAACGAGCCACTCCCGAACGGGGTGCTCGAGACGATCGCGTTGCCGCAGGAGCGCGACTGGATCGGTGAGTTGCTCACCACCGATCCGGGGGTCCGATGGGACCGCCTTCTGTTCACGTTGAAGGAGTCGGTGTACAAGGCGTGGTTCCCGTTGGCCCGCCGCTGGCTGGGTTTCGAGGACGCCCTGATCACGGTCGATGTGCAGCAGGCCACCTTCACCGCCCGGTTGCTGGTGCCGGGGCCACCGCTACCGGGTGGCGGCACCCTGACCGGGTTCACTGGGCGGTGGCTGGCCCGGTCGGACCTGCTCCTGGCCGCGATCACCTTGCCGGCTGTCTGTCCGGCCGAGCCGCTCCCGACGACGATCGGGGTCCCGCGCCAACCAACGCGATCTTGCACTTTTGGCTGACCTTTCGTGGCAGATTGCCCGGATTTGTCGGTGCCAAAAGTGCAAGATCGCGTTCTCACTTGGCGTTGCCGATGACGCGGCTGCGCCCGCGGAACTCGGCGACGATCTCCTCCCCACAGGTCACCGTGACGTCGTAGACGCCGCTGCGTCCGTACCGGATCCGCTCCCGGGCGTGCGCCACCAGCAGGTCACCCTCCCGGACCGGCCGGACGAAGACGATGTCCGCGCCCGCCGCGACGGTCACCGGACCCCAGCTGTTGCAGGCCAGGGCGAAGGTGGTGTCCGCCAGCAGGAACACGTAGCCGCCGTGCGCAATCGCGTGGCCGTTGATCATGTTGCGGGTGACCCGCATGCGCGCCACGGCCTCCCCGTCTCCTGCGGACACCACCTCGATACCGAGCGCCTGGGACGCCAGGTCGGCGGCGAACATCGCCTGAGCCGGGCCGTCCTGAGTCACCGACTGACTCATGTCACTCCCTTCGTGGTCGGCCCGAGCGTCAGCTCTCGGCACGGAGGTCGACGATCCGGCGCATCTTGCCCATCGACCGTTCGACACCGTCCGGATCGATCACCTCGATCGCGACGCTGATCCCGATGTTGTTCTTGACCAGCTGCCCGAGCAGTTCACCGGCCCGCCGCGCCGCATCGACGGCCACCTCGGGCCGGCGCTCGACGCGCACGGTGAGCACGTCCATGCGGCCCTGCTTGGTCAGTACGCACTGGAAATGCGGCGACAGCTGCGGCGTACGCAGGATCAGCTCTTCGATCTGGGTGGGGAAGACGTTCACCCCACGGATGATCATCATGTCGTCACTGCGGCCGGTCACCTTCTGCATCCGCCGCATCGGGCGGGCGGTGCCGGGCAGCAGCCGGGTGAGGTCCCGGGTGCGGTAGCGGATGATGGGCATCGCCTCCCGGGTGAGGGTGGTGAGTACCAGCTCTCCCTCCTCACCGTCCGGCAGCACCTCCCCGGTCACCGGGTCGATGATCTCGGGGTAGAAGTGGTCCTCCCAGAGATGCGGCCCGTCCTTCGTCTCGACACACTCGTTCGCCACGCCGGGGCCCATCATCTCCGACAGCCCGTAGATGTCCACCGCGTGCATGTCGAGGCGCTCCTCCATCTCGCGGCGCATCTCGGCGGTCCACGGCTCGGCCCCGAAGATGCCCACCTTCAGCGAGGTGGAGCGGGGGTCGATGCCCTGCCGTTCCATCTCGTCGACGATGGCCAGCATGTAGCTCGGGGTCACCATGATGATGTCCGGCTCGAAGTCGCAGATCAGCTTGACCTGCCGCTCGGTCATGCCACCGGAGACCGGGATGACCGTGCAACCGAGCTCCTCCGCGCCGTAGTGCGCACCCAGGCCGCCGGTGAACAGGCCGTACCCGTAGGCGACATGCACCCGGTCCCCGGGGCGTCCGCCGGAGGCGCGGATCGATCGGGCCACCAGGCGGGCCCAGGTGCGGATGTCCTCGCGGGTGTAGCCGACGACCGTCGGCCGCCCGGTCGTTCCCGACGAGGCGTGCACCCGGGCGATCCGCTGACGCGGCACGGCGAACATCCCGAAGGGGTAGTTGTCCCGCAGGTCCGTCTTCGTGGTGAACGGGAAGCGGGCCAGGTCGGCGAGTTCGCGGCAGTCGTCGGGGTGCACGCCCGCGGCGTCGAACGCCTTGCGGTAGTGCGGCACGTTCTCGTAGGCGTGTCGCAGCGACCAGCGCAGTCGCTCGAGCTGCAGCGCGCGCAGTTCGTCGATCGACGCCCGCTCGATGGGCTCGAGATCCTCTGGTCGGGGGCTCAGGTCCAGCACGAGGTGCCTCCTCGCCGACGGTCGACAGGGGTGTGGGGGATGTGGAAGGGGGTGTCGCGCCTCCACCGCGTACCGTTCCGGCACGTCCGCACGTCGGACGGCCGTGCGTCCGCAACGCAGGCTGGTGTTGGGTTTGTATCAGATCCCCGCCGAAAACGCGAGGAGGTGTTACACGTTTGCAAGGTCAGGGTAACCGGTTGGCGATCGCCGTGGCCGCTTTGATCACCCGTTCGGCGAGGGTTTCTCGGCTGAGTTCCTCGGCCACATAGATCACCGCGACCGAGGCGTGCACCTGCCCGCGTTGGTCGGTCACCGGGGCCGCCACGGAGCGCATTCCCGGGATCACCTCGCTGTGCGAGAACGCCCAGCCACGGGCCCTGGCCTCGATCACGTTCTCCGGTTCGCCGGGCGTCGGCGGGCGGCCGGCGAGCAGGGCGATGCCAGGTGCGCCGCGATGGATGGGGTGTCGGACGCCCGGGCGGTACGTGACATGCACCTGGGTGCGCTGGGGCTCGACGCTGATCAGCGTGACCGCCTCGTCACCGTCCGGGACGACCAGGAAGGCGGTGAGCCCCACGTCGTCGGCCAGATCGGAGAGTGTCGGAAGGGCTGCGGACTGTAGTACGGGGCGGACCGACCGGGCGAGCGCGGCCATGCCGAGGCCGAGTTCATAGCGCCCGTCCGGTCCTCGCGCTACGAGGCGATGAGCTTCGAGAGTGCGCACCATACGGTAGATAATTGACCTGTGTACGTCGATCTCTCGACTGAGGTCGGCGATCGACAGCGGTCCCTCTGCGGCGGCTAGCAGCTCCAATACGCGCAGGCCACGATCCAGGGTCTGGGAGTAGGGTGCGTCCGGCAACGTTGCCAGCTCCTCTGATTTCAGTTTGGTCCTCGCCCTTGTCTCCGCGAGCAATGGCGTTTACTGTCTCGTCTCAAATTGAGAGCAGGTAGTTCGACTATAGAACGCCCTTGATGACAAGGGTCACCCGCACCACTACCTCCCAAAGGGGCGAACCTATGCGACTCACCCACCGAATCGGGGCCGCCGTGGCAGCGGCGGCGCTGATGGTCGCCGCGAGCGGCTGTGCCGAGACCGAGAGCACGGACAGCGGCGGCAGCACCACCGGCCCGATCAAGATCGGTGCCATTCTGGACATCACGGGCGCCGGGGCCAGCCTCGGCGTGCCGGAGCGCAAGACCCTCGAGATGCTCGCGAAGCAGCTCAACGAGGCGGGCGGCATCAACGGACGTCAGGTCGAGCTGATCATCGAGGACAACCAGTCCACCGAGGACGGCGCGGCCAAGGCGATGAACGAGATGGTGTCGCAGAAGGTCGACATCGTCCTGGGCGCGAGCCGGACCGGGCCGAGCCTCGCGATGCGGGCCATCGCCGAGTCGGCCCAGATGCCGATGATCTCCCTCGCGGCGAACGCGGCCATCGTCAAGGACGCGACCTGGGTCTTCAAGACCGCGCAGAACGACGCGGTGGTTCTCGAGAACATGATCGACTACGCCAAGGCCAACGGTTGGAAGACCATCGGCCTGCTGCGGGACGCCTCCGGCTTCGGCGAGGGGGTCGCCGAGACCCTGACCGAGCTCGGCAAGCCCGCCGGCATCTCGGTCGTCCGGGTCGAGAAGTTCGCTCCGGACGCGACCGACTTCACCGCCCAGATGATCAACATCCGGAACGCCAAGGCGGACATGAACATCATCTGGGGTATTCCGCCGGCGGCCGCGCTGGCTCAGAAGGCCTACCGTCAGCTCGGCATCACCGCCACCGTCGTGCAGAGCCACGGCATCGGCAACCAGGTCTTCCTGGACACGGCCGGCAACTCAGCCGACGGCCTGGTGGCGCCGCTGGGCCGCCTGCTCGTCGCCGACCAGCTGCCCGACAGCGACCCGCAGAAGGCGGTGCTGACCAAGTTCCTCGCCGACTACCGGGCGACGTACAACGAGAGCCCGTCGACCTTCGCCGGACACGCCTACGACGCCTTCCAGCTCGCCGTGGAGGCGTTCAAGGCGGTCGGCACGGACAAGCAGAAGGTTCGGGACTACCTCGAGCAGGTCAACGGGTTCGTCGGCATCACCGGCGTCTACAAGATGACCCCCGAGGACCACTCCGGGCTCAGCAAGGACGCCCTGGTGCTGGTGACCGTCTCCGGCGGCAAGTGGCAGCTCCTGCAGGGCAGGTAGCGCGTCGATGACCGATCTCTTCCAGCTCCTCCTCGCCGGCGTCTCGATCGGCGCGGTGTACGCACTGATCGCGATGGGATTCGTCGTGATCTTCACGGTGAGCGAGGTGATCAATCTCGCCCAGGGCGAGTTCGCCGCGCTCGCGGGGCTGGTGGCGATCAGCGCGGCGGGCAGCGGGCTTCCGCTGCCCGCCGCGATCCTCCTCGCCATCGCCACCGTCGTCGTCGTGGCCGCGGTCATGCAGCGGCTCACCATCGCTCCCGTCAAGCGGATGACCACCCTGATCTCGATCATCCTCACGCTGGGTGTCTCGACCGCGCTCAAGGCGGCGATGCTGCTGATCTGGGGGCCGGAAGGGCAGGGACTCACCCCGTTCCCCGGCTCCGATTTCAACGTCTTCGGGGTCTCCGTACAGGCGCAGTACCTGTGGATCCTCGGGGTCACCGCGATCGTCGCGGTCGTGGTCACCCTGTTCTACGAGCGCACGCTGCTCGGCAAGGCGCTGCGCGCCTGCGCAGAGCAGCCCACCGCCGCCCGACTGGTCGGCATCTCCATCGCCCGGGCATCGCTGCTCTCGTTCGCCATCGCCGGTTTCCTCGGCTCGGTGGCCGGCGTGCTGTCCAGCCCCATCTACTTCAGCTCCTGGGACTCCGGTCTGGCCCTCGGGCTGAAGGGATTCGTCGCCGCGACACTCGGTGGGCTGGTCTCCTTCCGGGGTGCGATCCTCGGCGGCCTGCTCCTCGGCGTGCTCGAGTCGCTCGTCGCCGGATACGTCGACTCGGGCCTGCGTGACGCGGTGGCCTTCATCGTCCTGATCCTCGTCCTGGTCATGCGGCCAGGCGGCATCTTCCGGCAGCACACGGTGGCGAGGGTGTGATGGCGAGTCGAACCACGGTGGCGAACTCCACCAACGACGTCAACAACCGACGGCGACCATGGGCGGGAGAACTGGTCTCCTTCGCCGTGCTCGCCCTGCTGCTCGCCGCGTTCCCGCTCGTCGCGCCCGAGTCCATGGTCAACGTCGGGGTGTACGCGCTGATCTACGGCCTGGCCGCGATCGGGCTCTCGCTGCTCATGGGTCTCGCCGGCCAGGTCAGCCTCGGCCAGGCCGCGTTCTTCGCCATCGGCGCCTACGGCCAGGCCCTGCTGGTCACCCGGTACGAGGTGCCGATGCTCGTCGCGGCGGTGTTCGCCGTGCTGCTGGCGATGGTCGTGGCGCTGCTCGTGGGGCTGCCGCTGTTGCGGTTGCGCGGGCACTACCTCGCGCTCGCCACCCTCGGGCTCGGCATCATCGTCGCGGTCGCGGCCACCGAGTCGGACTTCCTCGGCGCGACGTCCGGCCTGTACGGCGTGGACAAGCCGGCCTTCGGCGGACGCCGCTACGACAGCCCCGCCGAGTACTTCTGGTTGCTGGCGCCGATCGTGTTCCTGGCGCTCCTGCTGGCCCGCAACATCGTCGCCGGCCGGATCGGCCGGGCGCTCGGCGCGGTCAACGACTCCGAAGTGGCGGCCGAGTGCCTCGGCGTGAACACCTTCCGCCTCCGGCTGCAGGTGTTCGTGCTCTCCGCCGGCTACGCGGGCCTCGCCGGGGTGACGTACGTGCACTGGATCGGGGTGGTCAACCCCAACGCCGCCAACTTCCCGCTCTCCGTGGAGTTCCTGCTCATGGCGGTCCTCGGCGGACTGGGCAGCGTGTGGGGGGCGATCGTCGGTGCGTTCGCCGTGGAATTCCTCGACGAGGGTCTGCGCAGCGTCATCCCGATGATCCTGCCCGGCGCGATCGGCGAGGTGCAGTTGATCGGCTTCGGCGTGGTGCTCACCGTGGTCATCCTCTTCGTCCCCGGCGGCATCCACGGGGTATGGCGACGCCTGCTCGCCAGGTTCCGTCGCCCCTCTCCCGCGGCGGCCTCCGCGCCGGTGGAGGAGTCGGAAGCGGACGAGTCGCCGCTCTTGACCCGACCCGACCGCCTGCCGGCCGGTGAGACCCTGCTCGAGGTGCGCGGCCTGGTCCGCCGTTTCGGTGGGGTGACCGCGGTGCACGACGTGTCGTTCGAGGTGCGGGCCGGGGAGATCTTCGCGCTCATCGGTCCGAACGGCGCGGGGAAAACCACCTGCTTCAACATGATCAGCGGGGTGCTCGCTCCGTCCGAGGGCTCGGTGTGGCTACGGGGTGAGCGGATCGACGGCCGCAAGCCGCACGTGTTCGCCGCGGGCCGGGCGACCCGTACCTTCCAGAACCTGCAGATCTTCAAATCGACGACGGTGCGCGGGAACGTGGCGGTGGGCCGCCACCTGCGGAGCCGGGCGGGCCTGCTACGCGGCGCGCTCGTCCTGCCGGCCCGGGCCGAGGAGCGCCAGATCTCCCGGTCCGTCGACGAGGTACTCGAACTCGTCGGTCTCGCACAGGACGCCGACCGGCTGTCCGCCGACCTGCCGTTCGGCCGACAGCGACTGATGGAGATCGCCCGGGCGCTCGCCCTCGAGCCCGATCTGCTGCTACTGGACGAACCGATGGCCGGTCTGTCCGGCGGAGAGCGCCGAGAGCTCGTCCGGCTGCTGCGGCGGCTGCGGGCCGGCGGCATGACGATCGTGCTGGTCGAGCATGACGTGGAGGCCGTCATGGCATTGGCCGACCGGGTCGCGGTGCTGGACGATGGCCGGCTCATCGCGCTCGGCACTCCCGACGAGGTGCGCAACGACCCGGCGGTCCTGGCCGCGTACCTCGGGGTCGACGACGAGGACGACGTCACGGTCGCACCGGCCGGTGCCGGGCGGGCAGCCAGCGAGGAGGGCCAGTGATGCTCGAGGTCAGCGGACTGAACGCGGGATACGACAAGCTGCAGGTGCTGCATGACATCGACCTGAACATCCCGGCCGGGCGGCTCGTCGCGGTCATCGGCGCCAACGGCGCGGGCAAGAGCACGCTGTTGCGTGCACTGTCCGGGCTGATCCGACCGACCAGCGGCCGGATCGTGTTGGACGGCCGGGACGTGACGGGCCTGTCCGCCGAGCGGATCGCTGCGGCCGGCCTGGCGCACGTGCCGGAGAACCGACTGGTCTTCCCGTCCCTGACCGTGTTGGACAACCTGGCGCTGGGCGGGTGGACCCGCCGCCGCGGCCGGCAGGCCGCCGCTCGACGCGAACAGGTCCTGGAACTGTTCCCCCGGCTGTCCGTGCGGATCAACCAGCCTGCCGGCACGCTCTCCGGCGGGGAGCAGCAGATGGTCGCGATCGGACGCGGACTCATGGCCGAGCCGAAGGTCCTCGTCCTCGACGAGCCGAGCCTCGGCCTCGCCCCGCGCCTGGTCGGTGAGATCTTCACAGCGCTCGCTCGGCTCAAGGCCGACCACCGGCTGACCATCGTGCTGGTGGAGCAGAACGCGCGAGCGGCCTTCCGCGTAGCAGACGAGGTCGTGGTCATGGACCGAGGCCGGGTGGTCGTCACCGGAACGCCGGAGACGCTCGCCCGGGACGACCGGGTGCAGGCCGCCTATCTGGGCGGCGGCTACGCGCAAGCCGCCTCGTGACTGAACAGAAAGGAACAGCCATGGCCAAGCCATTCGCCTCCTCGGCCGATTTGGAGGAGAAGACCGAAACGTTGGAGGTGCTCGCCGACGGCGTGTACGCGCTGACCGCCGAAGGCGACCCGAACGTCGGCGCGGTCGAAGGAGAGGACTTCCTCATCGCCTTCGAGGCGCGGGCCACGCCGGTGATGGCCCGCCGGTGGCTGGACCGGCTGCGGGAGCACACCGACAAGCCGGTCCGGTACCTCGTGCTGTCGCACTACCACGCGGTACGGGTACTCGGCGCGTCCGCGTTCGACGCCGAGGTGATCGTCGCCCACGAGCAGACCCGGCGGCTGATCGCGGAACGGGGCAAGGAGGACTGGGAGTCCGAGCGCGGCCGGATGCCGCGGCTTTTCACCGGTGAGGAGACGATTCCCGACCTGACCTGGCCCACCGTCACCTTCTCCGACCGCCTGACCATCGACCTCGGCGGCGACCGGGGCGAGGCGGTGCTGCAGTTCTGCGGCCGGGGGCACACCGCCGGCGACATCGTGCTGTGGCTGCCCAAGCAGCGGGTGCTGTTCGCCGGCGACCTGGTGGAGGCACAGGCCGCGCTCTACACCGGCGACGCCTTCCACACCGACTGGTCGACCGGCACCTTGGACCGGGTCAGCGCGTTCGGTGCCGAAGCGCTCGTCGGCGGTCGGGGCGCGGTGGCCCGAGGATCCGCGGCCGTCACCGCCGCCGTCGAACAGACCCGTGACTTTCTGCTGGTGATGCGGACCAAGGTGGGCGAGGTGCACGCGAGCGGCGGGACGCTCAAGGAGGCGTTCGAGGCGACCCACGAGGCCCTGGCACCGCGCTACGGCAAATGGCCGATCTTCGAACACTGCCTGCCGTTCAACGTGCAGCGGCTGTGGGACGAGTTCAACGGCATCGACTGGCCACGGATCTGGACGGCGGACCGGGACCGCGAGGTATGGGAGGAGTTGCAGGGATGACTGGCTCCGTGGATGGCTCGGACCGGGTGATCGTCATCGGCGCCGGACCGGTCGGACAGACCGGGGCGCTGCTGTTGGCCCGATGGGGCATCCCGGTGACCGTGGTGGACGAGCGCCCGGCCCGTGACCTCATCGGCTCCAAGTCGATCTGCCAGCAGCGGGACGTGCTGGACATCTGGGAGGCGGTGGGTGCCGGTCGGCAGATCGCCGACGAGGGGGTCACCTGGGAGCGGGCGCGCACCTACTATCGCGACCAGGAACTCTTCTGCGTGACCTTCACCGACCGGGGCCGGTCGCCGTTCCCGCCGTTCGTCAACATCTCCCAGTCGCGCACCGAAGCGATCCTCGACGAGCGGATCACGGCGAACCGGTTGATCGATGTGCGCTGGGGGCACCAGGTCACCGCGATCGCCCAGGACGAGGACGGCGTCACGGTGACCTGCCGCACCTCGGAGGGCGAGCGGTCGTTGCGGGCGGCCTACGTGCTCGCCTGTGCCGGTGCCCGAGGCGACGCGGTACGCAGCATGCTGGGCCTGACCTTCGGCGGTCGTACCTTCGACGACCACTTCCTCATCTGCGACATCCGGGCCGACCTCGGCGATTGGGCGCATGAGCGCCGGTTCTACTTCGACCCGGAGTGGAACCCGGGCCGGCAGGTGCTGATCCACCCCTGCCCCGACTCCACGTATCGGATCGACTGGCAGGTGCCGGGCGACTTCGACCTGGACACCGAACGTGACAGCGGTCGGCTGAACGAGCGGATCCGGCAGATCATCGGCGACAAGCCGTACGAGGTGGTCTGGTCGTCGGTGTACCGGTTCCATGCTCGGCTCGTCGACCGCATGTGCGTCGGCCGCGTTCTCGTGGCCGGTGACCTAGCGCACCTGGTGGCCCCCTTCGGCGCCCGCGGCCTGAACTCCGGCGTGCCGGATGTCGAGAACGCGGCCTGGAAGGTCGCGTTCGTGATGCGCGGCTGGGCACCGCCGGCGCTGCTGCGCACGTACGAGACGGAACGGGTCGCCGCTGCGTCCGAGAACCTGGCGGTGACCAGCGCGACCATGGACTTCCTGGTTCCCCAGACCGAGGCGGCCTGGGCGCGCCGCAAGGAGATCCTGGAGCAGGCGCTGGTCGATGCGCAGGCTCGCGAGAACGTCAACTCCGGGCGGCTGGCGGAGCCGTTCTGGTACGTCGACTCGCCGCTGACCACCCCGAACCCGACCCGGGTGTTCTCGGGCCGGCCGCCTCGGGGCGAGACGCCGCCGGTCGTGCCCGGGGTGCTCGTGCCGGACGCGCCGGTGAGTGTGGCGGGCGAGCCGGGCGTGACGCGGCTGCGGGAGATCGTCCGCGACGGACTTCTGGTGCTCACCACCGGCGATACCGCCGCGGCGCGCGCCGCGGTGAGCGGGGTGACTCGGGCGCCGTTGCGGGTGCTGGCGCTCGGGAACATCGACCGGACCGGCGTGCTCGCCGAGGCGCTGGACGTCCGGCCCGGCGAGGCGTGGGTGATCCGTCCGGACGGTCACGTGGCGGCGGTGGTGCCGCACGACGACGACCGCGCGTTGGCCGCCGCGGTGCGTCGCAGCCTCGGCATGTCCGACGAGTCGATCGAACGGACGGTGGTGTCCCGGCAGCGGGACGCCGTCCCGTCCGTCGCCGCGGCGGCCGAGTGAGCCGACGATCAGCCGAACAGGCCCGAACGCGACGGTCGTCCGCTTGACGAAAGAGTGGGCCTGACCGGCTGCGACACGGCGCCGCGGCCACCGGAGGTGGCCGCGGCGCCTCGCACGTGCCCTGGGCTCAACTCGTGCGATCCTCGATCTCGGTGCCCGCCTCGCCGGGTCGGGCCCCGATCGCCTGCTCGGCCGCCATGCCCCCGGTGCTCTCGTCGCCCAGGTCGAGGCTGCTGCGCGGTATGTCCCGTACGTCGCGCAGGCGTCCCTCGCCCGCTCCCGGGCCGGCCGCCCGCGAATCGCCTGTCCGGTCCCTGCTGGTCGAATCGGGGTCGAGGCGCCTACCGGCCCGCTCGGCCGGCATGTGATCGGCCCGCGCCTTGGCGACGCGCCTGAGGTCGTCGTTGCCCATGGTCCCCTCCGGGGTCTCGGTCTGCGGCGTCCGCCGAAGCGGGTCGCCGCGCTGTCGACTCCGCTACCCGTAGGCATCCCCGACCGCCTGGCAGGTAAACCCCGGCCCGGTCGCCCGACCGCCGCCCGCCCCGGGCGGCCTTTCCGCGCAGCCTACGCCTGCCAGCGAACCGTGCCGCCGACCACCGTGACGGCGACCCGCGCCTCTCGCAGCGTCACCGGGTCGAGTTCGAACGGATCGTCGGGCAGTGCGATGAAGTCGGCCAGCATGCCCGGCCGCAGCCGCCCCTTGAGATGCTCCTCCTGGGAGGCGTAGGCGGGGGCGGTCGTGTAGGCGTGCAGCGCCTGCTCCAGCCGCAGGCGTTCCCCGGGTTGGAAACCGCCGGGCGGATCGCCGTCCGGACGCTGTCGGGTGATCGCCGCGTGCAGCCCGTGGAACGGGTTCGGGTCCTCCACCGGCGCGTCGGAACCGAACGCCACCGTCGCCCCGGTATCGATCAGGCTTCGCCACGCGTACGACGCCAGCCGCCGATCGGCGAGCAGGGCGCAGACCAGCGGGAGGTCGCTGGTGCAGTGGGTGGGCTGCATGGAGGCGATGACGCCGATCCGGGCGAACTCGCCCACGTCGGCGGGCTGCAGGTGCTGGGCGTGTTCGATCCGGTGGCGCAGCCGCAACGGGCCGCCGGCGACTGCCTGCCGTTCCTGCCACCTGCCGTAGGCACGCAGCACCATCCGGTTGGCCGCGTCGCCGATCGCGTGCGCCGCGACCGCGATGCCCGCGTCCGCCGCGCGGACGACGAGCTGCTCGAACTCCTCGGCCGGGGTCACCGCGATGCCGTGATTGTCCGGCTCGCCATGGAACGGCTCGCTCATCAGGCAGGTGTGCGAGCCGAGCGCGCCATCGGTGTAGATCTTCACCGGGCCGGTACGCAACCACCGGTCGCCGTCGCCGGTCGCGCGACCGGTCTCGATGGCGGTGTCGAGCGCGACCCGCGGAATCAGTTTGTGCACCCGCATCGGGAGCTCTCCGCGGGCGTACAGCGTCTCCAACGCCGCCCGGCAGTCCTCCCCGTCGATGTCGTGGATTCCGGTGAGTCCGAGCCCGAGCAGGTGGGCCAGTCCGGCGCGGAGCTGGGCGACCAGATCGCCGGGCGACTCCTTCTCCATGATCTGCCGCAGCGGATCCGCTGCGGCTTCCCGAAGGATTCCGGTCGGTTCGCCCCGCTCGTCGCGGACGATCTCGCCGCCGATCGGATCCGCCGTCCCGGAGTCGACGCCGAGACGGTCCAAGGCGAGCGAGTTCACCCACACGGTGTGCCCGTCGATGCTGGGCAGCGCGACCGGACGGTCCGGGCACACCCGATCGAGGTCGTGGCGGGTCGGTTGCACCGGGTGATCCCACTTGTGGCGGTCCCAGCGGCCGCCGAACAGCCAGGCCCCGGCCGGCAGCGTCCCGGCTTTGCGTCGGACGAGCTCAAGCGCTTCCGCGAGGCTACGGGCGCCCCGCAGATCCACCTGATCGAGCCCGCGCGAGAACGACGCCGCGTGGATGTGGCTGTCGGTCAGGCCGGGCAGCACCGTCATCCCCGCCAGATCGACGCGCCGGGCACCGGCCCCGGCCTGCTCCCGGCACTCGTCCCGGCTGCCCACCGCGACGATCCGCTCCCCGCGGACGAGCAGGGCTTCGGCGCGGGGACGCGTGGGGTCGAGGGTGTGGATCAGGGCGTTCTCGTAGAGAGTGGCGGTCACGATCCTCCTTTTCGGTCGCCACAGCCGCGGGTGGCCGGGTGGCGGACGGTCGCCCGCCCGCCACCCGCTTCGGCTCAGCCGCGGCCGTTGGACCTCGGCAGGCCCTTGTCCAGGCCGGCTCGGCGTAGCGCGTCCGCAAGCGCGCCACCGGCGAAGTTGTCGCGATCGGAGCGCCGGCCGCCACGGCCCGCCGCGCCGGCGCGGCCGGCCCCGCGGTCGCCGCGCACCGCGCCGGTACGGTCCGTGCCGCCCCGGCGTGCTGCGCCTCCGGGGGCCGGTTCGTCATCGAGTCGCAGGCTCAGCGAGATCCGCCGCCGCGGCACGTCCACGTCGAGTACCTTGACCCGTACCACATCCCCGGGCTTGACCACGTCCCGCGGATCCCGGACGAAGTCGTGCGACATCGCGGAGATGTGCACCAGCCCGTCCTGGTGGACGCCGATGTCGACGAAGGCGCCGAACGCGGCCACGTTCGTGACCACCCCTTCCAGCACCAGGCCCGGCTTGAGGTCCTCGATCGTGTCCACGCCTTCGGCGAACACCGCGGTGCGAAACGCCGGGCGCGGATCTCGGCCGGGCTTCTCCAGTTCCTTGAGGATGTCGGTCACGGTGGGCAGGCCGAACCGCTCGTCGACGAACGCGGCCGGATCGAGCTTGCGCAGCAGTTTCGTGTCGCCGATCAGCGTCGGCAGCTCCCGGCCGGTCGCGGTGAGGATGCGGCGGACCACCGGGTACGCCTCCGGGTGCACCCCGGACGCGTCCAGCGGGTCGTCGCCGTCTCGGATGCGCAGGAAGCCGGCGCACTGCTCGAACGCCTTCGGCCCCAGCCGCGGCACCTGCTTGAGTTCCCGCCGGTCCCGGAACGGCCCGTTGGCGTCCCGGTGCAGCACGATGTTCTCCGCGAGTCCCGGCCCGATGCCGGACACCCGGGCGAGCAGCGGCGCGGAGGCCGTGTTGACATCGACTCCCACCGCGTTCACACAGTCCTCGACGACCGCGTCGAGCGAGCGGGACAGTTTGAGTTCCGACACGTCGTGCTGGTACTGCCCGACCCCGATCGACCGCGGGTCGATCTTGACCAGTTCCGCGAGCGGGTCCTGTAGGCGGCGGGCGATGGACACCGCGCCGCGCAGCGACACGTCCAGGTCGGGCAGCTCCTGCGCGGCGTAGGCGGACGCCGAGTACACCGACGCTCCCGCCTCCGAGACCATCACCTTCGTCAGATTGAGCGACGGGTGCGCCCGGATGAGATCGGCGACCAGCTTGTCGGTCTCCCGTGAGGCGGTGCCGTTACCGATCGCCACCAGCTCCACCCTGTGCGCCCGGGCGAGACGGGCGAGGGTCTCGATCGACTCCGCCCACTCCCGGCGCGGCTCGTGCGGATAGACGGTCGTGGTGGCGACGACCTTGCCGGTCCCGTCGACCACCGCCACCTTGACCCCGGTACGCACACCCGGGTCCAGCCCCATCGTCGGGCGGGCACCGGCGGGCGCGGCCAACAGCAGGTCACGCAGGTTCCCGGCGAAGATCCGCACCGCCTCGTCCTCGGCGGCCTGCCACAGTCGCATGCGCAGGTCGGCGGCGAGGTGAATGAGGATCCGGGTACGCCACGCCCAGCGCACCGTGTCGGCCAGCCAACGGTCGGCCGGGCGCCCCTGGTCGGCGATGCCGAAGCGGCGGGCGATCTCCCGCTCGTAACGGCTCGGTCCCGGCGTCGGCTCCGCCGGAGGCTCCTCCGGTTCCAGGGTGAGGTCGAGGACGCCCTCCTTCTCGCCCCGGAACATCGCCAGGACGCGGTGTGAGGGCAGCGCGGTGAACGGCTCGGCGTAGTCGAAGTAGTCGGCGAACTTCGCGCCGCTCGCTTCCCGGCCGTCCCGTACGCGGGAGACCAGGCGCCCCCGCGACCACATCTGCTCGCGCAGCGAACCGATCAGGTCGGCGTCCTCGGCGAACCGTTCCACGAGGATCGCGCGGGCCCCGTCGAGCGCCGCCGCCAGATCGGCCACCCCGCGGTCGGCGTCGACGAAGCCGGCCGCCTCCGTGCGCGGATCACGGGTCGGGTCGCCGAGCAGCAGGTCGGCCAGCGGCTCCAGGCCGGCTTCGCGCGCGATCTGCGCCTTGGTCCGCCGCTTCGGCCGGTAGGGCAGGTAGATGTCCTCCAGCCGCGCCTTGGTGTCGGCCGCGCGGATCTGCGCTTCCAGTTCCTCCGTCAGTTTGCCCTGATCGCGAATCGACTCCAGGATCGCCGCCCGCCGCTCCTCCAGCTCGCGCAGGTAGCGCAGCCGCTCCTCGAGAGTGCGCAGCTGGCCGTCGTCCAGCGCTCCGGTCGCTTCCTTCCGGTAGCGCGCGATGAACGGCACGGTGGCCCCGCCGTCGAGCAGGTCGACCGCGGCCCTGACCTGCTCGACGCGTACGTCGAGCTCCTCGGCGATGCGTTGCAGTACAGAGGTGGTCACGTTGTTCGAGCCCGCCTTCCCCAGGTGAATGTCGCGTTGAGCATTGTGCCGCCTGCCCCGGTCCGAAGCGGACCGGGGCAGGCGGCACTCGACAGAGCAGGCGGGAGACCGGCGGCGCTACCGGCTGCTGCGGGTCGCGTTCAGGTAGTCGCGGTTGAGCCGGCCGATGGCGGTCAGCGGGATGCCCTTCGGGCAGGCCGCGGCGCACTCCCCGGTGTTGGTGCAGCCGCCGAACCCCGCCTCGTCGTGCGCGACGACCATGTCGACCACCCGCGAGTCCCGTTCGGGCTGGCCCTGGGGGAGCAGCCCCAGATGGGTGACCTTCGCGGCCATGAACAGCATTCCCGAGCCGTTCGGGCAGGCCGCGACGCAGGCGCCGCAGCCGATGCAGGTCGCCGCGTCGAACGCCGCGTCCGCGTCCGCCTTCGGCACCGGGACGGAGTGGGCCTCCGGGGCGCTGCCGGTCGGGGCGGTGATGTAGCCGCCCGCCTGGATGATCCGGTCGAACGCGCTGCGGTCCACCACCAGGTCCTTGACCACCGGGAAGGCGGCGGCGCGGAACGGCTCGATGACGATGGTGTCGCCGTCCTTGAAATGCCGCATGTGCAGCTGGCACGTGGTGGTCGCCTTCTGCGGGCCGTGCGGCACGCCGTTGATCACCATGCTGCACATGCCGCAGATGCCCTCGCGGCAGTCGTGGTCGAAGGCGACCGGTTCCTCGCCCTCCAGGATCAGCCGCTCGTTGAGCACGTCGAGCATCTCCAGGAAGGACATGTCGGGGGAGACGTCCGTGACCTGGTACGTCACCATCCGGCCCGGGTCCTGCGGGCCCTTCTGCCGCCAGATGCGCAGGGTCAGATTCACTTGTAGCTCCGCTGGGTCGGTTTGACGTACTCGAACGTCAGAGGTTCCTTGTGCAGCACCGGCGGCTGACCCGTGCCGGTGAACTCCCACGCCGCGACGTAGCTGAAGTTCTCGTCGTCGCGCTTGGCCTCACCGTCGGGGGTCTGGCTCTCCGCACGGAAGTGCCCGCCGCACGACTCGCTGCGGTGCAGCGCGTCGATGCACATCAGCTCGGCCAGTTCGAAGAAGTCCGCCACCCGGCCGGCCTTCTCCAGCGCCTGGTTGAGGCCTTCGCCGTCGCCGGGGACCTTGACCCGCCGCCAGTACTCGTCCCGCAGGTCGCGGATCATGTCGATGGCTTTGCGCAGGCCCTCCTCGGTGCGCTCCATGCCGCAGTAGTCCCACATGATGCGGCCGAGCTCACGGTGGAACGAGTCCACCGTCCGGTCGCCGTCGATCGAGAGCAGCTTCTCGATCCGCTCCTGAACCGCGTTGCGCGCCTCGACCGCGGCGGGGTGCGATTCGTCGAGCGGCTCGAACGGTCCGTCGGCGAGGTAGTCGCCGATGGTGTTGGGCAGCACGAAGTAGCCGTCCGCCAGGCCCTGCATCAGTGCGGAGGCGCCGAGCCGGTTGGCGCCGTGGTCGGAGAAGTTCGCCTCGCCGATCACGAACAGCCCGGGGATGCTGGACTGCAGGTCGTAGTCGACCCACAGGCCGCCCATCGTGTAGTGCACGGCGGGGTAGATGCGCATCGGCGTCTCGTACGGGTTCTCGCCGGTGATGCGCTCGTACATCTCGAACAGGTTGCCGTACCGGGCCTCGATCGCCTTGCGGCCCAGCCGGTTGATCGCGTCGGCGAAGTCGAGGTAGACGCCCAGACCGCCGGGACCGACGCCACGTCCCTCGTCGCAGACCTTCTTCGCCGCGCGCGAGGCGATGTCACGGGGCACCAGGTTGCCGAACGCCGGGTACATCCGCTCGAGGTAGTAGTCGCGCTCGTCCTCGGGGATGTCGGCGGGGGCGCGCCGGTCGCCGGCCTCCTTGGGCACCCAGACCCGACCGTCGTTGCGCAGCGACTCACTCATCAGGGTGAGCTTGGACTGGTGGTCGCCGGACACGGGGATGCAGGTCGGGTGGATCTGGGTGTAGCAGGGGTTGGCGAACAGGGCGCCCTTGCGGTGGGCCCGCCAGACGGCGGTGGCGTTGCAGCCCTTCGCGTTGGTGGACAGGTAGAAGACGTTGCCGTAGCCGCCGGTGGCGAGCACCACCGCGTCGGCGAACTCGCAGCCGATCTCACCGGTGACCAGGTCGCGAACGACGATGCCCCGCGCCCGGCCGTCCACGACGATCAGCTCCAGCATCTCGTGCCGGGAGTTGATCTGCACGTTGCCCGCGGCGACCTGCCGGGACAGCGCCTGGTACGCGCCGAGGAGCAGCTGCTGCCCGGTCTGGCCGCGGGCGTAGAAGGTGCGGGAGACCTGGGCGCCGCCGAACGACCGGGTGTCGAGCAGCCCGCCGTACTCGCGGGCGAACGGTACGCCCTGGGCCACGCACTGGTCGATGATCTCCACCGAGATCTGGGCGAGCCGGTAGACGTTCGACTCCCGGGCCCGGAAGTCCCCGCCCTTCACCGTGTCGTAGAACAGCCGTTGGATGGAGTCGCCGTCGTTGCGGTAGTTCTTGGCCGCGTTGATGCCGCCCTGTGCGGCGATGGAGTGGGCCCGGCGGGGGCTGTCCTGGAAGAAGTACGACTTGACCTTGTAGCCGAGCTCGCCGAGGGTGGCCGCCGCGGACGAGCCGGCCAGCCCCGTTCCGACCACGATGACGGTCATCTTGCGCTTGTTGGCCGGGTTGACCAGCCTCGCGGAGAACCGGCGGCGGTCCCAGCGGGTCTCGATCGGGCCGGCGGGAGCCTTGGTGTCGGCGACCGGGTCGCCTTCGGTGTAGTAGAGCATGTCAGCCCACCAATCCGCTGAGTACGGCGAAGGGCACCGACAGGTAGCCGGCGCAGAGCAGGACCGCGACGACGAGAGCCACGGCGCGCGCCCGACGCTCCCCCCGGGCGGTCTGCTGTCCGAGGGTGCGCAGCGCGCTGTAGATCCCGTGCCGCAGGTGGAACCCGAGCGCCACCACCGCCAGGGCGTAGAAGAGCGTCACGTACCAGCGGGCGGGGGCGAAGTCGGCGACCACGTTGGCGTACGGGCTGTGCGGGTCGGCGACCGGGTTCAGGTGCCCGGTGGTGAGGTCGAGGAGGTGGTAGATGACGAACAGTGCGATGATCACCCCACCCCAGCGCATGGTGCGGGCGGCGTAGCTGCCCTGCACCGGCTTGCGGTGGACGTAGCGGACCGGCCGGGCCCTGCGGGCGCGTACCGTCAGGACGGTGGCGGCCCAGATGTGGCCTACGACGGCGAGGAGCAGCACCACCCGCTGCAACCAGAGGAAGCCGGAGTGCGGCAGCAGCGGCGCGCCGAGTTCGCGCAGCCATCCGGCGTACTCGTCGAACGATGTACCGCCGAAGAAGATCTTGAGGTTGCCGAGCATGTGCGCGATGAGGAAGAGCACCAGGAGGATGCCGGTCACCGCCATCAGCGCCTTCATGCCGATACTGGAGCGCAGCGGTGCCTGCCCGGCCTTCCCGGCCGCACCGGCACGGATCGGCGACCGAGTCGTCGTCACAGTCACGCGCGTCAAGCTAGGAGGGACAACGATCAGTCGTCCAATTCATGGTTGAGGCGGTGTCGATAGCTCTAGGTTATTGAAGTGCGCTTACAACAGCTTCGGTACTTCGTGACGGTAGCCCAAACCCGTCATTTCACTCAGGCCGCCGCTGTGATCGGCGTTTCTCAGCCTGCTCTCAGTAAGCAGATTCACAGCCTGGAGACGGAACTCGGCGCCCCCCTCTTCGCCCGGATCCGAGGCGCCGTCGCCCTCACACCCGCCGGTGAGGCGCTGCTGCCGATCGCCACCCGGATCCTCGCCGACGTCGAGACCGCCCGCCGCGAGGTCCGAGAGATCGTGGGGGCGCAACGAGGGCGGGTGCGTCTCGGCGTGATCCCCAGCATGTGCACGTCCGTCGCCCCGCAGGTGCTGCGCCGGTTCCGTGCCCACCACCCCGACGTCGAGTTGCAGGTGGAGGAGGGCGGGTCGCGGGACCTCGTTCGGGACCTGCGCCAGGGCGAGCTGGACCTGGCGATGATCGTCCTGCCCACCCAGGGCATCGACCCGGCGCTGCTGGCCGAGCCCATCCTGCGGGAGCGACTCGTCGTCGCCTCGGTCGATCCGCTGCCCGCCACCAGCCGCCAGGGCACGATCCGGATCGGGGATCTGCGCGACGAACCGCTGGTCATGTTCCGCACCGGATACGACCTGCGCGATGTGACCCTGCGGGCCTGCCAGGAAGCGGGCTTCGAGCCCACCTTCGCGGTCGAAGGCGGCGAGATGGACGCGGTGCTCAGCTTCGTCGAGGCGGGACTGGGGGTGGCGGTCGTGCCGGGAACGGTGCTCAGCGGTCGCCCCCGTCTGCGCGCCACCCCACTCACCCCGCCGGGGGTGCTCCGCACGGTGGCGCTCGCCCACCGCCGCGAGACCGCCCTCACCCACGCCGCTCAGGCGTTCCGCGACACCCTGCTGGCCTACCTGCGTGCTGCCGAACAGGAGAGCATGCTGCCCGCCGGCGTCGAGCCGCTTTAACCTCAGCGTGCCGCTTCGGCCGCGTCCATCGCCCGGTAGATCCGCTGTTCCGAGACGGGATAGCGGGTGCCCAGCGTCTGCGCGAAGAGGCTGACCCGCAGCTCCTCGATCATCCACCGAATCTCCCGCACGTCCGGGTCACCGTGCCGGGCCGGCGGTAGCGCAGCCAGGAACTCCCGATGCTCCTGCTGCACCTGCTCGACCCGCTCCTGCAACTGCCGATCCCGCTGCGGATTCTGCGGCAGGCGGTCCAGCCGGCGCTCGATCGCGGTCAGATACCGGGGCAGGTCCGCCAGCCGGTCCACACCGGTGTCCGTGACGAACCCGCGGTAGATCAGGCCGGCCAGCTGTCCCCGGACATCTGCCAGCGCGCCCACCAGCGCGAGCTCCCCGATCCGGTTCAGCCGCTGCTCGATGCTGTGGGCGCCGGCGAGAACCCGCGCCACCTGATGCGCCGCGCCGACCATGGTGTCGACCAGATCGGCCCGGACCCGGTCGCGCAACGCGGCGAAACCCTCCGCGTCCCAGACCCCGCCGCCCGCCTGTGCGACCAGCTTGTCCACCGCCGCACCGGCGATGTCGTCGAGCAGATCGACGATCCCACGATGCGGATTGCGGCTCAGCGCCAACTTCGCCTCGTTGGACAGCCGAGCCGACACGACCTTCGCGGTCGCGGGAAGGGTGAGCAGCAGCAGCCGACGCAGCCCGGCCCGCATCGCGGCCCGCTGCTCGGCCTCGCTCTCGAAGACCCGGATCGCGACGCTGTCGCCCTCGTCGACCAGGGCCGGATAGGCCGTCACCGGGTATCCGGCGCGGTCCTGGCGCAGCGAGCGAGGCAACGGCCCGAAATCCCACTCGCGCAGCCCGCGTCGCTCCACACCCGGCGCGGCGGCCGCCACCGTCTGGCGTACCTCCGTCTTGAGCTGCGCGCGCAGCGCAGCCAGATCCCGGCCCTCCGCGATCGGCCGGTTGCCGTCGTCCACCACCCGGAAGTTGATCCGCAGATGCGGGGGCAGCCGATCCAGATCCCAGGCGTCCCGGGGCACCCGTACACCGGTCAACCGGTGCAGCTCACGGCCGAGCGCGTCGAGCAGCGGCTCGCGGCCCGGCCGGACCGCGGCCAGCACCGCCCGCGCGGAGTCGGGCGCCGGCACGAAGTTGGGTCGGATCGCCTTGGGCAGGGACCGGATCAGCGCGGTCACCAGCTCCTCGCGCAGTCCCGGTACCTGCCAGTCGAAACTCTCCGCAGTCACCCGGTTGAGCATCGGCAACGGGATGTCGACGGTGACCCCGTCGCACGGCTCACCCGGCTCGAAGCGGTACGTCAACGGCAGCGCCAGCCCGTCGCTGTGCCACTCGTTCGGGTAGGCGGCGTCGTCGACGTCCCCACGGTCGGGGTTGACCAGCATCGACTTGTCGAAGGTGAGCAGGTCCGGCTGGGTACGGCGAGCCTTCTTCCACCAGCTGTCGAAATGCCGACCGGACACGACGTCCGCGGGGATGCGCTGGTCGTAGAAGTCGAACAGGGTCTCGTCGTCCACCACGATGTCGCGCCTGCGCATCCGGTGCTCGAGCTCCTCGACCTCCTCACGCAGCGCCTGGTTGTGCCGCAGGAACTCGTGGTGGGTCTGCCAGTCGCCCTCCACCAACGCGTGCCGGATGAACAGCTCCCGGGACAGTCGTGGATCGATCCGGCCGAAGTTCACCCTGCGGGAGGTGACCAGCGGCACGCCGTACAGGGTCACCGACTCGTACGCGATGACCGCCGCGGCCTTCTTCTCCCAGTGCGGCTCGCGGTAGGCGCGTTTGACCAGGTGGCCGGCGAGCGGCTCGACCCACTCCGGTTCGATCCGGGCCACGATCCGCGCCCACAGGCGGGAGGTCTCCACCAGCTCGGCGGCCATCACCCAACGTGGCGGCTTCTTCGCCAGCGCTGAGCCGGGGAAGACGGCGAAGCGGGCACCGCGGGCTCCCAGGTACTCGTTGCGCTCCCGCCCCGAACGCCCGGACCGGTTGGGCCGCTCGTCCCGTACGCCGATGTGCGACAGCAGCCCGGCCAGCAGCGACTGGTGGATGCGTTGCGGATCGGCCGGGGTGCGGTTCGCGGTGATGCCCATGGCGCGCAGCACCTGCCGGAGCTGCCCGTGCAGGTCCTGCCACTCGCGTACCCGCAGGTAGTTGAGGTGTTCGGCCTTGCACATCCGGCGGAAGCCGCTCGACGAGCGTTCTCGCTGCTGTTCCTGCAGGTAGTTCCAGAGGTTGAGATAGGCGAGGAAGTCCGAGTCCGGGTCTGCGAACCGGGCGTGCAACTGATCCGCCTGCGCCTGCCGGTCGGTCGGCCGCTCCCTGGGGTCCTGGATGGAGAGCGCCGCCGCGATCACCGTGACCTCGCTGACCGCCCCGTTACGCTCGGCCTCCAACAGCATCCGGCCGAGCCGCGGGTCGATCGGCAGTTGGGCGAGCCTGCGCCCGAGCGGAGTCAGCCGTTTGCGCGGGTCATCCTGCTTCGGGTCGAGCGCGCCGAGTTCCTCCAGCAACGCCAGACCGTCGGCGATGTGACGGCGCTCCGGTGAGTCGATGAACGGGAAGGCCGCGATGTCTCCGAGTCCGAGCGCGGTCATCTGGAGGATGACCGACGCCAGGTTGGTGCGCAGGATCTCCGGATCGGTGAACTCGGGCCGGGACAGGAAGTCCTGTTCGTCGTAGAGACGGATGCAGACGCCTTCCGAGGTGCGGCCGCAGCGGCCCTTGCGCTGATTGGCCGACGCCTGCGAGATCGGCTCGATCGGCAGCCGCTGCACCTTCAGCCGATTGCTGTAACGGGAGATCCGGGCGGTGCCCGGGTCCACCACGTACTTGATGCCGGGCACGGTCAGCGAGGTCTCGGCGACGTTGGTGGCCAGCACGATCCGCCGACCGGTGTGGGGCTGGAAGACCCGATGCTGTTCGGCGGCCGACAGGCGGGCGTACAACGGAACGATCTCGGTGTTGCGCAGCGCCAGCCGACCGAGCGCGTCGGCGGTGTCGCGGATCTCCCGTTCACCGCTGAGGAACACCAGGATGTCGCCGGGTCCTTCGGCGCACAGTTCCTCGACCGCGTCGCAGATCGCCTGGATCTGGTCGCGGACGAGCTCGCCGTCCTCGTCGTCGATGGTCTCGACCAGCGGCCGATAGCGCACCTCGACCGGGTACGTCCGTCCGGACACCTCGATGATCGGCGCGTCGTCGAAGTGACGGGAGAACCGCTGCGGGTCGATGGTCGCCGAGGTGATGACGACCTTCAGGTCCGGGCGGCGGGGGAGCAGCTGCTTGAGGTAGCCGAGGATGAAGTCGATGTTGAGACTGCGCTCGTGCGCCTCGTCGATGATCAACGTGTCGTACTGGCGCAGCATCCGATCCTGCGGCAACTCGGCGAGCAGGATGCCGTCGGTCATCAGCTTCACCAGGCTGCGGTCGCTGACCTGGTCGGTGAAGCGGACCTTGTAACCGACCACGTCGCCCAGCTCGGTGCCGAGTTCCTCGGCGATCCGGTCGGCGACGGTACGGGCGGCCAGCCGGCGCGGCTGGGTGTGCCCGATCAGCCCGCGCACCCCGCGGCCGAGTTCGAGACAGATCTTCGGTAGCTGGGTGGTCTTGCCCGAGCCGGTCTCGCCGGCCACGATCACGACCTGATGGTCGCGGATCGCCGCGGCGATCTCCTCCCGGTGCTCGCTGACGGGCAGTTCGGCCGGATAGTCGATCACCACTGGTACGGCCGCCCGTCGGTCGGCGAGCCGCCGTTCGGCCGCGGTCACGTCCGCCGCGATCTCCGCGAGCACCGCGTCCCGCTTACCGGCGTCCCGGATCCGGCGTACGTCGTCCAACCGGCGCTGGATTCGGCGCTGGTCGCGGAACGTCAGGTCGGCGAGGCGGTCGCGCACGTCGCGGAACACATCGGGTACGGCGGGGGAGGGCGGCGGTGTCTGCATGTCGTCGCCAAGGATAGGCATCCCGCCACGCACCGCCTCGAATCAGTGGTCAGATCGTGCTTCTTCTTGGAAAGAGTGGCCTTGTGACCTCGTCCAGGGCACTCTTTCCCTGATCGAGCACGATCTTGCCCAGCGGTGTCCGGGCGATGGCGACCGGGCGGTCCCGGGCTGAGCCTGGCGTGTCAGCGCGGATCACGGGAGCGAGCGGCGCGAGCGCAGCGCGGCCCGGATCTCGGAAACGACGCCCGCGAAGTCCTCCCGCAATCGCCTGGCCGTCACATACAGCACGATCCAGTCTGCGGTCAGAAGGCGGTTCAGCCGCCGTCGGTCGCGGTGAAACTGCTCCGCGTCGTTGTGCCACACGCCGTCGTACTCCACCCCGACCTTGAACTCGGGCCACGCCAGGTCCAGCCGCGCCACGAACCGTCCGTTCTCGTCTGATACGACATACTGTGTCCAAGGCTTCGGGAGACCGGCCAGGACGAGGCGGACTCGAAGGCGCGACTCCTGCGGTGACTCGGCGCCACCATCCACGAGATCGGCTACGCGCAGCGTGCGCCGCCATCCCCGGTCACCGGCGCGGCTGAGTGCGTATTCCCGCAGTGAATCCACGGTGACCAGCCGGCGGGCCATCAATGCGTCGGTGACGGCCACTGCCTCGACGACATCGAGCCAACGGGCCAGGTCCCAACAGGTCCGGTGCGGCGTCGTCACCGCGATGCCATCGCGTTTCGTCACGTCGTCCGGTGCCATCCTGGACGTGTGCACACGCAGCCCAGCAACCGGACCGAACCGGGTTCCGCGCGGCACGATGATGTCGATCGGGTCGTCGAGGGCGACCTCGGTGGCACCGTAGAGTGCGGCCGCTGCCCGTCCGGCGATCGCTGCGTGCTCCGGAATCAGCCAGCGGGCAGCCGCGGTACAGCGTACCCGGTGTGAGACGGGTACCTGAGCGTCGATGTAGATGTCGCGGAACAACGAGCGCCACGCGCTACTGCGCAGTTCGTTCTTTGTGAGCAGGCCGCGGGCGATCGCCTGCGAGCCACGGAACACGCGACCGCGTAGCTGGGGTGGGCGTCTGGGGGGAACCGGCACCGGCCAAGATTCGCTCAATCGGGACCGAAAACGCCGTCCCTGTGGATATCGCCCTGTGGATACGGCACGGGTCGGCGGTGGCTGGCCCGACCAAGATCGTGCTTTTTCCTGAAAGGAGTGGCCTTCTGTCGTCCCCAGAGCACTATTTCATTGATCGTGCATGATCTTGCAGTCCGCCCGGCCGGGACTGGTCGCGGACGTGGGGTGCGGGCCAGGATGGGTCCCGCGCCGGGGCGGTTGCAGCGAGGCTAGAGTTGGCCGACGTCGATGATCCGGATGACCGCCGTTCCGGCATCGTCGGAGGCGGCGAGGTCGACCTCGGCGCTGATGCCCCAGTCGTGGTCGCCCGCAGGGTCGTCGAGGATCTGGCGAACCGTCCAGCGCTCGCGCCCCTGCTCGATCATCAGCAGCGCGGGGCCGCGTGCGTCCGGGCCGGTACCGATCTCGTCGTACGCCTCGAAGTACGGCTCCAGCGCGCGCTCCCACGTCTCGGCGTCCCAGCCCGAGTCGCCGTCGAGCGCGCCGAGTTCGTCCCAGCGCCGCAGCGCGGCCAGCTCGACCCGCCGGAACAGCGCATTGCGGACCAGCACCCGGAACGCCCGAGGGTTGTCGGTGACCGCGGGCGGACGTTCGGTTGCCACCTTCTCGGGAGTCTCCTGCGCCGGGTTGCGCAGCCGCTCCCACTCGTCGATCAGGCTGGAGTCCACTTGGCGGACCAGTTCCCCCAGCCATTCGATGAGGTCGACCAGCTCTTCGGTGCGGGCGTCCTCGGGCACCGTCTGCCGCAGGGCCTTGTACGCGTCGGAGAGGTAGCGCAGCACCAGGCCTTCCGAGCGGGCCAGCCCGTAGTAGCCGACGTACTCCACGAACGTCATGGCCCGCTCGTACATGTCCCGGACCACCGACTTCGGCGAGAGCTCGTAGTCGGCGACCCACGGGTGGCCCCGTCGGTACATCTCGTACGCCGTCTCCAGCAGGTCGGCCAGCGGCCGCGGGTGGGTGACCTCCTCCAGCAGCGCCATCCGCTCGTCGTAATCGATGCCCTCGGCCTTCATGGCGGCGACCGCCTCGCCGCGCGCCTTGTGTTGCTGGGCGGACAGCACCGGGCGGGGATCGTCCAGGGTGGACTCGATGACCGACAACACGTCCAGGGCGTACGTCGGCGACTCGGTGTCGAGTAGTTCGATCGCGGCCAGGGCGAACGGCGACAGCGGCTGGTTGAGCGCGAAGTCGAACTGCAGATCGACGGTGAGCCGGACGACGCGCCCCTCCTCGTCCGGCTCGTCGAGGCGTTCCACCACCCCGGCGGCGAGCAACGCCCGGTAGACGGCGATCGCCCGCCGGATGTGTCGGCGTTGCGCGGCCGGATCCTCGTGGTTGTCGGTGAGTAGGTGCCGCATCGCCGCGAACGCGTCGCCCGGTCGGGCGATGACGTTGAGCAGCATCGCGTGGCTGACCGCGAAGCTGGACGTCAGGGGCTCGGGCTCGGCGGCGACGAGCCGCTCGAACGTCGGCTTACCCCAGCCGATCGAGCCCTCGGGCGGCTTCTTGCGCACCACCTTGCGCCGTTTGCGCGGGTCGTCGCCGGCCTTGGCCAGCGCCCGCTCGTTCTCGATCACATGTTCGGGCGCCTGGACCACGACCCGGCCCACGGTGTCGTATCCGGCCCGCCCGGCCCGACCGGCGATCTGGTGGAACTCGCGAGCCTTGAGCAGCCGGACCTTGGTGCCGTCGAACTTCGACAGTGCGGTGAACAGCACGGTGCGGATCGGCACGTTGATGCCCACGCCGAGGGTGTCGGTGCCGCAGATGACCTTGAGCAGTCCGGCCTGGGCGAGGGTCTCCACCAGCCGGCGGTACCGGGGCAGCATGCCCGCGTGGTGTACCCCGATGCCGTGGCGGACCAGCCGGGACAGGGTACGCCCGAAGCCCGCGGTGAACCGGAAGTCGCCGATCGCCTCGGCGATCGCGTCTTTCTCCGCCCGGCTGCACACGTTCACGCTCATCAGCGCCTGGGCACGCTCCAGCGCCGCCGCCTGGGTGAAGTGCACCACGTAGATCGGTGCCTGCCGGGTGCTCAGCAGCTCCTCCAACGTCTCGTGCAGCGGCGTGGTCGCGTACGAGAACATCAGGGGGACCGGCCGTTGCGCCGACCGCACGACGGCGGTGGACCGGCCGGTCCGCCGGGTCAGGTCCTTCTCGAACCGGGTGACGTCGCCCAGGGTGGCCGACATCAGGAGGAACTGGGCCTGCGGCAGTTCGATCAGCGGTACCTGCCAGGCCCAGCCGCGGTCGGGTTCGGAGTAGAAGTGGAACTCGTCCATGATGACCATGCCGACGTCCGCGCGGGCACCCTCGCGCAGCGCGATGTTGGCCAGGATCTCCGCCGTACAGCAGATGATCGGCGCGTCCTCGTTGACGCTCGCGTCGCCGGTCAGCATGCCCACGTTGTCCGCGCCGAACAGTTCGCACAAGGCGAAGAACTTCTCCGACACCAGCGCCTTGATCGGCGCGGTGTAGAAGGAGACCCGATCGTCGGCCAGGGCCGCGAAGTGCGCTCCGGTGGCGACCAGGCTCTTCCCCGAGCCGGTCGGGGTGCTGAGAATGACGTTCGCACCCGAGACGATCTCGATGAGCGCCTCTTCCTGATGCGGGTAGAGCGCGAGCCCCTGGTCGGCCGCCCAGCCGGCGAAGGCGTCGTAGAGGGAATCGGGGTCGGCGCTGGTCGGCAGTCGGTCGATGAGGGTCATAGTGGAGCTATCGTGCCCAAGGTTGCGGCCGATGTGCCAACCGGGGCTGCGGTCGGAGCTGACGGTACGCGCCGGAAGACGAGATCATAGACCCTCCGCCCGGCCGCCAGCGCCCGTCGTTCGAAGCGGGTCACCGGCCGGTGCGCCGGGCGGGGCGCGAAGCCGGCGTAGCGGTTGACCAGCTCGGGATCGTCGGTGAGGGTGCGCAGCATCGCCTCGGCGTACTCCGGCCAGTCGGTGGCGCAGTGCAGGGTCCCGCCGGGGGCCAGCCGTGACCGCATCAGTGCCACCCGGTCGGGCTGGATGAGTCGACGTTTGTGGTGGCGGGTCTTCGGCCACGGGTCCGGGAAGAAGGCGTGGATCGCGTCGAGGGACCCGTCCGGCAGCCAGTGCTCGAGCAGATCGAGAGCATCCCCGCAGGCCACCCGGACATTGGTCAGCCCGCGCTGCTCGATCAGGGCGAGCAGATTCGCGATTCCGGGGGTGTGCACCTCGACCGCCAGATAATCTCGGGTTATGTCGGTGGCGGCCATGTCGGCGGTGGCCTCGCCCATCCCGGAGCCGATCTCCAGGACGAGCGGTGCCCTGCGGCCGAACAGTTCGGCCGGGTCCAGCGCACCACGGGGATCCGACCGGTCGTCGGCCGTCCGAGGGACCACCAGGCCGTACCTGGTCCAGAGGCGCTCCAGCGTGGCCGTGTGCCGCTGTGTCAGCCGACCCCGACGCGGGTGGAAGGAACGGATACGGCGTGCCGCCATTGCGGTCCGGCTCCCGTCGGTGGTGGTCACAGGGACGTGAGCCTACGCGAGGCGCAAGGGCCGGGATCCGCGAGCTCCATGCTTCCACTATCGCGCAGCGTCCCGTCCCACGGGTGCGGAAGCTCCGGAGCGCGGGCCCACGGAAGACCGAGGTGCCCGGTCTCGCACGAAGGCCTGGAGGGGGGCAATGATGAGGTTGCGTCGCCGGATGCTCGCGGTCTCCTTCGCCGCGACTGGGGTGCTGCTCACGGCGGTGCCCGCTCATGCCGCGGACCTCTACGTGGAGGTCGATCCCAGCACGGTCCAAGCGGGTGGCCAAGTCGGGATCGAGGCCAGTTGTAACGACAACATGCTGCCGGCGGTGGTCGAGTCGGCGGCCTTCGGTACGGTCACGGTCCAGCCGCAGAACGGGAAGCTGGTCGGCTCGGCGATGGTGCCACCCGAGACCCCGGCGGACACCTACCGGGTGCAGTTGACGTGTCCGGACGGACGGACGACCGCGACTCGGTTGAACGTGGTCGCGGGCACCATACCCAGCCGTGGCCCCGCGACCGGCTTCGGCGGCTCGGCCGAGGAAGGGCGCGGGCTGACCCTGCTCACCGGGGGCATCGCCGCGGTGATCGCCGGCGCGGTCGTGGGTGTCTCGGCCCACCGGCGGCGGACGACGGCCACCGGTCGGACCGGCCGCTGATCCGCAGTATGCCACCCTCGCGGTTCGATCCGTACCGGCTGCCGCCTCGGCCGCGCAGCGCGCCGGGGTGGCTCCCGCTATCCGCGGTGCTGTTGATCGTGATCGGGCTGTTCGCCACCGGTGCGAGCCTGGGTCGGGACATGGGACTCGACTGGGTGGGCCGACTGAGCGGTGGGCGAGACGAGCTTGTGTTGGAGCCGAGTCGGCCCGTCCGGATCGAGATTCCCTCGATCGATGTCGACGCACCGGTGCATCCGGTCGGGTTGGCCGCGGACGGATCGATCGCTGTGCCGTCTCTGGACCGGCACGAGGAGACCGGCTGGTACGACGGTGGTCCCACGCCCGGCCAGGTCGGGCCGGCGATCATCGTCGGCCACAACGACACCCGAAGCGGACCGTCCGTCTTCCACAAGGTGCCGCAGCTGCGCCGCGGTGCCCGGATCAAGGTGATTCGGGCCGACGACTCCGTCGCCGTCTTCGAGGTCACCTCGGTGGAGCGCTTCGACAAGGACGGGTTGCCGGCCGAGCGGGTCTATGCCGACTTCAGCCGGCCCGGCCTGCGCCTGATCACCTGCGGTGGGGAGTTCGTCGGCGGCAGCATCGGCTACTCGGACAACGTGATCGCCTTCGCGTCTCTGGTCAGCGCCCGGACCCGGTGAGCGGTACCCAGTCGAGATCGACCACGACCGGGGCATGATCGGACGGGCCGGGGCCCTTGCGCGCCTCACGATCGACGTATGCGCCGCGGACGCGGGCGGCCAGCGACGGTGTGACGTAGACCAGGTCGATCCGCATCCCCTTGTTCTGGTGGAACATGCCGGCCCGGTAGTCCCAGTAGGTGAACGGATGCGGCCCCTTCATCGGGGTCGGCACCACGTCGGTCAAACCGAGCTCCCGAAGCTGCGCCAACGCCCGCCGCTCCGGTTCGGTCACGTGGGTCGAGCCGACGAAAACCGCGGGATCCCACACGTCCGCATCGGTCGGGGCGACGTTGAAATCACCGCAGACCGCGAGCGGGCGCCCACCGGCGAGGTCGTCGCGCAAGGCGTCCCGCAGCGCGGCCAACCAGGCCAGTTTGTACAGGTAGTGCGGTGAGTCCGGGGTGCGGCCGTTGGGGACGTAGACGGACCAGACGCGGACACCGGCGCAGGTGGCCGAGACGGCACGAGCCTCCGGTTGAGGGAAGCCGGGTTCGTTGGGGAAACCGATGGTCACGTCGACGAGTCCGGCGCGGGACAGGATCGCTACCCCGTTCCAGCGACCGCTGCCGTGGCTGGCTACGGCGTATCCGAGTTCGCCCACCGCGGCCACCGGAAAGCCGTCGCTCGGGCATTTCGTCTCCTGCAGGCAGACGACGTCCGGTTCGACAGCGGCGAGCCAGGCCAGCAGTCGCGGCAGGCGGGCCTTGACGGAGTTGACGTTCCAGGTGGCTATGCGCATGGTCAGCCCGCGTTCTCGCCCGGCTTGTGCTGCTCGGCGAGGAAGCGCTCGAGCTCGGCGGCGATCTCGTCGGCCGTCGGCAGATGACCGGTCGCACCGGCGAGCAGATTGTCGCCGCGGCTGCCGCGGGCGAACGCGTCGTACTGCTCCTCGAGCGAGCGGACCATCTCGGTGGCCTCGGTGGTCTCCGCCACCTGTCGGTCGATGTCGATCCGGACCAGCTCGGCGGCGGTGCGCAGTCGGTCGACGGGCAGCAGCAACCCGGTGTTCAGACAGACCGCGGTCAGCAGCTGCTCCGCGGCGGACGGGTACTCGAGCTGGGCGACGTAGTGCGGTACGTGGGCCGCGAAGCCCAGCGCGTCCCGGCCCCGCTGGCCGAGGCGGTATTCGAGCAGGTTGCCGATGCTGGCCGGGACCTGGACCCGGTGCAGCCAGGCGTCGTGGCCGACGAGCAGCTCCGGCCGGGTCGCGTGAGCGGTCACGCCCGTCGGTCGGGTGTGCGGCACCGCCATGGGGATCGCGTTGAGCCCGACGGTCAGCCGCACGTCGAAGCGCTCCACCAAGGTGACCACCGCGCTGACGAACCGTTCCCACTGCAGGTCCGGCTCCGGGCCGCCGAGCAGCAGGAACGGGACGCCGCCGTCGTCGCGGACCAGGTGCAGTTCCACCTTCGGCGCGCGGTAATCCACCCACCGGTGCTCCTCGAGGATCATCGGCGGCCGTCGGGATCGGTAGTCGAACAGCTGATCGATGTCGAAGGTGGCGATCAGTCGATGCTCCAGGGAGGAGAGGAGATGGGTGTGGGCGAGCCGGATTCCGCTGCCCGCGTCCACGAAGCCGGTCAGGGCGTGGATCAACACCGGCCGGTCGAGTGCGGGCGGGTCGTCCACGAGATCGTAGAGCTCGAACGGATCGAGCACGTTGCCTCCTCCTCGTGCCGGCGGCTCGGGTTCGGACGGACGCGAGCCGGCGCAGCTGCGCTTTCCCTACTTCTATCCTCCGCGATGGCGTCGGCGGCTGGGCGGTGGTGTCCGGGCCAAAGGGATATTCAAGGCTGACTCTAGGTAGTCGTGCTTCGGTGACCGATGGGTCGTACGTACGGCGGATAGGGATAGCGACGATCGTCCGATCTGCCGATCGGAAGGACAGCGGACGGGGTGGCGCGGTTGGATTTCCCGATCCGTCGGCGGAAGAAGATGCCGATGCGGATCCCTGTTGCGGCGGGTAACCGGGATGCCGGAGTTGTGTGACTTGTGGAATGGCGGGCATAGCGGGCGATCACTGACCGATTAGCCTACGAAACAATGTGACGAGGGCCACTGAATCACCCTCGGTAACCGCGGTTTCGCCTGTTTAACCTCGTGCAATGCGTGACGACCAGCTCTTTGAAGACAAGAACGGCGCCGCGACATCCGCTGACCGCTCGTCTGAGGGCACATCGTCCGAACGGTCAGCCGCCGGTCTTCGGGCCCTGCCGCGTCTCATCCGTCTGCCCGACGGGCTGCGATGGACACCTCTGGCATTCGACGCAGCCGGATGCCTCAGGGTCAGCCGGCACAACCGCATGAGGTTCCACCGGTTCGTGGTGGTGGGCGGACTCACGTCCTGCCTGGGGCTGGCGGGCATGGTGGAGACCCAGCAGGCGATCCTGGAGGCCGCGACTGACCCGGTCGCCGAGACCGAAATCCAGCAACGTGCGGACGCCGGCCGGCCCGCGTCCCGAGCCGAGCGTGCCGACGGACCCACGAGCCCCTCCTCGCCGGATGCGGCCGCGCCGTCGGATCAGGCCGTGTCCGTCTCGCCGGCGCCCATGGAACCGACCGCCCCGGCCGGGCCCGGCCCTGGAAAACGCGAATCCGGTCCCGTCGCCGGGTTGTCCGAGGTGCAGATGAACAACGCCAAGGCGATCGTCTGGACCGGTGTGGACCTCGGCATGCCCCGCCGCGCGCTGATCATCGCCGTGGCCACCGCGATGCAGGAGAGCAACCTGCTCAACCGTGCCAGCGAGGTCCTGCCGGAGTCCAAGAACTACCCGCACCAGGGCACCGGATGGGACCACGATTCCGTCGGGCTGTTCCAGCAGCGTCCCAGCACCGGCTGGGGACCGGTACGCAAGCTGATGGATCCGGCGTACGCGTCGCAGCGGTTCTACCGCGCCCTGATGAATGTGCCCGGGTGGGAGCAGATGCGGCTGACCGAGGCGGCGCAGGCCGTACAGGTCTCGGCGTTCCCGGAACACTACGCCAAGCACGAGGCCCGCGCCGCCAAGGTGGTCGATGCGATCGTCGACCCCGAGTGGCTATAGGGTCAGCCGCTGATCACGATCCGATCGAGATCGGGCGCCGGAGCGTCCCGGTTGCCGAACTCGATGGTGTTGACACCGGCTTGCAGGGTCAATCGAAGCGATACCGTGCCGACCGTGCCCCACCCGTCGCCTGTGGCCGCGAACCGGACCATCCGCTGCTGCCGGTCGTTGATCGTGAACCGGCCGTGGCGGGGCTCGGTCGCCACATAGTGCACCTGCACCGTGTAGACGCCGGTGCTGGGGGCGGTGACCGCGAAGCGGATGAAGTTTCCCTCACCGGCACCGATACCGGTCACAATCCGGCCGCCGGAGGCGCTGGCGAGATCCCGCGGAGTGGCCGTGCCGTGACGCTCGGCGAGCTGGCCTTCGGCCTCGACCGAGAGCACCACCGGGGCCGACGGCGACCGGTTCGGTGCTCCCGTGCCCGGTCGCGGTGGCGGCGGCTTCGGTGAGTCGAACGGGGTCGACGAGGCGGGGTCAGCAGGCGGTGGAGACGGGGTGGCGTCTCCACCGGCGGGACCGTCGCCGGGCGTCGGCGACTTCGAAGGCGTTGACGACTCGGGTACGGGATGCGCGAAGGCGGGTGGCGGCCCGCCGATCAGACCCGGGTGGACGTCGGTGGAGCCAGTTTCCGTCATCCCCACCACCAGGGGCAGCGCCGCGGCGACCGCGATGCCGAGGAGGAGATAGGATCGTGACCGCAGCGCGCGCAGAGTCCCGCCACGGTACCGGTGCGCCGGGTGCTCACCCAGTTGTGCGGCGCGAATCGGCGGTAGCCAGTCGGCCTGCGCGACGAACGATAGGGAATCCGGGTCGTCGGCCGGCGCAGTCGAGCCGCCCGCACATCCGAGAGGCGGTGCCCAACCGCTGGCCCGCGACATCGGGGAGGATCGGTCACCTTCGCCTGCCATTTGCTCCCTCCTTCGGACCGACTGTCCGATCAGAACCGACGCTACCCCAGCACCGCCCCGGAGTTAACCCTTCGTGTGTCCGGCCAGCACGATCAGCACGATCGGTTGTCGGGCGAGCCCGGCGTACCGGGGCCGAGGGCGGCCAGGAAATCGGGGAACGAGAACCGGGGGCGGTACCCCTGCGCTTCGGCGCGGCTGATGTCCAGCACCACCTCGCGGTGCAATTGATCGACCGCGTACCGGGTCAGCGTCGGAACGGATCGGGTCAGGCGGGCCAGTCGCGTCACCGCACCGGCCGCCGCCATCGCGACCCCGACCGGTACCTGCACCACCCGCACCGGACGCCCCAGCGCGGCGAGCGCCGTCGTCAGCACCGCGTCCCGCTGATACGGCCGGGCATCGGCGATGTTGTACGCGCCGGGCGGCCAGTCGGGGGCCGCCAGACACGCCTCGGCCAGGTTCTCCACCGCGGTCAGGCTCAACCGCACGTCCGGGCCGGGCAGCAGCAGCCGCCGTCCCCGGACCGCACGGACCAGCCTCGGCAGCAGGTGCGGGTCTCCCGGCCCGTAGACCGCGCGGGGGCGAAGCACCACCGCCCCGGCCGCGAGCGCGAGTCGCTCACCGGCTGCCTTGCTGCGCCCGTACGCGGTCAGCTGCCCGCCGATCGGATCGTCCTCGCGGATCGGTGTGGACCGCGCCCGCGGGTCGTACACACTGGCGCTGCTCACCCATACGACGGGACGATCCCCGGCCGCGTCCAGCAGTCGAGCCGTGCCGTCCACGTTGACCGCTCGGTAGGCGCGCTCGACCCCGTCTCCCGGACCCGGGTCGCCGACCGCAGCCGCCAAGTGCACCACCAGATCCACGCCGGACAGGTCGGGACGTTCGAAGGCGGCGTCCCAGGGTCGGTGTCGGCCCACCGGACCGGGACGGCGACCGAGGCAGACGACCTCCGCTCCGGCCCGTGCCGCAGCCCGCGCGACGGCGGCACCGCAGAACCCGCTGGCGCCGGTCACCGCGATCCGCACGCCGACGAGATTCATCGCACCTCCGCGCGTACCACCAACTTCGCCCACCCGGGCAGGGCCGAGCGTCGATCGGCGACCGCCCGCACCACCTTCGGCCGGTGCGGGGCCAGGGCGGCGAGTAGGTCGGACAACTGGGCGCGGGCGAGTTGCGCGCCGGGACAGGCGTGCGGCCCGGCACCGAACACCAGCTGCGCCACCTGCGGCGGTGTCGGGCCGGCCAGGTCGGGCCCAAGCCGGTGCGCGTCGACCGCGTGCCGGATCACGAGCGCCAGTCGGTCGCCCGGCCGTACCGGATGGCCCGCGACGCTGCCCGCCCCGGCCGCGACCCGCGGCAGCAGCGGGCTCGGCGCGGTCACCCGCAGCAGCTCCTCGACGAGTATCGGCCTCGTTCGTGGATCGTCCGCCGCGGCCCACAAGCCCTCGTCGGCGCACCAGGCCGCGGCTCTGGGGAGTCCGGCGACCGTGGTGTTGACGGCGGCGACCGCGAGCATCGCCGCCGGACCCGCCGGTTCGGCACCGTCCGCGACCAGGGTGGTGAGCCGAGCGGCGGCGCGTCGGGCGGCGCGGGCCCGGCCGAGCCGAAACGGGCCCGGTAGGTGACCCTGGACGCCGGTCGCGGCGGCGGCGGCCGCCGCTCGGGCGAGCACCAGCGGATCCACGTCGACGCGGAGCAGGGCCGCGAGGGTCGCGCCGGCCAGTTCGGCGGTGAGCGGCACCAGGTCCAGGTCACCGCCCTCGGCCAGGCACCGCACCCGGCGATCGAGCACCTCCGTCCACACGGGTCGGAGTCGGGCCACACCGGCTCGCCCCAGATGCTCGGCGAGGCGTCGTCGAGTACGCCGGTGCGCCTCGCCTTCCTGGTCGAACAGCAGACCGCCGGCGTCGAGCCGACGGGCGGCGCCGCCGGTGGTTCCGGCTGCGGCCCGGTCCAGGGGCACCCGGGTCAGCGCGTCCAGACAGCCCGAGGCGGTGTGCACCAGCACGGTGCGGCCGAGCCGCAGCACGGGTACGACGCGGGCGGCGGACAGGAGGGCGAACAGGAACGGGTGGCTGCGGAGATAGACCCTCCGGTCCCGGCGTCGGGCGCGGCTCACCTCAACCTCCCGCGAAGCGATCGGGCAGCCAGCGCCGCCGCGGCGGCACGGTCCGGCTTGCGGGAGCGCCCGGCGGTGGGAATCCGGGCGAAGAGCAGTTCGTCCGGGCGGGCGGCACCCATCCGAGCCAGTACCGGGGCCAGGGCCCTGCGGATCCGCCGCGGGTCCGCCCCCGGCTCCGGTTCGATCACCGCGACCAGCCGTTCGTCGCCGTCCTCGACGGGAAGGCCGACCAGCACGGCGAGGTCCACCCCGGGCACGGTCAGCGCGGGCTCGTACAGGCCGGGGTAGATGTTCTCGGCGCGCCGCAGAATCATGTCCTTACTCCGGCCGGCGAGCACCACCCGGTCGCCGTCCAGCCGGGCGATGTCGCCGGTCGCCACCCAGTCGTGCGGGGCTTCGCCGAGGTAGCGGTCCGACCGGTTCGCTCCGGTGAGCAGCAGCTGTCCGTCGCGGTCGATCCGTGCGCGCACGCCCGGCAGCAGGTTGCCGACCAGATCCCCGTCCCCGGTGTACGCGGACTTCTCGGCCGCTTCGACCGCGGCGGCGGGAAAGAGCTCCGTCAGGGCGTAGACGCCCCAGGCCTGGCCGGCGCCGGCACGGCGGACGCGTTCCAGGAGTGTGGCGCTGACCGGCGCCGAACCGCTGTAGACAGCGCCGGTCAGGCGAGGCGCGCGTGCCAACAGGGCACGCAGCTGCGGTGGGGTCAGATAGCTGGCCTGGGGGCGAAGCCGGGCGAACTGCCGGGCGAGCAGGCCCGGAGAACGGGCCGGCAGCGCGACGGGCGCACCGCCGGCCAGCGCCGGGACCAGAACGAAGAACATCCCGCCGAGTACCGGTTCACCCGTTCGCACCCGGACCAGATCGGCGACCAGTCGCATCCCGGCGCAGAGACTGGACCGGGTGTGCACCACGGCGCGGGGGCGACTCGTCGTACCCGAGGTGAAAATGATCACGAAGTCGCCGTCCTGATCGTTGCGCTCGGGCACGGGGCCGGAGCGCGCGGTGAGCGGCGGTGCGGTACCCGGCAGGCGCGGTCCGACCGTCCGTACCGGCGCCAGCGCGGCGAGTCGGGGCAGGGCGAGGCCGGCCCGCCGGGCCAGCGGCCGGGCCCACCCGGCCACGGCCTGCGCCGCGGAGTCGGCGACGACGAGCGCGGGACGGGCGAGCGCGAGCCGAGCGGCGACCACCTCCGGCCCGGCCGTCGGGTCGATCACCGCGACCCGCAGCCCGAGGCGGTCGGCGGCGAGCAGCATCGACAGGGCGCGCGGACCGGGGCGGACCGCCACCCCGAGCGTGTCACCCGAGGTCAGGCCGTCGTGGTGCAGTGCTGCGGCGTACCGTTCGGCGAGATCGAGCAACTCCCCGTTGCGCGCCAGCACCTTCGGCCGCCCGCAGCGGACGGCGGTCAGAATCGCCGGGCGGTCACGGTGGCGACGCATCGTCGCGATCAGTTCGTCGAGCATCAGCGTGGATCCGGAGTGTGCCCGCCGCTGCCCCGGTCGAGGTACCAGCGTGCGGTGCCCCGCAGTCCGTAGGCGCGCAGTCGCCGGGTGGAGTTCTCCACCACCATCGACCGGCAGCGCACGACGGCCGCCGTGGTCCGCCGGACCCGGTTGAGGAAGGCCCGGTCGGTGGGGGAGGGGCGTCGAGGCATGCCACCGCAGGCCAGGTAGAGCCGGGCGGTGACGGCCATGTTGTTGCCGGCGTGCATCCGGTACGGCGTGCGGTACCCGGGGCCGCGGTTCGCCGGACGGAACCGGCCGAACGCCGCTGCCAGGGCCACCACGAGTGCGAACCCGGCACGTCCCACCGGGCCGTGCTCATCGCGGCGGGCGACGATCCGCCCGCACGCCATCTCCGCGCCGGCGCTCAGCGCGGCCCGCGCGGCCGCGACCCAGCCGGGCCTGGGCAGGCAGTCGGCGTCGGTACGGGCGAGCAGTCGAGCCCCGTGGGCGATGGCGTGTCGAAAGCCGCTGTCCACGGCACAGCCGACCCCCTTCTCCGGCTCCTCGATGAGCCGGACGGGCATCGGGGCCCGGGCGGCGAAGTCGCGTACCAGCGTCGCGGTCTCGTCGGTGGAGCCGTTGTCGACCACCAGCAGGGTGAAGTCGAGATCGTGTTGCGCCGCCAGGGCGTCCAGTGTCGCGCCGATCCGTGCCGCCTCGTTGTACGCCGGCACCACCACCCACAGCGCCCCGCTCACGACTTCTCCCAGACCAGGGTGGTGAGGCTGACGCCGCCACCGAGACCGACGAACAGCACCCGGTCGCCGGCGCGTAGCGCGGGCGCGATTCGGGCGAGTTGCACGCCGAGGGTGGCACTGGCCATGTTGCCCAGTTCGCTCACCGTGACCACCAGTTTGTCCTTCGGCACACCGGTGACCTCGATGAATCGCTCGAGATACGGGAGCGTCACCTGGTGAACGAGCACGTGGGCGTAGTCGGGCCAGTCCAGCCCGGTGCGTCGGCGGACGCGATCGAGGATGCCCGGCCCGATGCGCTCGAAGACCGCGCGCAGCGCGCGCCCGTCTCCCTGGAAATAGGTGTGCTCGTCGCCACGTGGGTGCCGTGAGCCGCCGCCCGGGATACCACCCACCGACCAGTGCTCGGAACGGGTTTCGGTGTCGATGTCCAGTATCCCGCCCGTGCTCACCGGTTCGAGGACGACGGCTGCCCCGGCGTCGCCGAAGGTGTAACCGGCGAATCCGGCTTTTGCCTCGGCCAGGTCGGACACCTGCCAGCGCAGGGAGCGGGTGGGGGTCTCCCCGGTGACCACGAGCGCCCGACGGGCCCGTCCGGCGAGGATGAACGCCCGGGCCGCGTCGATGCCGTTGAGAAAGCTGTTGCAGGCGTTGCTCAGGTCCAGGGCGTGGGCGCGGCTGCCCAGTTCGGCCTGCACGACGTGCGCGGTCGCGGGTTCGGCCATATCCCGGGTGGCGGAGGCGAACAGCAGCAGGTCGATGTCGTCGGGTTGGCGGCCCGCGGCGGCGAGCGCCTCCCGGGCGGCACGGACGGCGAGGGTGGAGGCGTACTCGTCCGCTGCCGCCATCCGCCGCCGGTCGATGCCGGTGATCAGGGCGAACAGCCTGGCCGGCAGGGTGAGGCCGCTGGCCGTCTCGACCCGTTGCTGCAGTTCGGCGGTGCCGAGCACCTGCTCGGGCAGGCTGGCACCGATACCGGTGATGCCGACGCGGGCGTCGCCCGGGTGACGCGGGGGTGGCGGTGATGTCATGCGCTCGACTTTCCAGGGGGGCTGGCGCCCGTGGTCACTACGCAGGTTAGCCCTGGTCCGGGCTCGGGTAGGCGACGGCATGGCCACGAAGTCGCAGCCCGCACGGGCGCGAGGCACCCACGACCGGCCCTACAGCGCACTCAATCTTCGGCTGGTGCTCGCGCTGTTCGGCCTGGTGTTCAGCCTGTTGTTCGCGGTTCTGTCCGCGGACGCCGACCTGCCGGTGCTGACCGTGATCTTCATCGCGTTGGCGGTGGTGGCCGTGATCGACCTGGTGATCGTGCAACGTCGCCGCGGCGCCCGCCGTCGGGAGGAGCCGGGTGCGCGGCCCTCGCTCTTCGAGTGACAGGGGTACGGATGTCCATCGCTACGATCAACCCGGTCGACGGGCGAGTGGTCCGATCGTTCGGCGAGATGTCGGATCGGCAGATCGACGCGGCCATCGGCGAGTCGGTCGACGCCTTCGAGAAGACGCGCCGGGCCGATTTCGGTGACCGGGCGCGGTGGACGCGGGCTGCGGCGGACATCCTCGACGCCGAGCGGGACGACATCGCGCGGATGGTGACGACCGAGATGGGCAAGACCTATCTGGCGGCGAAGGCGGAGGTCGCCAAGTGCGCCGCCGCGTGCCGCTTCTACGCGGACAACGCGCGGACCTTTCTCGCCGAAGAGCCGCAGGACGCCGCCGCCGTCGGCGCCACCCGGGCCTTCGTCCGGTATCAGCCGCTCGGCCCGGTGTTGGCGGTGATGCCGTGGAACTTTCCGCTCTGGCAGGTCATCCGGTTTGCGGCGCCGGCGCTGATGGCGGGTAACGTCTGCCTGCTCAAACACGCCTCGAACGTCCCGCAGACGGCGCTTTTCCTCGCCGAGCTGTTTCGCCGCGCCGGGTATCCGCACGCCGCGTTCCAGACGCTGCTGGTCGGCTCGAGGGCGGTACCGGGAATCGTGTCGGATCCGCGGGTGCGGGCGGTGACCCTGACCGGCAGCGAGGGGGCGGGTCGGTCGATCGCCGAGGTCGCCGGCCGCGAGATCAAGAAGACCGTGCTCGAGCTCGGCGGCAGCGATCCGTTCGTGGTGATGCCCTCCGCGGACATCGTCCGGGCAGCCCGGGTGGCCACCACCTCCCGGTGTCAGAACAACGGTCAGTCCTGCATCGCGGCGAAACGGTTCATCGTGCACGCCGACGTCTATGAGGAGTTCGTCGAGGCGTTCGTCGCGCAGATGTCCGCACTACGGGTCGGGGATCCGATGGACGAGGGTAACGACGTGGGACCGTTGGCGACCGAACGCGGCCGCGACGTCGTCGACCAGCAGGTGAGCGACGCGGTGGCGAAAGGGGCCCGGCTGCGCTGCGGTGGGCGGCGCCCGCCCGGTGCCGGGTGGTGGTACCCGCCCACGGTGGTCACCGACCTGACACCGGCGATGCGGATCTGGTCGGAGGAGGTGTTCGGGCCGGTCGCCGCCGTCTACCGCGTGACGTCCTACCGCGATGCGGTCCGGCTCGCGAACGGCACAGCCTTCGGGTTGGGCGCCAACGCGTGGACCGACGATCCGGTGGAGCAGGAGCAGTTCGTCGCCGACCTGGACGCGGGCAACGTGTTCATCAACGGGATGACCACCTCGTTTCCCACCCTGCCGTTCGGCGGGGTCAAGAACTCCGGCTACGGCCGTGAGTTGGCCGCACACGGCATTCGAGAGTTCTGCAACGTCAAGACGGTGTGGGCGGACGACGCCGGCTCTGGGCCGGAGGGACCGGCCCGGCACAACGAGTAGCTCGGGAAGCGCTGGTGATGACGGTCGTTCCGGTGGCAGGCTTGCGCTCATGACCCTGCAGTTGCACGCCGCGGCGGTGACTCATCCCGGTCTGATCCGGAGCGGGAACCAGGATGCGGTGCACGTCGGCCGCTGGCTGGTGGCGGTGGCCGACGGCATGGGCGGGATGGCTGCGGGGGACCTGGCCAGCGGTCTGGCCATGGCGGCGATGGTCACCGCCGACGTCGCTCGGTCTGACGAAGAGTTGGTCCCGACGCTTCGCGGGGCGGTGGAGGCGGCGACCGCACGCATTCGCGAGGCGGTCGACGAGGACCCGAGCCGCGATGGCATGGGCACCACCTTGACCGCGTTGCTGTGTTCGCACACGGGCCGTACGCTCGCGCTGGTGCACATCGGGGACTCACGCGCCTATCTGCTGCGCGATGGCGTCCTCGAGCAGGTGACCCGAGACGACACGCTGGTTCAGTTGCTCGTGGAACAGGGTGCGATAAGCGCGGCGGAGGCCGCCGTGCACCCGCGGCGGGCGGTGGTCACCCAGGCGCTGCAGGGCGGCCCGGTGTCCCCTTTCTTCACCACGTTCGAGCCCCGTGCCGGCGATCGTTGGCTGTTGTGCAGTGACGGCCTGTCCAACGTGGTGGACGCGAGATCGTTGACCGAGACGCTGCTTGCGGAGCAGGGCCGACAGGATTGCGCGCACCGCCTGGTGGAGCTCGCGCTGCGGGGTGGTGGGCCGGACAACATCTCGGCGATTGTGGCGGACATCACATCCGAATAGACCAACGCTGTGTGAGCAGTCCATATCGGCCAGTTCGATCTTCCGGCCGGTGACCGGGCGGTCACCGGGTATTGCGTGACTTGATCCAGACCGGCATGCTTCACAACGCCATTGACACGTTCAGTCGCGCCACCGTTACGGCACCGAGGTATCCAGTGCTACTCGCCGATGAGTTCTTCCTGCTGGCGCATGACGAGATGACCGGCAAACCGAAGCTGCGTCCAAAAATCGCCGGCATGGGGCTCGCCGCGGCGCTACTCGCGGAACTCGTCCTCGCCAACCGGATCACCGTGCACGGTGGAGCGTTGTCCGTGCAGGATCGCCGCCCGCCCGCCGACGCCCTCGCCCACACTGTGCTCGATCAGTTGATCGGCGAACCGGAACATCGGGACGTGCGAGTGTGGCTGGAATACCTGGGCCGGAGCGCACATGAGTCGGTCGGCGAGCGGCTCGCCCGGGCAGGGGTGGTGCGCCGGCAATCCACACGGCGTCTGCTGGCCACCACGACCACCTATGTGCCCATCGACATCAACGACGCCGCCTGGCCGACGGCCCGGCTGCGTGCCCTGCTCGACCGAGGCGAGGCGATGAACCTCTCCGACACGGTGCTGCTCGGTCTCATCGAGGCGACCGGTCTGAGCCGGGCGGTGCTGTCTCGATCCGGCGAGGAGGTTCGCCGGCTCCTGGCGACGCTACCGCCTCCACTGATCGAGTTGATCACACAGACCGAGGCCACCGTCGCGGTCGCGCTGACACCCCGATAAGCGCCATTCAACCAACGAACCGTCCCACCCCTCGGAGGATCTTCGTGTCCGACACCTCTACCGTCCCACGGCCCAGCAACGTCTCGATGGCCCTGGCCCGAGATCGGCTCGGCGTACCGTCGGTGATCTTCTTCGTGCTGTCGGCCGCCACGCCGCTGACCGTCGTCGCGGGCGTGATGACGACCGGATACGCCGCCACCGGGATCATCGGAATCCCCCTGGCGTTCCTGGTGGTGGGCGCGGTGCTCATGCTCTTCTCGGTCGGCTACGTCACGATGGCACGGCACATGGCGAACGCCGGAGCGTTCTACGCCTACATCAGTCGCGGCATCGGACGTCCCGCCGGGGTGGCGGCAGCCTGGATCGCCCTGTGCGCCTACAACGCCCTGCAGGTCGGCCTGTACGGGGTGATCGGAGCGGCCGCGCAGCCGGTCCTCGAGCAGTGGTTCGGGCTCGAGCTGCAGTGGTGGGTGGTCGCGCTGATCACCTGGGCGCTCGTGGCGATGCTCGGCGTACTCCGCGTCGATGTCAACGGCGGCGTTCTGGCGGTGCTCCTGGTCGCCGAGGTCGCCATCATTCTGCTCTTCGACGTCGTCGAACTGCTCAACCCGGCCGACGGGCGGCTCACCTTCGACACGCTCTCGCCGGGCAACCTGTTCGTCCCCGGGATCGGTGCGCTCCTCGTGTTGGCCGTACTCGGGTTCGTGGGCTTCGAGTCCGCGGTCGTCTTCAGTGAGGAGAGCAAGGATCCCCGCCGGACGGTTCCGCTGGCCACCTACCTGTCGGTCGCCATCGTCATGTGCGTGTACGCGCTGTCCGGCTGGGCGATGAGCGTGGCCACCGGCCCGGATCGGATCGTCGCCGCGTCCGCCGAGCAGAGCACCGAACTCATCTTCAATCTGGCCGGGGCGCATCTGGGCAGCACCGTCGTCCACATCGGCCACGCACTCTTCCTCACCTCGGTGATCGCCGCGATGATCTCGTTCCACAACACCACCGCCCGGTACGCGTTCGCACTCGGACGGGAGCGGGTGCTGCCCGCGGCCCTCGGCCGGACCTCCGCTCGCAGCGGCGCCCCCTGGGTCGGTTCCGTTACGCAAAGCGCGTTCGGGCTGTTCGTGATCGTCCTGTACGCCTGGGCCGGATGGGATCCGGTGGTTCAGCTGTTCTACTGGGCCGGCACCGGCGGCGGGCTGGGAGTGCTGCTGCTGATCACGGTGACCGCGATCGCGGTCGTCCTGTTCTTCGCCCGCCGGCCCTCCGGCGAGAGTCTGTGGCGCCGCCAGATCGCCCCGATGTCGGCAGCCGCGATACTGCTCGTCATCGCCACGCTGGCGCTGATGAACATCGCGACCCTGCTCGGCGTCGAGCCGGATCACCCGTTGCGTTGGATCGTGCCGGTGGTGTACCTGGTCGCTGCGGCGCTGGGCGTGGTGTGGGCGCTGGTGTTGCACCGGACGCGACCGGACGTGTACGCCGCGATCGGACTGGGACCGGAAAGCGTCACGGCTCGGACGGGCGGCGACGTGCCCGGCCCGCGCGTAGCGCAGGAGGAGAAGGCGGAGGTCGGACGATGATCGCGCCGCGGACGGTTCGTATCGACAAGGCCGATCCCAGTGAGGCGGCGACGATCGCGGAGCTGATCGCTACGGCGTTCGAGCCCCTGCCGCCGGTCACCTGGTTGGTTCCCGAACCCGAGCAGCGGCGTCGGGTGCTCGCCGGGAACTTCCGCATCTTCGTCGACTACGCGTTCGAACATGGCACGGTGGAGGTCGTCGAGGACCGTTCTGGGGTAGCCGTCTGGCTCCCTCGCGACGGGGACGAGTTGCCGCCGCCCGCCGACTACGACGACCGGCTGGTGGCGGCGTGCGGCGAATGGAGCGACCGTTTCCGGGTGCTCGACGAGCTGTTCGACGCGAACCATCCCGCCGAGCCGCACCACCACCTGGCGTTCCTGGCCGTCATGCCCGACCGTCAGGGCAGCGGGCTGGGCAGCGCGCTGCTGCGGCACTACCACGCCTGGCTCGACGAGCGGGGCGTCCCCGCCTACCTGGAGGCGAGTTCGGAGCAAAGCCGAGACCTCTATCTCCGCCACGGCTACCGTGCACGGGAGCCGTTCCGGCTGCCGGACGGCACGCCGTTCTGGCCGATGTGGCGCGCGCCGGACGGCGGTTGATCCGAACCGAGCTGAGTGAACCGGCCCCGGGAACCGGCGATCCGACTACGGTCGGATGTCAGGGGTGGTCCGGGTGCGCGCTAGGCGGAGACCGGTTGTCGTGGTGTCGGGTCCGGCGGACATGGTCGGACCCGGCCTCACCGGCCATTCCGGCGGACCGGTCGGAGCCGCAGCCGTCGGGCGACGGCGACCAGCAGCGTCCCCCCGGTGACCGTCCCGGCCAGGAGCGGCACCCAGTCGCCCAGCCGCACGTACGGCGTGTCGGCGGCGGCCAGCGGTACGTCCACCACGAAGGTGCCCCGATGCTCCGGTGGGATCCAAGCGAGCCGCCGCCCGTCGGCGTCGAACGCCGTCGAGGTGCCGCTCATCTGCACGAGTACCGCCGGCCGTCCGGATTCCACCGCCCGGATCGCCTCCACGCTGGCCTGCTGAGCATGTGCCCAGGTGTTCTGGAAGGTGGTGAGCGAGCCCTGTACCACGGTCACCCGCGCACCCGTCCGGACCAGTTCGCGGCGCATGTCGGGGAAGGTGGACTCGTAGGAGATGATCACGCCGGCCGGAACGCCGTCGAGGTCGAAGACGGTCAGCTCGTCGCCGACCTCTCGGTCGGTGTCGGCCGCCGGGGTGAGATCGGCGATCCAGCCGAGTATCGGCCGTAGCGGGATGTACTCTCCGAACGGCACGAGCCGCTGCTTGTCGTAGACGTCGATCAGCCCTTCCCCCGTGTAGTGGTACGTCGACTTGGTGATCTCGCCCGGTGCGCCGGCGTCCACGTTGATCAACAGGTCAGCGCCGGTCTCCCGGGCAGCCTCCCGCAACCGTCCGTCGAGTTCTTGGTCCTGCTTCGGATCGACGGCCACGCTGCTCTGCCCCCAGACGATCACATCGGCGCGCCCGGCGAGCTCGCGGGTGAGCCGCAGGTGGGCCTCGATGCGCTCCTGCTCGTCGTGGATCACACCCGGCTGGACCCCGGCCACCCGCAGCCGTCCGACACCGGCGGGCTCGGGGCGAAGCGCTCCCCAGGCGAGGTTGCCCCCCGCGAGGAGCACGGCGGCTGCGGCCCCGACCAGGCGGGCGCGGTTCGGCGCGGCGCGCAGCAGCACGGCGGCGAGGGCGACGTTGACCGCGACCAGCAGGAAGCTGAGCAGCCACACTCCGCCCAGGGCGGCGACCGCCAGCGCCGACCGTCTGGTCCACTGACTGTTTCCCAGCAGCGCCCAGGCCCCGCCCAGATGCTGCCAGGAGCGCAGTACCTCGATGGTGACCCAGACCGACGGCACGATCAGGGTGGCCAACAGTACCCGGGCGGCGGTCGGTCGGCGGAGAAGCCCGTGGGCCGTCAGCCCGACCGGTATCCAGACCAGCCCGGCGAGCAGGCCGGCCGGGATGGCGAACACGCCGAGTTGGATCAACACCCAATGGTTGACCACCACGAAGAAGCCGACCGCCGCCAGCCAACTGCGCCATACCGCCTCTCGGTATGAGCCCGCCCTGGCGAGCAGGAGCAGGGTCGGGACGAGCCCCACCCAGGCCAGCCACCAGGCACCCACCGCCGGGTAGGCCAACGCCGGCACGGCGCCGGCGGCCAGGGCGAGCATCCGAAGACCCCAGCGGGTCGCGGTGGTGGCCACGGCGCCGGTTACCCGTCCCCGGGCGGAGAACGCCCGCGGCGGCCGGTCGTGCCGGGCCGCCGCCTGGTTTCGGCCGTCCGTCGTGGGGAACGCCGGGCGGCGTGTGGGGCGGGGCGGTCGGGCGACGTCGGTTCGGACCGGTCCGGCCGGGGGCCTTGGTGGTGTTCGCGACTGTGGTCGTCCTGCTCTTCGCGGTCGGGGTGCTGCCCCGCTGGCCCGGTCTCGGGCATCTGGTCGCGCTTCCGCCGCTGGATCTGATCACCGATCTGCGGATCCTGATGGTGGAGGCACCGAGCTACCCGGCCTTTCTGGCCGGCGTACTGGTCTCCCTCGCGGTACGCGTGACCGTCTTGGCTTTCCTGCTCGGTGGGCCGAGCCGGCAGTCGCTCGCCTACGCCGCCCGGTATTACCTGATCATGTTGGGTCCGGCGGCGGTCGCCGCCGGTCTGCTTCTCGCGAGCAAGGCGACCCTCTACTTCGGGTTGTTCTGGATCGGCCTGCTCGCCACCGTCGTCGTCGTGGTGCTCGCCGCACCGGCCGTGTGGGCCGCGCCGCCACGGCTGGCACGCGGCTTCGCGGATGCCTTCCGCCACGGTCAGCGGTCGGGGACGGTCGGGGCGTATCTGGTGGTGCTCGCCGGGCTCGGCGCGTTGGCCGACTGGGCGGGGGCGCTCGGCACCGTGCTGTTCGTGCCCGCATCGGCCGGGCTGACGCTGGTCGCCGCCCGTGCCCTACGGGCGGATCCGGGGCTGCGTGCGCTTCGGCGGACGCTGGCCGCCGGCGGGGCCGTCCTGGCCGCCGCGCTGGTCGTGATCGTCGCCGTCGGGCCTGCCGGGCCGCCGCGGGCCCCGGAGCCGGACGCTCCCCGCGCCGGCTCACTGCTGCTCATGTCGGGGGTCGACTCCTCCTCGGGCAGCGGCGCGATGCTGGAGCTAGACCCGCACAACCTCGGCTACACCTGTGCGCAGACCCGGTACTTCTCCTATGCGGGCCCCGGCGACGGCCAGCCGCGGGGGAGAGCGCTCTGTCCGATCACCACGGGCGCGCCGTACCAGGCGCGGGACACGTTGCGGCCTACCGCGCAACTGATCGACTTCCTGGAAGCGCAGCTCGCCGACATGCCGCCGCCGGTCGTGCTGGTGACCCACTCCCAAGGCGTGTGGGTGACCTGGCAGGCGGCGGTGCGACGCCGGCTGCCCAACGTCGCGGTGCTGGTGCTGGTCGGTCCCTTCCCGGACAACCCGGTGCCCTACCCGCCTCAGGGAGAGCAGGGGCGCAGCCGGGTCGCCGCGACCGTCACCGCCTTGGTGTCACGGGGCGCGCGTCCCGGCGGCACCTCCGCGTTCACCCCCGACAGCCCGCTCGGGCGGGAGTGGTTGGCCGATCCGTACGCGGTCGAGGAAACGCTGGCTCATCCGTTGCCGGAGGACATCCGGGCGCTCGCTGTGCCGAGCGTGTTCGATCTGCCGTTGATGCCGGACGGCCCGGCCCTGCGTACGGCGAGCGATTTGTGTCCGGTCCCGGTGATCCACCCGAATCTGCCTTACTCGGCGGAGTTTCAGCGTGCACTGGCCGTGTTCCTCGACGGCCGGACGCCGGATTCGTGCCCGTTCTGGCGCCCCCTGGTCGGCCACGTCTTCCGCCCGTTCACGGTTGCGGCCTGGGATGATTGACCTTCGCGATTGCGACGATTCAGTACGCGTCGGCGAGTCGCCTGCGTAGCTTTCCGAGGGCCCGGGCCAGCAGGCGGGAGACGTGCATCTGGGATACGCCGATCTGCGCGGCGATCTGTGACTGCGTCAGCCCGTGGTAGAAGCGCAGGTGGAGGATGCGCTGCTCGCGCTGGTCCAGGCCGGCCAGCGCCGGCCCGAGCGCCACGCGTAGCTCGGCCTGCTCGTACTGCGCGTCATCGACGCCGATCATGTCGCCCAGTTCGGTACCGTCGTCGCCGTCGGCGGGGGCGGACAACGACACGGTGTTGTAGGCGAGCGCCCCTTCCAGGCCCTCGATCACGTCCTCCTCGGATACGCCGAGATAGGTGGCCACGTCGGTCACCGTCGGCGACCGCCCCAGCGTCTGCAGCAGCGTGCCGTTCGCCTCAGCGATGCGCAGCCGCAGCTCCTGCAGCCGGCGCGGTACTCGTACATCCCAGGTGCGGTCGCGGAAGTGCCGCTTGAGTTCGCCGACGATCGTGGGGATCGCGTACCGGACGAAGTCCATCCCCCGCGTCGGGTCGAACTTGTCGATCGCCTTGATCAGCCCGACCGCGGCGGTCTGGGCCAGGTCGTCGGGGGACTCCCCGCGACCGCTGTAGCGGCGGGCGAGGTGGTTGGCCAACGGCAGCCATGCTTCGATCACTTGCTCGCGCAGTGCCGCTCGGTCGGGGTGGCCGACGGGCATTCCGACCAGGTCCTGCAACAGTTCGGAGGCGAGGTCGGTGGTCGTGTCCAGGGTGTCGACCGTCGGCTGCGCGATGGTTGTCGCGGTCAAGGTGCCTCCCTGCACATCGTCCATGAGCGGCAGTCGCGCTGTCGGCCGGTGGTCGGTCAGGTGCACCACCTTAGCCCGAATGGTGCAAGGAAATCTAGCCGAACATCCGATGGATAATTCTGGTGAATCGGGTGATCAGGTCGTCCCGACAATCTTCTCGTGCTCTTACCTTGATCGATGCGGCACGAACCGGTGTTTCTCCCACCACGGTTCGGGAATCCGGGCGGCGAAGTTGACGTGCACCGGGGAGGGCACCGTGACCACCGCCCGCGACAGACGGCAGGCGTACTCGGGTCAGACGCTGGACGGCGAGCGGGGCGCGTTGATCGCCCTGCTGGTCATGGTGCTCCTCGGGGTCACGGCGATCTTTCTGGTCGCCGGTTGACAGCCGCCGCCCGCTCGGTCGCAGATCCCTCACACGGTCGGCACGGTGGCCGGCCCGTCGCCGGCGTGGGGGACGCGTTCGGCCGGGACCACCCCCATGCGTCCGGCCTGGTAGTCCTCGAACGCCTGTACGAGCTCCGCGCGGGTGTTCATCACGAACGGCCCGTACTTGGCGACCGGCTCGCGGATGGGCTGCCCGCCCATGAGATACACGTCGAGCGCCCTGTCGCGGGATTCCTGCCGCACGTCCGCGGTGAAGCGAATGACGTCACCGGGGCCGTGCACGACGAGCCGGCCGGTCTCAACGGGGTGCCGGTCGAGGCCGACCGTGCCCCGTCCGTTGAGCACGTAGAGCAGCGCGTTGAAGTCGGCCCGCCACGGCAGATCGACCTGTGCCCCGGGCTGCACGGTGACGTGCGCGAGGGTGATCGGCGTATGCGTTGTGCCGGGGCCGCTATGCCCGTCGATCTCACCCGCGATGACGCGGATCAGCGCCCCGCCGTCGGGCGTGGTGAGCAGTGCGGCCTCCTTGCCCCGGATGTCCTGATACCGGGGTGGCTTCATCTTCGCCGCCCGGGGCAGGTTGACCCACAGCTGCAGGCCGTGGAACAGGCCGCCGCTCACCACCAGGTGCTCCGGCGGTGCCTCGATGTGCAGGATGCCGGCGCCCGCGGTCATCCACTGGGTGTCCCCGTCGGTGATGGTGCCGCCGCCGCCGTGGGAATCCTGGTGCTCGAAGATGCCGTCGATCATGTACGTCACGGTCTCGAAACCCCGGTGCGGATGCCACGGGGTGCCCTTGGCTTCGCCCGGGGCATACTCCACCTCACCCATCTGGTCCAGGTGCAGGAACGGGTCGAGCTCGTGCAGCGGGACACCGGCGAAAGCGCGCCGGACCGGAAACCCCTCGCCCTCGTACCCCTGGGGTGCGGTGACCAGCCGCCGGACCGGCCGATAGCGGACGACCGCCGGGTCGAACTCTCGCAGGCGGGGCAGGATCAACACATCGGGTACGGTCACCGCCGGCATTCCGGGTTCCCCCCATCGAGTCGAGACAGGCGGCGCCCACCGCCCGAAGACCCTCGTCGAGTAGTAGGCCGGCCACGGTCAGACCGGCGACCTCGGCGGGGTCCGAGCAGTGCTCGCGCGCCGGGTGCACCTCTTAAAGGTAGCGCTGGTTCGGATCTGAAACGGCCGGGATCACGTGGGGTGAGGGCGGCCGGTTTGTGCCCCGAAGTCACGGCTGTCGGGAAAATCCCTCGCGCGGTGGTGGTTCGGGGCAGGTCGCGCGGGTATGCCCGTCGGCGGCATAGCTCGCAGGCGACACGGGAGGGATAAATGTCCGACAGCCTGGCAGTTCGGCAGGTCGACATCGGCGACGCGGTCGCCGACATGTGGAGATCGGTGCTGATCGTCATTCCGACAGCCATCGCGTTCGTGGCCATCCTGATCATCGGTTGGCTGGTCGCCCGCGCCGTACTCAGAATCGTCGACAGCGCGCTTGAACGCGTGGGCTTCGACCGGCTGATCGATCGGAGCGGGGTCGGTCGTGCGCTGCAGCGGACGAAGTACGACGCGAGCGACATCCTCGCGAAGCTGGCGTACTACGCGGTACTGCTGTTCACCCTGCAACTCGCCTTCGGCATCTGGGGACCCAACCCGATCAGCGACCTGATCAACGCGGTCATCGCCTGGCTGCCGCAGGCGTTCGTGGCGATCGTGATCGTGATCGTCGCCGCGGCGATCGCCAACGCCGTACGGGATCTCGTCAGCGGCACACTCGGCGGTCTGTCCTACGGCCGAGTGTTGGCGAACGCCGCCGCGGTCTTCATCGTGGCCCTCGGCGTGATCGCCGCGCTGAACCAGGTCGGCATCGCCACCACGGTGACCACCCCGGTCCTGGTCGCCTTCCTGGCCACCGTGGCCGGCATCCTCATCATCGGTGTCGGTGGTGGCCTGGTGCGTCCGATGCAAGACCGGTGGGAGGGCTGGCTGCAGCGGGCGGCACGGGAATCGCAGGCGGTCCGGGAGCAGGCCCAGGCCCGTGGTCGCAGCGATGTGCAGCGGCAGATGGCCGAACAACCCCAGCCGGCCCAGCCGCAGGCGGCGGGTGCACCGGGCGCGGCGCAGACGCAGCGGGTGAACCCCCGCGAGGGGCGGTGACGGGCGGTGGGCGGCGGGTACCCGGCCGGTGCACGGTCGGGTGCCCCGCACTGCCCGGGAATACCCGCCGCTAGCGGACGATGCCCGCCTCTCGGGCCAGGGCGCACACGGCCACGAGTCGCACCAGCACCCAATCGGCGTCGGACCAGTCGACCGGGCCGGGCGGCGGCTGCCAGCCGTACTCCAGCGCCGCGTCGCGGACCCCTTCGGCGTAGCCGGCCAGGGCGGCGGCGCTCACCGGAGGCGGCTCCTGCCGAAGTTGCTCCAACCAGTCCGGCACCGGCTGATCGGCGGTCCGGGAAAGGCTCTCCCGCACCGCGGCCACATGCTGGTCGACCAGGGCCAGCAGGCCGGCATCCCGTGCGGCAGCGGTCAGCCCGGTGACCCCGACCGACGTCATCAGTGCGGCCAGCACGGCACGGGCCGACGGGCGAGCAGCTGTCCCACCGATGCCGCTCATCTCGTCGTACCACCGTCCCCGCGGGAGGTCCGACGGCGCGTCGCGTCGTCGGCGAGGAGCGCCGTCGCCACCAGCAGTGCCACGCAGAGACTGAACAGCCACGACGCGTCGGCGACCAGTCGTGCGGCGACCGGCGCGTTCAGCGCGGCCAGGAGGAAGCCGAGCCAAGCCAGTCGGCGCTGTCGCGCGGTGAGGAAGCCAGGAGCCCGATGCACCCAGAAATTCTGCCGCTGCGGGCGACGCTTGCCGTCATCCGAATGGACGAATCCGGCCCGGTCAGCGACGTGATGTGCGCCGCAGATCGAGCGGCCCCGAGCGTCTCGACCCGAGTCGCGGCACCAGCAACCGCAAGGGTCGGCGCTCCTCGCGCCGACCCTGATGATGATATTTTCCCCGGTCGGCCGGTGGTACCGCCCGGCGCCGTCCGGTCGTCACGCGCCGCATCGCGGCTGTTCGCACTTCGTCAGTGCGGGCCGTTGCGCCCCGTGGTGGAGGGCCGGTACGGCCGCTGCGGGTCGGTGGCGTACGGGTCGTAGGTGGCCGCCTCCGGCCCCCGTCCGAATGCCGCCTCTTCGCCGGCGTCGTTGTCGGTGACCTCATCCAGCTGTCCGTCCAAGGCGGGCGACGACACCGCCCGTTCCAGGTCCCGCAGAGGCAGCCGCCGTTCGTCCCGCCAGACACCGTCGTAGTCGGTCATGCCAGTGGATACCCCGGCCCGCCAGGGCCAAACGGCGAGGCGGTGGAGGCGGCGGAACCCGGCGCGGCTAGGGTTGCGGACGCGGCACCTCGCCCCGCCACGCCCCGGTCTCGACGCCGCGACCCTCGATGAAGCTCTTGAACCTTCTCAAGTCGGCCTTGACGCGCTGGTTGACGACGCCGAGCCGGTCCGCCGCCTGCTCGGCGACCCCGTGCGGCTCGAACTCCAACTGCGCGGTGACCCGGGTGTGGTTCTCGTCGAGTCGGTGAAAGGTCACCACCCCGGCCTGCCGCACCCCGTCGATCGCGCGCCACGCCACCCGCTCGTCCGGGATCTGCTCGGTGATCCGGGCATCGAACTCGCGGGTCACGCCGCCGATCTCGGTCCGCCAGCGGGTCATCGTGTCCGAGAGTTGGCGGACCTCCGTGACACCCGCCATGAACTGCGGGAAGTCCTCGAACTGGGTCCACTGGTTGTAGGCCGTGCGGATCGGCACAGCGACATCCACGTACTCGATGACCGTACCCATCACCAAACCCCTCGCCCGTGTCGGAAACCGTTGCCGAGCGGGCCCGCGCCGTCACGACCGCTTGGTCTCGTTGCTGTGGCCGAGCGCGGCCCACACCTCGGCGACGTTGCGGAACTCGGCGCCGGAGGGCAGCCGGTCGAGTTCGGCGAGAACGTCGGAGGGGGCGTTGTTCTCCTCGGCGTTGCGCCGCAGCGCCTCCCGGTCTCCCGGCAGCGCCGCCAGACTCAGGTACTTGGCGAGCCGACTGCGTTGCTCGACATCGGTCGGACTCATCCCCGCCGGCGCCCCCGCTCGCCCTTCTCCGGCCGCGTACCCCGGGACCGCCCGAGCCTCCGGCTGGTCCTCGCCGGCGGGCTCCGGCATGTGCCATTCCTCGGCCCGGGAACCGGCCGTGCCCTGCACGTGCCCGCTGGTCTCCCGGCTCATCTGCTCGTCCAGTCGCGGACTGCGTCTGCTGCTGCCCCGATCCATGCCGAACGCGCTTCCCGAGCGCGGGGCGGATAAACCTGGTGCCGGCGACGACGGTCACCAGCCCGACGCCGTCCCGCCCGGCCCGGCGATGTGTACCACCTTGGTCACGGACATCTCGTCGAGCAGCTCCGGGCCGTACCCGATGCCCTGACCGCTGCCGCGGCGCGGGTGCGCCGCCCCGCCGGGGGCGCCCCCGAAGACGTCGTTGATCTTCACCGTGCCGACCGGAAGGTCCCGCAGCGCCCGTTGCGCGTTCGTCATCGACGAGGTGAGCACGGTGGCGGCCAGGCCGTAATCAGAGCGGGCCGCCCGCGACAGTGCCTCCTCGAACGATTCGACCACCATCACCGGTGCCACCGGGCCGAATGTCTCCTCCCGCAGCACCGCCATGTCGTCTGTGCAGTCGACCAGCACCGTCGGCGGATAGAAGGCACCCGGTCCCTCCGGGATCTCTCCGCCGCACAGCAGCCGGGCCCCGTCCTCGACCGCAGCGCACACCTGAGCGTGCACCTGCGCTCGGTGTCGCACGTCGACCAACGGCGCCCACTCGACCGGCTCGTCGTGGCCGGGTTCCAGCCGCAGCTCGCGGCACCGCGCGACCAGGCGGTCGACGAACGCGGCCGCGATCGACCGGTGCACGTAGATCCGCTCGACGGAGGTGCACAACTGCCCCGAGTTGACGAAGGTGCCCAGGGCTGCCTGCCCGGCCGCCCAGTCGGGGTCGACCCCCGCGTCGACGATGAGCGGGTCGTTGCCGCCGTTCTCCAGCAGCGCCTTCGCCCCGGTGTGGGCGCAGGCGGCGGCGATAGATCGACCGGTTGCGGTGGAGCCGACGTGCGCGACCACGTCGACCTGCTCCCCGGCCAGCGTCGCGCCGACTCCGCCGGCACCGGTCACCAGGGACAGCACCCCCGCGGGGAGGTGCTCGGCGAACAGTCGGGTGAGCAGCCAGCCCGTCGCCGGGGTGCGTTCGCTGGGCTTGTAGACCACCGTGTTCCCCGCGGCCAGTGCGGCGCCCAGCAGGTTGCAGGAGACGGCGACCGGGTCGTTCCAGGGGGTTATCGCCGCGACCACGCCGCGGGGCTCCCAGGTCATGAAGTCGACCGCGTTCCAGTCGCCGGCCAACGACCGGCCTCGGTGCACCGGACCCAGCTCCGCGTACTGGCGCAGTGTCGCCACCGCGGCGGCGACGGCGGCCCGCGCAGCGGGCAGCGTCCGACCCATCTCCCGATGCTGCGCCACGGCCAGCTCCTCGGCCGCCGACGCTACCGCGTCGGCGGCCCGGTGCAGGCAGGCCCCGCGCTCGGCCGCCGGCATCCGAGCCCATTCGCCGGCGGCGTCCCGGGCGGCCTTGACCGCGGCGGCCACCGTCGCCTCGGCGGCGATCGGGAAGCGGGTCACCGGTGCGCCGTCCGCTGGACTCACCACGTTCAGGTGACCGGCTTCGCCGTCCGCGATCCAGGTGCCGCCGATCAGCTGGCTCACGTCGTACATGACCGGCTACATGCCCCGGGCACCGGACGGCAAACCCGGCGGCAGACCCGGCCGGCGATCAGGCGGGCACCGGCTGGCGGGCCAGCGCGCGGATCCGGTCGGCGAGATCCCGCTCGAAGAAGTCGAAGAAGCCGTCCGGGTCGGGCCCGGTGTTCTGCAGCACGATCCGGTCGAACCCGGCGTCGATGTACCGCTGTATCCCGGTGAGGTGGACCTCCGGATCGGGGCCGACCGTGAACTGCCGGCGGATGTCGTCCTCGTCCACCCATCTGGTCGCGGCGGCGAAGTTCGTGGGGTTCGGGAGTTCGCTCATGACCTTCCAGCCGGTCACCGCCCAGCGGCTGGTGTCCAGAGCCGCCCGGATGGCCTGCTGCTCGTCGCGCGCCCAGGAGATGCCCACCTCGCAGTACCGCGGGCCGGTCCCGCCCGCCTCGCGGTAGGCGTCGACGAGTCTCGCCTTCGGCTCGGTGGCGATGATGCCGTCGCCCAGCTCGGCGGCGAGTCGGGCGGCGGCGGGCCCTCCCACGGCCACCACGATCAGCGGCGGCTGCTCCGGTAGGTCGAATACCCGGGCGTCCTCGAGTTGCAGGTAGGCGCCCTCATAGGAGTGGTAGCCGCCGGACCAGAGCAGCCGGATGATCTCCACGGCCTCGCGTAGCAGTTGCTGGCGCGTGGTGGCGTTGGGAAAGCCCTGCCCGGTGATGTGCTCGTTGAGCCGTTCCCCCGCGCCGACGCCGAGGAAGAATCGGCCACCGGAGAGGACCCCCATCGTCGCCGCCGCCTGAGCGATGATCGCGGGGTGATAACGCATGCTCGGGCAGGTGACCCCGGTGCCGAGTTCGATGGTGCGGGTGCGGGAGGCGATGGCGCCGAGCACCGACCAGGTGAACGGAGAGTGGCCCTGACTGTCCAGCCACGGATGGAAGTGGTCGCTGATCTCCACGAAGTCGAAGCCGGCCTGCTCGGCACGAACCGCCTGGCGGATCAGTTCCTCCGGGCCGAATCCCTCCGCCGACAGCTTGTATCCGATCTGCATCCCTACCCCCTGCTGTCTGTGCCCGCGGTGCCATTCCCCGTGCCGCGGTCGCTAATCCGTCGTCGAAAGCGGCCCGGGTCGGCCTGCCCGGCCGCGCGCCGTGCGCCGGGGGAGGGCGCGGGACGGGACGGACCCGAAACAAGGGGCGGGGTTTCCGACCGGCCGGTTCGGGGTAGGGCGCGACGGTGATGCCGGTGGACGGGGCGGACGCGATCGTTGTCGGGGCGGGGCACAACGGCCTGGTCGCCGCGAATCTGCTCGCCGATGTCGGCTGGGATGTGCTCGTGCTGGAAGCGACCGACCGGCCCGGCGGGGCGGTCAAGTCGGCCGAGGTGACCGCGCCCGGATATGTGAACGACCTGTTCAGCGCCTTCTACCCGCTCGGCTACGCCTCGCCGGTGCTGACCGCGTTGGACCTCGCCGACCACGGTCTGTCCTGGTGCCACTCGCCCGACGTCCTGGCCCACCTGCTCCCCGACGATCGAGCCGTGGTACTCAACCGCGACCCGCAGCGCACCGCCGAATCACTGGACCGCTTCGCGGCCGGAGACGGCCAGCGGTGGCTGGCGGCGTACCGCGACTGGTGTTCGGTCGCCGAGCCGATGCTGCGGGCGATCCTCACACCGTTTCCGCCCGTCCGCGGCGCGCTCGGGGTATTGCGTCGGATCGGCACCGGGTCGGCGCTGCGGCTGGCCCGTCGCGCCATGCTGCCGGTCCGCCGGCTCGGCGCGGAGCTGTTCGCCGGCGAGGGCGGGCGCGTGCTGCTGGCCGGCTGCGCCCTGCACACCGATCTGTCCCCCGAGGACCCCGGCAGCGGTGTCTACGGTTGGCTGCTCGCCATGCTCGGCCAGCAGATCGGCTGGCCGGTGCCGGCCGGCGGCGCGCAGCGGCTCACCGACGCGTTGGTGGCCCGGCTGACCGGGCGGGGTGGGCGGATCGTCTGCGATACCCCCGTCGAACGCGTGCTCGTCGCGCGCGGACGCGCGGTGGGGGTGGAAACGGCCGACGGCAGCCTATGGCGGGCCCGCCGGGCGGTGCTCGCCGACGTACCGGCACCGGCGCTCTACCTCGACCTGGTGGACCAGCGGTGGCTGCCGCCGCGGCTGCTCGCGGATCTGGCCCACTTCCAGTGGGACAGTTCGACGATCAAAATCGACTGGGCGCTCTCCGCGCCGGTGCCGTGGCGTAACCCGGAGGTGGCCGGGGCGGGGACCGTCCACCTCGGCGTGGACCTCGATGGGCTGACCGAGTACGCCGCGGCGTTGGCCCGCGGCGACGTCCCCGAGGAGCCGTTCATCCTGCTCGGCCAGATGACCGTGGCGGACCCGTCCCGTTCTCCCGCCGGCACCGCGTCGCTGTGGGCGTACACCCATCTCCCGTTCCGCCGCGATTGGCCGTCCGCACAGGTCGCCGAGCAGGTGGCCCGGGTAGAGGCGGTGCTGGAGCGGCATGCGCCGGGGTTCGCCGACCTGGTACGCGCCCGTCGGGTCGCCGGGCCCGCCGAACTGCAGGCGGCTAATCCGAGCCTGGTCGGCGGTGCCGTCGGCGGCGGCACGTCAGCGGTCCATCAGCAGCTGATCTTCCGTCCGACCCCGGGGCTGGGTCGGGCCGACACCCCGGTCGATGGACTCTTCCTGGCCAGCGCGTCGGCCCACCCGGGCGGGGGTGTGCACGGCGGCCCGGGCGCGAACGCTGCCCGGGCCGCGCTGGCACGCAACCGGCCGGTGACCGGTCTCGGATATGCGGCGTCAGTGTCGGCCGCTCATCGGCTCATCTACCGATGGCCGAGCCGCTGACGCCTCAGCCTCCCGAGGACCGATGTTCCGGTGGCGAGCCCGCAGCCGGAACGGCATCAGCGCACTCTCGATCTTCGTTGCCATGGTCATCTTCGACGCGCCCTCACGCCGTTCCTCGAACCGGATCGGCACCTCGATGATGGTGTGCCCGCGCCGCGACGCCAGGTAGTGCATCTCCACCTGAAAGCTGTACCCGTTGGACTGCACCCGGTTCAGGTCGATGTCGCGCAACACGTCGGCCCGCCAGACCTTGAAACCGGCGGTCAGGTCCCGGATCCGCACCCGCAGCAGCGAGTGGACGTAGAAGTTGGCCCAGCCGCTCAGCGCCCGCCGGTAGAGGGGCCAGGCCTCGTCGAGCTCACCGCCCGGTACGTACCGGGAGCCGATGACCACGCCCGCCCGGGTGGCGAGCAGGGTGCCGAGCATGCCCGGCAGGGCTTCCGGGGGGTGCGACAGGTCGGCGTCCATCTGCGCCACGAAGTCCGCGCCGGCGTCCAGGGCCCGGGTCATCCCATCGACGTACGCCCGTCCGAGCCCCTCCTTGCCGGGCCGGTGCACGACCTGGACGCGTTCCGGGTGCTCGATGGCGAGTTTGTCCGCGACGTCACCGGTGCCGTCGGGAGAGTCGTCGTCGGCGATGAGGACGCGCAGCTCGGGCAGCGGGAGGGCAAGGAGTCGCTCGACGAGCACCGGAAGGTTGCCCACCTCGTTGTAGGTCGGCACGACGACGGTCAGGCGCGACTCGCGCCAGGGAGAGGGCAGCTCAACCGGTTCGGTCATGACGGGCATCCTCGGTTCGCCGACTGGGGCGGGTCTCAGGTTGGCAAGGTCAGCTGATGATTGCGTGGACGCGGGGCTCCCGCTGTCATCCTTCTTCACTTGTTTACCATTTTGTTCCTTGATGCTGCCGCAGACGTGACCATCGGGTCCCGGTATCTGCGCATCGCGAGATCGGCGAGTCGCCGCAGCGCCTCCCGGTTACGGTAGTGCAACACCAGGTGGTTGACCCGGTTCCGAGCCCAGCGAAGCAGCCCCCCGGTCATCTCCTCGCCCATGGTGACACGGGTGCCGCCGGTGCCCAGCGGGGTCAGCGTGAAGGTCACGGTCATCACACCGAGCGGCCGCAGTTCGGCGAGCAGCACCAGATGGTGCGGTGGTTCGCAGACCAGGACACTGGTCTTGTCCTGCAGCGACAGCGGCCACGGGCCGGCCTGGTGGTGGATGCAGGCCCCCGGATCGGGCCAATGGTCATCGACGTCCCGGATGTGTGCCGTGCCGACCACCCAGTCGCTGTAGGACCAGCCGTCGGCGAGCACCGCGAACACGCGTTGCGGGGGTACGGCGATCACTCTCTCTACGACCGTCACGGGCCGCTTGCTACCCGCCCTGAACCGGCTTTAACACCGGTCGGACGGTATTTCCGTAATCTGAGGTTTACCTCTTCTCCACCCGGGAATCAGCCTGCTCGTGCGAAGCGACCACGTCGACGTGCACCAGTGCGAGACAGGCGGAATGCCCGGGTCGCGGGGACGCCTGTTCGACGCCGTGCTGTTCGACCGCGACGGCACCCTCGTCCACGACGTGCCGTACAACGGCGACCCGGCCCAGGTACGCCCGGTTGACGGCGCGCGCGAGGCACTCGACCGACTGCGGGCCGCCGGCCTGCGACTCGGCGTGATCACCAATCAGTCCGGGATCGCACGCGGGCTCATCACCGCCGACGACGTCGCCCGGGTCAACGCCCGCGTCGAGGAACTCCTGGGCCCCTTCGACACCTGGCAGGTCTGCCCGCACGACGATGCTCCAGCTGGAGTGGCCGGTTGCGGTTGCCGTAAACCCCGACCCGGCCTGGTGTACGCCGCCGCACACGCGCTCGGCACCGTACCCGCGCGGTGCGTGGTGGTCGGCGACATCGGCCGTGACATGACCGCGGCCGCCGCCGCCGGCGCGGCCGGCATTCTGGTGCCCACCCCGGCGACGCGGTCCGACGAGATCGCCGCCGCCGCGACCGTCGCGGGCGACCTGGCCGACGCCGTGCACCAGATTCTGCGTCGCGAGCGACTCGTCACCGCGGCGGGTGCTCGGCCGGAGCGCCCGCGGTGCGTCCTCGTCGCCCGACCCGACTCCGCGGGCGACGTGCTGGTGACCGGGCCGGCCATCCGCGCCATCGCCGCCGGAGCGGAGCGGGTGGTGCTGCTGTGCGGACCCAGGGGCCGAAACGCCGCCGAACTGCTGCCGGGGGTCGACGAGATCATCGAATGGCGGCTGCCGTGGATCGACCCGCGGCCGGAACCGGTCGACCCCGCAGACCTTCGGCGACTGACGGTCCGACTGGCCCGGGTCGGAGCGGACGAGGCCGTGCTGTTCACCTCGTTCCACCAGTCGGCGCTGCCGCTCGCGCTCCTGTTGAGAATGGCCGGCGTCCGCCGGATCGCGGCGATCAGCGACGACTATCCCGGCTCGCTGCTCGACGTCCGTCACCGTGTACCGCTCGGCATCCCCGAGCCGGAGCGGGCCCTGTCCCTGGCGGCGGCGGCCGGGTTCGTGCTGCCCGCCACCGACCAACCGACGCTGCGGCTACGTCCGATACCGGACCGACCGGGGGTCCTGCCCGATGCGCCGGGGTACGTGGTGGTACACCCCGGCTCATCCGTGTCGGCCCGGGCCTGCCCGCCGAAGCGATGCGCGGAGATCGTGACGGCGTTGGCCGAGGCCGGACATCGGGTGGTGGTGACCGGTGGACCCGGTGAAGGCGAGCTGTGCGCTCAGGTGGCGGGTGAGGACGCGGTCAACCTCGGCGAGCAGACGTCGTTCGCCGCCTTCGCCGCGCTGCTCGCCCGCGCCCGCTGTCTCGTGGTGGGCAACAGCGGTCCGGCGCACCTGGCGGCCGCGCTCGGCATCCCGGTCGTCAGCCTCTTCGCCCCGACCGTCTCATTCGGCCAGTGGGGGCCGTACCGGGTGCCCGCGGTACGGCTCGGGGACCCGACCGCGCCCTGTCGGCACACCCGGGCGGCGACCTGTCCCGTGCCCGGCCACCCGTGTCTGTCTCAGCTCGACCCGCACCGGGTGGTCGCCGCCGTCGGATTGCTGCAGCAGCCGTCGCCCGCCCGGGACAGCCCGGCCCGGGACCGGCCCGGGCCGGCCGTGTCCAGCGGCCGGGGTGAGGCGGGCCGATGAACATCCTCCTCTGGCATGTGCACGGCGCATGGACCACCGCTTTCGTGCACGGCAAGCATCGGTACCTGGTCCCGGTCACCGCCGACCGCGGGCCCTACGGCTTGGGGCGTGCCCGCACCTACCCCTGGCCGGACACGGTGGCGGAGGTGACCGCGGAAGCACTCGCGGACCAGGACGTCGACGTGGTCATCCTGCAGCGGCCGGAGGAGATCGATCTGGCCGAGCGGTGGCTGCGCCGTCGCATCGGCCGCGACCTGCCCGCGATCTTCGTCGAGCACAACACCCCGAAGGGCGACGTGCCGAACACCCGGCATCCGCTCGCCGACCGCGACGACCTGACCATCGTCCACGTCACCCACTTCAACGAGCTGTTCTGGGACACCGGCGCCACCCGTACCACGGTCATCGAGCACGGCATCGTGCCGCCGGCCGCCAGCTACACCGGGGAGTTGGCGCGGCTGGCGATCGCCACCAACGAGCCGGTCCGGCGGGGCCGGATCACCGGCACCGATCTCATGCCGCGATTCGCCCAGGTCGCCCCGCTGGACGCGTTCGGCATGGGGGTCGCCGGACTCCCCGAACACCTGGGGCTTTCCGCCGACCGGATCACCCCGTACGACGACCTGCCACAGGCCCGAATGCACACCGAGCTCGCTCGACGCCGGGTCTACCTGCATCTGTGCCGGTGGACCTCCCTCGGCCTCAGCCTGATCGAAGCCATGGCGATCGGCATGCCGGTCGTCGTGCTCGCCGCGACGGAGGCGGTCGCCGCGGTACCGCCCGCGGCAGGCGTCCTGTCCACCCGCGTCGACACCTTGGTGGACGCCGCCCAGTGGTTGATCGACGAACCCGCGGCGGCCCACCGGCTCGGGGCCCAGGCCCGCGAGGCGGCCCGCACCCGCTACGGCCTGGACCGGTTCCTCGCCGACTGGGACCGGCTGCTGGAGGAGGAGTTATGCGCATCGCGATGATCTCGGAGCACGCCAGTCCGCTCGCGCTGCTCGGCGGCGAGGACGCCGGCGGGCAGAACATCCACGTCGCTGAGTTGAGCATGGCGCTGGCCGCGGCCGGGCACGACGTGCGCGTCTACACCCGCCGGGATCGGGCGGACCTGCCTGCCGCGGTGCGGATGCCAGGCGGCGTCGCGGTGCTGCACGTGCCCGCCGGGCCGCCGGAGCCGATCCCGAAGGACGCGCTGCTGCCGTTCATGGAGGAGTTCGGTCGGTGGCTGGCGGCCGAGTGGCGCCGGGGCGGCTGGGTGCCGGACGTGGCCCACGCGCACTTCTGGATGAGCGGCATCGCCGCCCTCGCGGCGAGCCGGCGGACCGGAGTCCCGGTGGTGCAGACGTACCACGCCCTCGGCACGGTGAAGCGTCGCCACCAGGGTTCGGCGGACACCAGCCCGCCGGGGCGGATCGGCCACGAGCGCGTCCTCGGCCGCACCGTGGACCGGGTGATCGCCCAGTGCCGGGATGAGCTGCGGGAGCTCGCCCGCATGGGCGTGCCGCGCTCCCGGGTGACCGTGGTCCCCTCCGGCGTCAACGAGCAGCTGTTCGCCCCGATCGGGCCGGTCGCGCCGAGGGACCCCGACCGGCCGCGCATCCTGACCGTCGGTCGGCTGGTGGAACGCAAAGGATTCCAGGACGTGATCCGCGCCCTGCGGCACGTGCCCGAAGCCGAGTGCGTCGTGGTGGGCGGTCCGCCCGCCGCCGGACTCGACGCCGATCCGCAGGCGCGGCGGCTGCGCGCCATCGCCGAGTCCTGCCGGGTGGCCGACCGCGTCCGACTGGTCGGCGCGGTGCCGAAGGAGGAGATGCCCGCCTGGTACCGATCCGCGGACGTCCTCGTCGCCGCGCCCTGGTACGAGCCGTTCGGGCTCACCCCGCTGGAGGCGATGGCCTGCGGAGTGCCGGTGATCGCCGCCGCCGTGGGCGGTCTGAAGGACACGGTGGTGCACGGGCGGACCGGCGATCTGGTCCCGGCACGAGACCCACGGGTCCTGGGCGCCGCCATCCGACGGCTGCTCGACGATGAGGTACGCCGGTTCGCGTACGCGACCGCGGCGCTCGACCGGGTCCGCCGCCACTACACCTGGCCGGGCACGGCCGCCGCGCTGGACGCCGTCTACACCGAGGTCGTGGGAGAGCGGCAGCCGACCGGGGCGGTGGTCTGATGCCGGAGACCGCCTCGCTGCTGGACGCGCATCTGGCCGGCCTCGCGTCGACCCTGCTGCCCTACCAGAAGGCGGCGGGCATGCTCGGTCGGTGGGGCACCGAGCTCGCCTGGCACCTCGGCCACGGCGGCCGGTTGCTGGTCGCCGGTAACGGCGGCAGCGCCGCCCAGGCACAGCATCTGGCCGCGGAACTCGTGGGCAAGCTGCGCGAGGACCGCACCCCGCTGTCCGCCATCGCGCTCTGCGCCGAGACGTCGTCGCTGACCGCCATCGGCAACGACTACGGGTTCGGCGACGTGTTCGCCCGCCAGGTGCGCGCGCACGGCCGCCGGAACGACATCCTGATACTGCTGTCCACCAGTGGGAAGAGCGAGAACCTGCTCGCCGCGGCGCGGGTCGCCCGGGCGGAGGGGTTGCGCTGCTGGGCGTTGACCGGGCAGTTGCCCAATCCGCTGGCCGAGGCCAGCGACGAGGCGTTGGCCGTGCCGTCCCGAGACACCCAGGTCGTGCAGGAACTGCACCTGGTCTCGGTGCATGTGTTGTGTGAATACGTCGACCTCGTGCTGCCGACCGTGCTCGGCGCATCCGGTGTCTCTCCGACCGGCGTCCCCGCCCCCGAGCACAGTGAGGTGGGCGCGTGACCGAACGGGTGGTCGTGGTCGGCGACGCGTTGCTGGATCGGGACGTTGACGGCGTGGTGACCCGGCTGTGCCCGGACGCGCCGGCACCGGTGCTCGATGAGCGGAGCGCCGTGGACCGGCCGGGCGGTGCCGGGCTGGCGGCCTTGCTGGCCGGGCGGCAGGGGGTGGAGGTGGCGTTGGTGACCGCGCTGGCCGACGACGCCGGTGGGGCCCGGCTCAGCCAGCTGCTCACCGCGGCCGGTGTGCAGGTCTACGCCCTACCGCTGGACACCGCCACTCCCGAGAAGATCCGACTGCGCGCCGCCGGCCAGGTGTTGCTGCGCCTCGACCGGGGTGGGGATGCCGCCGCGCCCGGCGAGCCGAGCGAAGAGGTGCTCGACCTGTTCGCCGACGCAGCCGCGGTGCTGGTCAGTGACTACGGACGCGGGGTTGCCCGCATGCCGGCGTTGCGTGCCGTACTCACCGCGACGTCCGCGCCGGTGGTCTGGGATCCGCATCCGCGTGGACCCGCGGCGGTGCCCGGCGTGCGCCTGGCGACCCCGAACGAGGCGGAGACCCGAGCGCTGTCCGGAGCGCCCGACGAAGGCGCCCGCCTGGGCCGTGCCACCCGGGCCGCGCAGGCGCTGCGGCAGCGGTGGCGGGCCGGTGCGGTGGCGGTGACCTTGGGTGTCGACGGTGCGTTGCTCTGTCACGCCGGTGCCACCCCGCTGGTCGTGCCGGCGCCCGAGCGGGCCGACGGGGACAGCTGCGGTGCCGGGGACCAGTTCGCGGCCGCGGCCACGGTAGCCCTGGCCCGAGGTGCCCTGGTCTCCGAGGCGGTGGAGGAGGCGGTCGCCCAGGCGTGCGCATACGTGGTGAGCGGTGGCGCGTCCGCCGTCTTCGGGCCCGGGTCCGCCGGCCGCGGCGCGACCGACGCACGCCCGGCCGACCAGGCCTGGATCGGTGCCGCCGCCGCGGCCGCGCTGGTGCGGGAGATCCGGGCGGGCGGGGGGACGGTGGTGGCCACCGGCGGCTGCTTCGACCTGCTGCACGCCGGTCATGTGGCGACCTTGCAGGCGGCCCGGCGGCTCGGTGACTGCCTGGTGGTCTGCCTCAACTCCGACGCCAGCGTCGCGGCGTTGAAGGGACCTGGACGTCCCCTGGTACCGCAGGCGGATCGGTGCCGGCTGCTGGCCGCTCTCGGCTGCGTCGATGCTGTGGTCATCTTCGATGAGATCACGCCCGAGGCGGTGCTGTCTTGGTTGCGGCCGGACGTGTGGGTCAAGGGCGGCGACTACGGGACCGGGGGCGGGGACGAGCCCGATCTGCCCGAAGCCGGCGTGGTCCGGCGGTGGGGCGGACAGACCGTGGTCGTCCCGTACCTGGACGGTCGGTCGACGACCCGGATGATCGCCGCGGCGCGTTCGGAGGGAACGGTCGTACGGAAGGGAGACCGATGACGAACGTGGGGGCCGGGGCCGCGGTACTGGTCAGCGGCGGAAGCAGCGGTCTGGGCGCCGCCGTGGTCGAGGCGGTGGCCAAGGCGGGCGGGCGTCCGTACGTGCTGGACCGCCAACCGCCGAGCCTCGACGTGCCGTACGTCGGCTGCGACCTGGCCGACACGCGGGCCGCGGAGGACGCGACCCGACGCGTCGCCGAGCTGGCGGGCGGGCTGGACGGGGTGGTGACCGCGGCGGGGGTCGATGTTCCGGGGCGGTTGGCCGATGTTCCGGCGCAGACGTGGGAACGGGTGGTTACGGTCAACCTGCTCGGCACCGCCGCGGTGATCCGCGCCGCGCTGCCCTTCCTCGAACCCGCCGGCGGCCGGATCGTCACCGTCGCCTCCACCCTCGGGCTGAAGGCGGTCAGCGACGCGACCGCCTACTGCGCCGCGAAGTTCGGTGTCGTCGGCTTCACCCGGGCGCTGGCGGCGGAACTCGCCGGGACCGTGGGGGTCACACTGCTGGTCCCGGGCGGCATGCGGACCGCGTTCTTCGACGACCGGGAGGAGCGGTACCGGCCGGGCCCGGAGGCCGCACTCAACGACCCGGCCGACGTGGCCGCCGCGGTGCTCTTCGCGCTGCGGCAACCATCCGGCTGCGCGGTCCGGGAACTCGTCGTCTGCGCCGACCGCGAGTCCTCGTACCCGTGATCCTGGCCCTGCGCGCTCTCGGGGTCGGCGATCTGGTCACCGCGGTGCCGGCCCTGCGCGGGCTGCGCGCCGCCTTTCCGGATCGGGTGCTGGCGCTGGCCGCGCCGCGCTGGCTGGCCCCGCTCGTCCGGCTCGTCGGTGATGTGGACCGGCTGATCCCGGTCGCCGGGCTCGGCCCCTACCGGTGGCCCGGGCCGGCACCGCTGCTGGCCGTGAACCTGCACGGCCGTGGACCGCAATCGCATCGGCTGCTCAGCGCCGCGCACCCGCGGCGGATGCTCGCGTTCGCCTGCCCGGCCGCCGGGCACCGGGACGGGCCGCCGTGGTCGGAGTCGGAGCACGAGGTGCATCGTTGGTGCCGACTGCTGCACTGGTACGGGATCCCCGCGGACCCGGCGGACCTGGGGTTGCGCCGGGTGGATCCGGGCCGGGTGCCCGTCGGAGCCACGATCGTGCACCCGGGCGGGAAGGGCGCGCGGCGCCGGTGGCCGCCGGAGCGGTTCGCGGCGGTGGCGGGCGAACTCGCCCGAGACGGTCATCGGGTGCTGGTGACCGGATCCGCGGCGGAACTCGGCCTGGCCGTCCGGGTCGCCGCCCAGGCCGGGCTCGGACCCGACGCGGTGCTCGCCGGTCGGCTCGGCCTGGCCGAGCTGGCGGCCCTGATCGCCCACGCCCGGTTGGTGATCAGCACCGACACCGGCGTCGGACATCTCGCCACCGCCTACCGCACCCCGTCGGTGCTGCTGTTCGGCCCGACCTCGCCGAGGCGGTGGGGGCCCCCGCCGGATCGCCCCTGGCATCGGGTGCTGTGGCGGGAACGTCTCGCGGACCACCGGGTACCCGACGACGTCGCCCATCCCGCGCTCGCCGCGATCGGCGTTGACGAGGTGCTCGCCGCGGCGGCGCAGGCCGTGCGACAGGCGGTACGGGATGCGGCTGCGCCGCAGTGACCTCAACCAGCCCGGCTACCGCCGGCGCCGATGCGGTCGCGGGATGGTGTTCCTCGATCCGACGGGTTTGCCGGTCACCGACGCGGCGGTGCGGGAGCGGTTGCGTTCCCTGGCCGTGCCGCCGGCATGGCGGGACGTCTGGATCTGCCCCTACCCGAACGGTCACATCCAAGCCACCGGAGTCGACGCCGCGGGCCGCCGGCAGTACCTGTACCACCCGCTGTGGCGGGTCAGGCGGGACGCGGCGAAGTTCGATCATGTCCTCGAGGTGGCGCGCCGGCTCCCGAGACTGCGCGTCCGGGTCGACGGTCACCTGGCTGCCCGCGGACTGCGCCGAGCGCGGGTGCTGGCGACCGTGGCCAAGCTCTTGGACCTGGGCGCTTTCCGGGTCGGCAGCGACCAGTACGCCGCGGGCGACGATCCCACGTTCGGTGTGGCCACGCTGCGCCCGGAGCACGTCCGCACCCGCCGCGGTGCGGTGGTGTTCGAGTTCCCCGCCAAGGGTGGGGTGGAGCAGGTGTGTCGGGTCGAGGATCCGGCGGTCTGCGCGGTGCTGCGCGACCTGCGCCGCCGCAGGCGGCACGCGAGCCGGCTGTTCGCGTACTGGGACGGCCGGTGTTGGCGGGAGGTACGCAGCGACGAGGTGAACGATTATCTGCGCGCCGCCAGCGGCGGCGAGATGACCGCCAAGGACTTCCGCACCTGGCACGCGACGGTGCTCGCCGCCACGCGGCTCGCCGCGCTCGGTCCGCAGCCGTCGGCGGCCCGGACCAGGCGGGCCGTCGCCGCGGTCATGCGGGAGGTGGCCGAACTGCTCGGCAACACCCCGGCGGTGGCCAGGTCGTCCTACGTGGACCCCCGGGTGATCGACCGTTACCGGGACGGTCGGGTCGCCCCCATCCGATCGGGGGCGTCCCGTACCGCCATCGAGCGGGCGGTCCGCGCGTTCCTGGCCGGCGGTTGAGGGCTGACGCCACCGTCGGGTATCGCCTACCCTTGCCGGGTGATCATGCGTCGTATCACCCCTCACCGTTCGGCGCGGCTCGGCGCGCTCGCCGCCGGTCTGTTCCTTGCCGGAGCCGTCCTCGCCGGCTGCGCATCCGATGGCGCGTCCACCGACTGCGGGCTCGACGAGTGCATCGTCACGTTCGACCGGGGAGTGCAGGCGGAGGCCGGGATCTTAGGCGTGGAGGCGAAGTTCGTCAGCGCGGATGAGGACACGGTCACCGTCGAGGTGGCCGGGGAGCGGTTGTCGCTGCGCGTCGACGGCCCGGGCACCGAGGTAGCCGGCCTGTGGGTCTCCGTGCACAGCGCCGACGAGGAGCAGGTCGCCATCCGGATCGGGCGTCAGCCCGACTGAACCCGCCGGGTCGCAACCGGGTGGTCGGTCTCGCGCGACTACCGTTGGCATGAACGTCGGACTCCGGGCGTTGGGTTTCCTCGGGGCGATATCCCGGGCGATATCCCCGCGTCCCCGGACGAGGAGTCGAGGTCGTGCAGAATTTTCTGATGACGGTCGCCGCCGCGGCGGCTGCCGCGGCGTTCGCGCTGGTGCTGGTCGTCGTCGTCAACCGGATCGCACGGCGGCTCAGCGGGCGCTCTGTGCTGCTGGCCGAGCTGGTCGAGCATGCGCACGCACCGTTGCGGTTCACGGTCGTGACGCTGGCCGTTCAGTTCGCGGTCCGGTTCACCACCGAGCACGCCGCGGGTGCGACCTGGCGTCGCTCGTTGCTGCATTTCCTTGTGCTCGTGATCATCGCAGCCTTCGGCTGGCTGGTCGCCTCGTCGGTGCTGGCGCTCGAAGACGTGACCATGGCTCGGTTCCGTACCGATCTGGCGGACAACCGGCAGGCCCGGCGCGTCAGGACCCAGGTCGTCATCCTGCGGCGGATCACCGTCGCGGTGGTCGTGCTGCTGGCCGCTGCTGTGATGCTGATGACCTTCGACAGCGTGCGCGCGGTCGGCGCAAGCCTGCTGGCCTCCGCCGGTCTGGCCGGTGTGATCGCCGGTCTCGCCGCGCAGAGCCTGCTCGGTAACGTCTTCGCCGGTCTGCAATTGGCGTTCAGCGACGCGTTGCGGTTGGACGACGTGGTGGTGGTCGAGGGCGAGTGGGGACGGATCGAGGAGATCACGCTCAGCTATGTCGTGGTGCGGATCTGGGACGACCGCCGGTTGATCCTGCCCACCTCCTACTTCACGACGAAGCCTTTCGAGAACTGGACCCGCAACCGGTCGGAGGTGACCGGCACGGCGGTGTTCGACGTGGACTGGTCTGTGCCGGTGGCGGCCATGCGAGCCGAGTTGCAGCGGATCGTCGAGGACAGCGACCTGTGGGACGGGCGGGTCTGTGGGTTGCAGGTGATCGACGCCACCGGCGGCACTGTCCGGGTGCGGGCGACGATGAGCGCGGCGGATGCGAGCAAGCTGTGGGATCTGCGCTGCCATGTGCGGGAGCAGCTGGTCGCCTGGATCCGTGAGCAGGAGCCCATCGCGCTGCCGCGGATGCGGGCCGAGGTCGGTGACTCGGTGATCGAAGTCGGTGGCAACGGGACAGCCGAGCACAACGGGCGCGCGCCGCAGCAACCTGCCGCGGACCGGGTCGCGCTCGCCCGTGATGCCGAAGTCGGGCGCTGAGCCGGGCGATTCGGTCCTCCTTTTCCGGCCCCGCCGACGGTTAACCGCGTGCGGGTCGGGGCATAAAGCCGGGTACTGGCAACCGGTTAGGAGGACACCATGGCCGACGTCCTGAACGGCCGGCAGACCGTGGACAAGTCGACCGCCGAACTGGTGCAGCACGCGGCGGAACAGACTGCGAAGCTGGTCCGTGACGAGTTCGCCTTGGCCCGCGCCGAGTTGACGCAGAAGGGCAAGCAGGCGGGCATCGGCGCAGGTCTCTTCGGTGGAGGCGGTGTCATCGCGCTCTTCGGCGTCGGGACCCTGGTCGCGGCTGCGGTGCTGCTGTTGGCGCTGGTGATGCCGGACTGGGTCGCGGCGCTGATCGTCGCGATCGCGCTGTTCGCGGTCGCCGCCGTGTTCGCGGTGCTGGGTAGACGACGGGTGCAGCAGGCTATGCCGCCGGTTCCGCAGGCGGCAGCCAGCAGCGTGCAGTCCGACGTGCAGACCGTCAAGTCGGCGGCCAAGGACGGTAGGAGGCGGTCGTGACCCAGGGAGACCGGATGAACGACCCGGATGCGCTGCGGGAGGAGATCCGGCAGACCCGGGCCGACCTGGGCGAGACCGTTCAGGCTTTGGCGGCGAAGGCGGACGTGAAGGCCCGGGTCAAGGATGCCGCCACGCATAAGCGGGACGAGTTGACGTACCAGGCTCAGCAGAAGAAGGACGACCTGTTGCACCGAGCGCGCCGGACGAAGGACGACCTGTTGCATCGAACGCAGGAGCGGACGGGTCGTCTGCGGTCCCGGGCGGCGGGCGGCGGGAGCCGTGCGATGGGCCAGGCCCGGTATTCGGGTGGCCTGGCGCGGGACTCGGCGATGGAGTTGGGCGCGGCGGTTCGACGCAGCCCGCGACCGTTCGCCGTCGCCGCCGGTGTCGGAGCGGCGTTGGCGGTGTTCCTGATGGTGCGGCGGAGGCGCGGGTGAACGGTTCGTTCGGCAGGGTCGCGTACAGGCCGGTGAGCATCCTGCTCGGGATCGGTGCCGGTGTTGTGGCCGGCGCCGTGTTCAAACAGTTGTGGAAGTTGGCGTCCGGACAGAGCGAGGCGCCGTACGCGACCGATGAGCACCGCGGCTGGGGTGAGGTTTTGACGGCGGCGGCATTGCAGGGAGCGGTCTTCGCGATGGTGCGGGCGGCCGTGGACCGTGGCGGTGCCGTGGGTATGCGGCGACTCACCGGTCAATGGCCGGACTGACTAGTCGTGAGTTCGGCCGGAACATCGGGTAGGCTGGTGGAAGTTTTTGTGTACGTGGTTCGCTACACCCCCACCCGTGCTTGCACGGGTGGGGCCGAGAAAGCCTCCTTCACCGGGGGTCGACTTGAGCACCGCTGCTCGAAAACGTTCAACCAGCAGCAGCGGCGATCGTCGCCGCAGGTTCAGAAGGAGACAAAATGGCTCGGGGAACCGTGAAGTGGTTCAACGCGGACAAGGGCTTCGGGTTTATCACCGTTGACGGCGGGGGCGCGGACGTCTTCGTCCACTACTCGGCCGTCCAGACCCCTGGCTACCGCACGCTGGAGGAGAACCAGCGCGTGGAGTTCGAGATCGCCCAGGGGCAGAAGGGCCCGCAGGCGGAGCAGGTCCGCCCCATCTGATCCACCGGCGGGACGCGGTCCCGTCGCAGACACATCGGCCCCGCACGAGGTGCGGGGCCGATGTGTCTGCACCTCCATTGTGTCCTCATCCGCCGACCGCTACGCTATGCAAGACGTACGTACGGTTTGGGAGTTGTGATGTGGGATCCGGGTACCTACCTGCGCTACCGGGACGAGCGCTCCCGCCCGTTCTACGACCTGGTCGGCCGAATCCTCGTCGCCCAGCCGCGCACGGTGGTCGACCTCGGTTGCGGGCCGGGTGAGCTCACCGCAGATCTCGCCCGACGCTGGCCCGACGCGGCCGTCGTGGGCATCGACTCGTCGGCGGAGATGATCGCCCGAGCCGCCGCGACCGGTGGCGACGTCGACTTCCACCTGGCGGACATCCGCGACTGGACACCGGACGATCGGGTCGACGTCGTCGTCTGCAACGCGGTGCTGCAATGGGTGCCCGAGCACGAGCGCTTGCTCACCCGCTGGGTTCGGCAACTCGCCCACGGATCGGTGCTGGCCGTGCAAGTGCCGAACAACTTCGACGCCCCGTCGCACCTGGCCGTACGAGCGGTAGCCGAGCAGGAGCCGTACCGGGACGACGTGGTCCCCCTGCTACGGCGATCCCCGGTACGCGACGCGATCGGATACGCGGACCTGCTGACCGCCGCCGGATGCGCCGTCGACGCCTGGGAGACCACCTACCTCCACCTCCTCCCGGCAGAAGGCGGCGCCGACCACCCGGTGCTCGGCTGGCTGGAGGGAACCGCCCTGCGCCCGATCCGGGCGGCTCTCGGTCCGACCAGCCCGCGCTGGGCGCGGTTCCGCGCCGCGGTGGCCGAGCGGCTGGCGGCGGCCTACCCGGTACGCGCGGGGCAGGTGTATTTTCCGTTCCGCCGGGTCTTCTTCGTCGCCCGAGTCGGCGGTCAGCTCAGGGGGAGTTCGTGATCGATCTGTCGTCGTTCATCGCCGGACTACCGAAGGTCGAGCTGCACGTGCACCACGTCGGCTCCGCCTCCCCCCGCATCGTGGCCGAGCTGGCCGCCCGCCACGAGGGGCAGACGCCCGTCCCGGCCGACCCCGAAGCGCTCGCCGACTACTTCGAGTTCCGCGACTTCGCGCACTTCATCGAGATCTACCTGAGCGTTGTAGACCTGATCCGGGACCCGGACGACGTCTGGATCCTCACCCACGAGGTCGCCCGGGAACTCGCCGCTCAGCAGGTCCGGTACGCCGAGCTGACGGTGACCCCGTACTCACACGTGCGCCGAGGCATCCCCGCGCCCGCGTTCTGCGAGGCGATCGAGGACGCGCGCCGGCGAGCGGAGGCGGACTTCGGTGTCGCGCTGCGCTGGTGCTTCGACATCCCCGGCGAGGCGGGCCTGCCCGCGGCGGAGGAGACTCTGAATATCGCCCTGCGGGAGCGGCCCGACGGGCTGATCAGCTTCGGGCTCGGCGGCCCCGAGATCGGGGTGCCCCGGCCCCAGTTCAAACCCCACTTCGACCGCGCTCGAGCGGCCGGACTGCGCTCGGTGCCGCACGCCGGTGAGACCACCGGTCCGGAGACCGTCTGGGACGCCCTGCACGCCCTCGGCGCGGAGCGGATCGGGCACGGCATCGCCGCCGCCCAGGATCCCCGGCTGCTGGCGCATCTGGCCGAGCACGGTATCGCGTTGGAGGTCTGTCCCACCTCCAACGTGCGCACCCGGGCCGTGCCGGCCATCACCGCGCACCCGTTGCCGACCCTGGTCGAGGCGGGCCTGCTGGTCACCATCAACTCCGACGATCCGCCCATGTTCGGGACCACGCTCAACCAGGAGTACGCGGTCGCCGCGCAGCTGCTGGACTACGGACCCGAGCAGGTGGCGGCACTGGCGAAAAACGCGGTGACCGCCTCGTTCCTGCCCGAGGCGGACAAGACCCGACTGCTGGCGGAAATCGACGGCTACCTCGCCGCCTTCCTGGCCGCGGCGGCCCGCCCGGCAGGTTGACAGCCGGCCTTAATCATCCCTGTCCCGCTGTCTGGGGTACCGCCGGGGCGTCGAGTCGCGTTCCCGAGCCAGCCGGCCGACCAGGCCGAACCGGTTGACCTGGCGGGGCTCGGCCTGCGCATCCGCCAACAGCATCAGCACGCTCGCGCCCCCCAGCCGCGCCCGGTCGATGCTCACCCAGCCGTTGGCCTGCTCCGCGACCCGCCGGACGATGTCGAGGCCCAGCCCGGTGGAGCCCTGCCCGCTCGCGCCTCGACGCAACGCCCGATCGGGATCGGCGATACCTGGCCCGGCGTCGTCCACCCGGATCGTCACGTAACCGTCCCGGCGCGACACACCGACTTCGAACGCGGTGCCCTGCGGCGTGTAACGGAAGACATTCCCCAGCACCGCGTCCAGCGCCGCCGCCAACTCCGCGCGGGGGACCGGCACCGGCAGGCGCCCCTGCGCGCCGACCACCCGGTGCGGCCGGTTCTGGTCCTCGGCGAGCGCCGACCAGAACACCATGCGGTCGCGCACCACCTCGCTCACGTCGCACAGACTCGGCTCGGTCTCCTGCGCCACCGTCTTGCGCGTGGTGTTGATCAGAAGATCGACCTCGCCCTCCAACGTGACGATCGCCTGCCGGATGCGGCGGATCGCTCGACGGCGGTCGAGTTCGGCGGCGCTGAACGATCCAGCGCTCGTATCGTCGGAGTCGAGGGCGTCGGCGTCGAGCCGCAGGGCGGTCAACGGGGTGCGCAGCCGGTGCGACAGGTCCGCCACCAGTTCGCGTTCGTTGGTGCGCGAGATCGCCAGTCGGTGGGCCATGCGATTGACCGCATCGGCCGCCTCCGCCAACTCCCGCGGCCCGCTCGGTGCCAGACGTACCTCCAGATCACCGTCGCCGATCGCGCGGGTCGCCGCCACGAGCGCGCGGATGCCGCGCACGACCCGGGCTCCCACCCGGTCGACGGCGAGCACCGCGACGGCCACCAGCACCGCGGCGCTCGCGCCCAAAGACATCCAGACCTGCAGCGCCGGGCGCGCGTCGTCGCGGGTCAGCCACACTCCGAACGGAACGAGGAACGCCAGCGCGGTGAGCGACGTCGTCGCCGCGACGAGCGCGGCGAGGACCATCCTCAGTCGGGGGCCACGAGCCGGAACCCGACCCCCCGTACGGTGCGCAGGTACCGCGGCTTCGCCGCGGTCTCGCCGAGCTTGCGGCGGAGCCAGTAGAGGTGTACGTCGATCGTCTGATTCTCGCCGACCGAAGGCTGGCGCCATACTTCCTCCAGCAGTTCCCGGCGCGACACCACCCGTCCCGGGCGGGCCGCGAGGTACGCCAGCAGATCGAACTCCTTGCGGGTCAGGGCGAGGGGTACCCCGTCCAGTTCCGCCGTCCGTTCCCCGACGTCGATCCGCAGGCCGCCGACCTGGTACACCGCGGGCTGCGTCATCCGGCCGGCCCGGTCGATGCGGCGCAGCACCGTGGTGATCCGCGCTTCGAGGTGGGCGCCGGTGAACGGCTTGACCATGTAGTCGTCCGCCCCCGCGCGCAGCAGACCGACGATCGACTGCTCGTCGTCGCGCGCCGTGGCGATGATGATCGGAACCTCGGTCACGGCCCGCAGCATCCGCAGCGCCTCACCGCCGTCCAGGTCCGGTAACCCCAGGTCGAGCACCACCAGGTCCGGGGTGTCGGCGGCGATCCGGCGCATCGCGTCCAATGCGGTCCCGACCGCGTGTACCACATGGCCGCGCTCGGTCAGCGACCGCAGCATCGCGCCGCGTACGACATGGTCGTCCTCGACCAGGAGCACCGTGGCCACGGGAAAACCGTACTGCGTGCGGCGGTCCGGGTCGAACCGCGGCGGCACCTCCCGGCGGCGGTGCCGCCGCGCGCGCGAAAATATGGGCGGTGGCAGGATTGCCGCGACCGATAGCATGACGGCAGCCCATGCCGCGCCGAGCAGGAGGAGCACCCGTGTCCCGACCGCAGTCCCACTCCGCGTCCGCCGTGGTCGACGAGCTTGTCGTCCCGGCCGGCACGACGGCGGCGGAAGCGGTGACTGCCGCGGGTCTGCCCACCACCGGTCCGCGGGCGATCGTCGTGGTCCGCGACGCCGACGGCCGTCTGCGGGATCTGGACTGGGTCCCGGCGGCCGACGCGGTGGTCGTACCGGTGGCCATCGGCTCTCCGGACGGGCTGGCGGTGTTGCGCCACTCCACCGCGCACGTGCTCGCCCAAGCGGTGCAGGAACTCTTCCCCGAGGCCAGGCTCGGTATCGGCCCGCCGATCGAGAACGGCTTCTACTACGACTTCGACGTGCCCCGGCCGTTCCAGCCCGAGGATCTCGCCCGGCTGGAGAAGCGGATGCAGGAGATCATCAAGTCGGGGCAGCGGTTCCGGCGGCGCCGGTTCGAGAGCGTCGAACAGGCCAGGGCGGAACTGGCCGATGAGCCGTACAAGCTGGAACTGATCGATATCAAGGGCGAGGGGCTCGACGCCAGTCAGGTGATGGAGGTCGGCGGCGGGGAGCTGACCATCTACGACAACCTCGACCCCGACTCCGGCAAGGTCTGCTGGTCCGACCTGTGCCGCGGGCCGCACCTGCCCGACACCCGGCTGATCGGGGCGTTCAAGCTGATGCGCACGGCCGCGGCGTACTGGCGGGGCAGTGAGAAGAACCCGCAGCTGCAGCGGGTGTACGGCACCGCGTGGCCGACCCGGGACGAGCTCAAGGCGTACCTGAAGCTGCTGGAGGAGGCCGAGCGGCGCGACCACCGCAAGCTGGGCGCGGCGCTGGACCTGTTCAGCTTCCCGGAGGAGCTGGGCTCGGGCCTGCCGGTCTTCCACCCCAAGGGCGGGATCGTCCGCCGGGAACTGGAGAACTACTCCCGCCAGCGGCACGAACAGGCGGGGTATGAGTTCGTCAACACCCCGCACATCACCAAGTCCGGGCTGTTCGTCACCTCCGGTCACCTGCCGTACTACGCGGACACCATGTTCCCGCCGATGGAGCTGGAAGGCGCGGAGTACCGGCTCAAGGCGATGAACTGCCCGATGCACAACCTGATCTTCCGGGCCCGCGGCCGGTCGTATCGGGAGCTGCCGCTGCGGATGTTCGAGTTCGGCACGGTCTACCGGTACGAGAAGTCCGGCGTGGTGCACGGCCTGACCCGGGTGCGCGGGTTGACCCAGGACGACGCGCACATCTACTGCACCCCTGAGCAGATGCCGGGGGAGTTGAAGGCGCTGCTTGAGTTCGTCCTCGACCTGCTGCGCGACTACGGGCTGGAGGACTTCTACCTGGAGCTGTCCACCCGCGACGACTCCGACAAGTTCATCGGGGAACCCGAGGAGTGGGAGACCGCCACCGAGGCGCTGCGCCAAGCCGCGGAGGAGTCCGGACTCGAGTTGGTGCCCGACCCGGGCGGCGCGGCGTTCTACGGACCGAAGATCTCGGTGCAGGCCAAGGACGCGATCGGGCGGTCCTGGCAGATGTCGACCATCCAGCTCGACTTCAACCAGCCCAAGCGGTTCGGCCTGGAGTATCAGGCGGTCGACGGCACCCGGCAGCGGCCGATCATGATCCACCGGGCTCTGTTCGGGTCGATCGAGCGGTTCTTCGGCGTGCTGACCGAGCACTACGCCGGGGCGTTTCCGGCGTGGCTGGCCCCGGTGCAGGTCGTCGGCATCCCGGTCCGCGCCGACCACGTCGACTACCTGGCGTCGTTCGTACAAGCGCTACGGGCCGAGGGCATCCGCGCCGAGGTCGACTTCTCGGACGAGCGGATGCAGAAGAAGATCCGCAACGCACAGCAGCAGAAGATCCCGTTCATGGCGATCGCCGGCGACGCCGACGTGGCGGCCGAGACCGTCTCGTTCCGGTACCGGGACGGCTCGCAGCGCAACGGGATTCCGTTGGCGGAGGCGGTGGCGCACGTCGTCGACGTGGTGCGTTCCCGGACCAACGTGGGACCGAGTGCGGCATGAGCACCCCGGATGGACTGGACCGGCTGTGGACGCCGCACCGGATGGGCTACATCTCCGGCCAGGAGCGCCCGGCCGAAGGGTATGAAGCGCCCAGCGGCTGCCCGTTCTGCCGGGCGCCCGGTCAGGCGGAGGCGGAGAGCCTGGTGGTGGCCCGCGGTGAGCGGGTGTACGCGGTGCTCAACCTCTACCCGTACAACCCCGGGCACCTGCTGATCTGCCCGTACCGGCACGTCGCCGACTATCCGGAACTGGATCGGGAGGAGACGGTCGAACTCGCCGCCTTCACCCAGACCGCGATGCGGGTGATCCGCCAGGTCAGTCGGGCCCACGGGTTCAACCTCGGCATGAACCAGGGGGCCGTCGCCGGGGCGGGCATCAGCGCCCACCTGCACCAGCACGTGGTGCCGCGGTGGGGAGGGGACGCCAACTTCATGCCGATCATCGGCCGGACCAAGGTGCTGCCGCAGTTGCTCGCCGACACCCGCGACCTGCTCGCCAAGGCCTGGCCGACGGCGTGACCGGCACCCGGCGGCGACGGCGGTGCGGGCTCGCGGTGCTCGGCGCCGCACTCGTGCTCGCCGCCTGCGCTCCGACCACGGATGCGCCGCCCGCGTGGCGGGACGCCGCAGCCGACCCGGCTGCGCCGAGCAACCCGCCGAGCCCGAGCGAACCCCCCGAACTGCGCCTGGTCTTCGCCGGGGACGTGCACTTCACCGGGCGAACCCTGCCCCTGCTGCGCGACCCGCAGACCGCGTTCGGGGACATCGCGGCGACATTGGCCGACGGTGACCTGACCATCCTCAACCTGGAGACCGCCGTCACCGAGCGTGGCACCCCGCAACCGAAGCGTTACCACTTCCGAGCGCCGGCCACCGCCTACGACGCGCTGCGCGCCGCCGGGGTCGACGCCGTGTCCCTCGCCAACAACCACACCCTCGACTACGGCCAGGTGGGTCTGCTCGACACGCTCGACTCGGCGCGGGCGGCCGACTTCCCGGTGTTCGGTGCCGGGCGTGACGCGGATGAGGCGTACGCCCCGTGGCTTGCCACCGTGCACGGGGTGCGGATCGCCGTGCTCGGCATGTCGCAGGTGCACGACCTGGCCGAACGTTGGAAGGCGACCCCGACCCGTCCGGGCATCGCGATGGCCTTCGACACCGAGCGAGCGGCCGCGGCGGTGCGGGCCGCGCGGGGTCAGGCCGACCTGGTGGTCGTGTTCATGCACTGGGGTATCGAGGGCAACCCCTGCCCGAGCGGGGAGATGAAGGCCTTCGCGGCCCTGCTGGCCGATGCGGGCGCGGACATCGTGGTCGGCACCCACGCGCACCTCCTGCTCGGCGACGGCTGGCTCGGTCGGATGTACGTCCACTACGGCCTCGGCAACTTCCTCTGGTACGGGTCATCGCGCAGCACCGACTCCGGGGTGCTGCGGCTGACCGTTCGGGGACGGGAGGCCGTGCACGTCGATTTTCTGCCGGCCACGGTTTCCGGAACCGGGCAGCCGGTGCTGGTCGGCGGCCGCGTGAAAGAGGCGATCCAGGACCGGCTGGAGCGGGCCCGCCGCTGTGCCGGGCTCAGCCCGTCACCGGCCTGAACGGTCCCCGGCTACCCGGCGGCGTGCCCCCGGCGAAGCTGCTCGGCCAACTGGGCGGGCACCGGCTCGTAGCGGGCGAACGCGCGGCGGAAGGTACCGGCCCCGGAGGTCATCGAGCGCAGATCGATCGCGTACCGGAGCAGCTCGGTCGCGGGAACCTCGGCCCGCACCAGCGTCCGGGCCACCCCGGCCGGATCCGGTTCGGTGCCGAGCACCCGACCCCGCCGGCCCGACAGGTCGCTCAGCACGGCACCGACGAGGTGGTCCGGGACTTGGATCACCACCTCGTCGACCGGTTCCAGCAGCACCACCTGGCCTTTCTCCGCCGCGTCCCGCAGGGCCAGGGCACCGGCGGTCTGGAACGCCGCGTCGGAGGAGTCGACGCTGTGCGCCTTACCGTCGACGAGGGTCACCCGGACGTCAACCACCGGGAATCCGGCGATCAGCCCGCGCTCCATCTGCGCGCGTACGCCCTTCTCCACCGATGGGATGTAGTTGTGTGGCACCGCCCCACCGACGACCTTGTCGACGAATTCGAAACCGGCTCCGCGCGGCAGCGGATCGACCTCGATGTCGCAGACGGCGTACTGGCCGTGGCCGCCGGTCTGCTTCACATGGCGGCCGTGTCCCTTCGCGCTCCCGGCGAAGGTCTCTCGTAGGCCGACCCGCACCGGTTCGGTGTCGACCTCGATCCCGCCGGTGCGCAGCCGTTCCAGCGCCACGTCTGCGTGCGCCTCGCCCATGCACCACAGCACCGTCTGGCGTGTCTCCGGATCGCGTTCCAGGCGCAGCGTCGGATCGCCGGCCACCAACCGGGACAGATTTCTGGCCAGGGTGTCTTCGTCCGCGCGGCTGCGCGCCACCACCGCGACCGGCAGTTGCGGCTCCGGCATCTCCCACGGGGTGACGAGGAGCGGGTCCTCCTTCGCGGAGATGGTGTCGCCGGTCTCGGCGCTGCCTGACTTGGTGATGGCGCAGATGTCGCCGGCGATGGCGGCCGGCGCTTCGCGCAGCCCAGCGCCCAGGGGCATGTAGATGTGGGCGATGCGCTCGTCGGCGTCGTGGTCGGGGTGGCCCCGTTCGGCCATGCCGTGCCCCGCGATGTGCACGGTCTGGTCCGGCCGCAGCGTACCGGAGAAGACGCGGACCAGCGATACCCGCCCCACGTGTCGATCCGTCGTGGTTCGGACCACCTCGGCGACCAGGGGCCCGGTGGGGTCGCAGGTCAACGGCGGCAGGGGCGCGCCGTCCAGACGGGTCACCGCGGGCAATTCGTGCTCGAGTGGCGAGGGGAACGCCGAGGTCAGCAGCTCGAGGAGAGCGTCGAGGCCGAGTTCGGTGACCGCGCACACCGGTAGCACGGGGTGGAAGTGGCCCCGGGCGACGGCTCGCTGCAGATCGGTCATGAGCAGTTCCGCCTCGATCTGCTCGCCGGCGAGGTAGCGGTCCATCAGGGTCTCGTCTTCGCTCTCCGCGATGACGCCCTCGATCAACTCGTCGCGCGCGTCGGCGATGGCCGACAGGTGTTCGGGGTCGGCCTCGCGCACCACCGGAGGCAGGCCCGAGGAGTAGTCGAAGACCCGCCGGCTGATCAGATCGACGAGCCCCGCGACGGTCTCCCCGTCGTCGGCGAACATGGGCAGCCAGGCGGGCAGCACGTTGTCGCCGAACACCCGCTGGCACAGCGCGACCGCTTCGTCGAAGTCCGCCCGAGGATGATCGAGACGGGATACCGCGACCGCTCGGGGCATGCCGACCGTGGCGCACTCCTCCCAGAGCGCTGCGGTTGCCGCGTCCATGCCGTCCACGGCCGAGACCACGAACAGTGCGGCATCGGCGGCGCGTAGACCGGCTCGTAGTTCGCCGACGAAATCGGCGTATCCGGGGGTGTCGAGCAGGTTCACCTTGACACCGCGGTACCGCAGCGGAGCACAGGTGAGGCTGACCGACCGCTGCTGCCGGATCGCGACCGGGTCATGATCGCAGACAGTGTTGCCGTCCCCGACGGTGCCCGCACGGTCGATCGTGCCGGTGGCGGCGAGCAACGCTTCGACGAGTGTGGTCTTGCCGGCACCGGAGTGGCCGACGACGGCCACGTTGCGAATTCTTGCGGGGGAGTCGACCATGGGTGCGGCCCCGACCCCCTTCTCCTGGTTCTTCTGTCCCACGGGGCACCTCCCGATGGCTGGGGGGCGACGGTCGAAGCACCCATGTCGCCGCGGTGTCTCCTCGATCTCACACCCGGTCGCGGCCCGCACACAAGTCCGTGACCGGTTCGAAGTGGGCGACAACCCGTCGTGCCGCCCCGGACGCGCACTGTCGTGGGCCGGACCGTTATCGTGGGACCGCCATGGCGAAGATCTTCAGAGTGTCGGTCCGCGCGGCGGTGACCCGCGTTGTCGAGCCGGTGGCCCGCGGACTGCTGAACCTCGGGGTGTCCCCGAACACCGTTACCGTCGTGGGCGCCGCCGGGGTGCTCGTCGGGGCGCTCGGCTTCGGCGCCCGGGGACACCTGGTGCCCGCGGCCCTGATCACCGCATTCTTCGCGCTGACGGACCTGCTCGACGGCACGATGGCGCGCCTTCGCGGTGGCTCCACCCGGTTCGGCGCGTTCCTCGACTCCAGCCTCGACCGGATCGCCGACGGAGCGATCTTCGGCGCGGTCGCGTACTGGCTCGCCACCCGGCAGGACCGGTGGGGCCTCGTCGCGGCGCTGCTCTGTCTGGTCACCGGCCAGGTGGTCTCCTACGTGAAGGCGCGCGCCGAAGGGCTGGGAATGCGCTGCGACGTCGGTCTCGTCGAGCGGCCGGAGCGGCTGCTCACGATCGGCGTCGGCGCCCTGTTGACCGGAGCGTTCGGCGTCACCTGGGGGCTCACCGCGACGCTCTGGGTGCTGGCCGTGCTGTCCCTGATCACGGTCGGACAGCGAGTCCGCCACGTCTACCGCCAGGCCCAGCCGGCACCGAGTTCGTCGCGCTGACCGGATCGCGGCGACCTGCGGCGGAACGGGGTGGGTGTTGTGAACCTGACCGAACTCGGTTATGTGGCCGGTTGGCGGCTGGTACGGGCCCTGCCTCGCCCGGTCGCCGCGGCAGTCTTTCGGGCCGGTGCCGATTACGCCCACCTGCGGCGGGGTAGGGGCGCCCGGCGGCTGGCGGGCAATCTGCGCCGCGTGGTCGGCGATATGCCCCCGGAACGCTTCGAGGCGTTGGTTCGTCGGGGCCTGCGCTCCTACGCCCGGTACTGGATGGAGGCCTTCCGGCTGCCGTCGCTGTCGCAGGCACAACTGCTGGAGGCCTTCCGGCTCGAGAACGAAGAGGTGCTCGCCCGGGAGGTGGCGGCGGGCCGGGGTGTGGTGGTCGCGTTGCCGCATGCCGGCAACTGGGACGCGGCCGGCGCCTGGGTGGCTGCCAAGGGCTGGCGGCTGACCACGGTGGTCGAGCGACTGCGGCCGGAGGGCGTCTACGAGCGCTTCGTCGCGTTCCGCGAACGACTCGGCATGGAGGTCATCCCGCTGACCGGTGGTGCCCAACCGCCGTTCAACCTGCTCGCCGACCGCATCGGCGAAGGGCATGTCGTTCCGCTGCTGGCCGACCGGGACCTGTCGAGCCGTGGCGTGGATGTGACGTTCTTCGGCGGTCACGCCCGAATGCCGGCCGGCCCGGCGCTGCTTGCCTTGCGCACCGGAGCGCCCCTATACGTGGCGTCGATGTGGTACGAACCGGATGCGGCGTGTGCACGCCTGGAGGGGCCGTTGGCGGTGCCCGACCCGGACAGCGGTCCGTTCGAGCACCGGGTGCGGGTATTGACGCAACGGGTCGCCGACGCACTTGCGGTCGGCATCGCCCGCCACCCCCAGGACTGGCACATGTTGCAGCGGGTGTGGTTGGACCCGCCCGCGGACAGACCGGTGGCCGCGGGCGCGACACCGCCGGTCGAGCCGCCGGCGGTCTGAGCGAGAGGTACGGGGATGCGCGTCGGCATTGTGTGCCCGTACTCCTTCGACGTTCCGGGCGGGGTGCAGAACCATGTGATGGAACTCGCCGAGGCGCTGCTCGGCCTCGGACACGAGGTCAGCGTGCTGGCACCCGCAGACGGGGACGCCCCGCTGCCGCCGTACGTCGTCTCGGCCGGACGGTCGGTGCCGGTGCCCTTCAACGGCTCGGTCGCCCGGGTCAGCTTCGGGCCGGTGGCCACCGCCCGGGTCCGCCGCTGGCTGGCCCGCGGGGACTTCGACGTCCTGCACGTACATGAGCCGATCACCCTCAGCCTGTCGATGCTCGCGGTGCTCTCCGCCCGTGGCCCGGTGGTCGCCACCTTCCACACCGCCCTCACCCGCTCCCGGGCGCTGGCCGCCGCCCAGGGCGCTCTCCAACTCGTGCTGGAGCGGCTGACCGCCCGGATCGCGGTGAGCGAGGTGGCCCGTAAGGTGCAGGTCGAGCATCTCGACGGGGGCGCGGTGGAGATCCCGAACGGGGTGGCGGTGGCCAGATTCGCCGGTGCGCAGCCGCTGCCCGGCTGGCCGGGGCACTGCGCGCCGGGCGAGGGCGGCGTACTGGGATTCCTGGGCCGGTTCACCGAGCAGCGCAAGGGTTTTCCCGTGCTCCGCGACGCCTTCGTCGAACTGGCACCGCGTCGCCCGGGACTGCGTCTGCTGGTCGCCGGCCCGGGCGACGCAGCCGACCTCTACAGCGGGGTGCCCCACGGGCTGCGGGATCGGATCGTCTATCTCGGGCGCGTCTCGGAGGACGACAAGGCACGCATGCTGCGCAGCGTGGACCTGTATGTGGCACCCAACCTGGGCGGCGAGTCGTTCGGGATGATCCTCACCGAGGCGATGGCCGCGGGCACCCCCGTCGTGGCCAGCGATCTCGACGCCTTCCGGCGGGTCCTGGACGGGGGGCGCGCCGGACAGCTGTTCCGCACCGGGGATGCGTCGGACCTCGCCCGGACCCTGGTCCCGCTGCTCGACGATGCGCAGCGTCGCGCGGAACTCGCCGCGCGCGGACGGGAGACCGTCGCCGCGTACGACTGGCCGGTGGTGGCTCGACGGGTGCTCGAGGTGTACGCCACCGCGATCGAGGCCGCCAGCGGCCGGGTGATCGACGAGGAATGGGTCGAGCCGCGGGTCTGACCTCGGTCGCTGCCCTGACCTGCGGTGCGGTCCCTTACGATGCCGGGCATGTGGTGGGTGGTGGGTGGCACGCTCCTGGTCGTCCTGCTGGCGGCCTATCTCGGCTGGCTTGCCGCACGGGTCGAGCGGCTGCACCTGCGGGTCGCGTCGGCCGCCCGGGCGCTCGACGCCCACCTGGTGCGGCGCGCCGCAGCTGCGGCCGTGCTGGCGGAGCAGCGCAATGCGGCGGCCCTCTACGCGGCGGCCCGCGCCGCGCTCGACGCCGGGGAGGAGGAACGGGAGGC
>DASVCA010000103.1:0-4605 GCA_036381835.1 Micromonosporaceae bacterium
GTCACCTCATCCGCAAACGACGACAACTGGTCAACCATCGTGTTGACCGTGTTCTTCAACTCCAGAATCTCACCCTGCGCATCAACCGTGATCTTCTGCGTCAGGTCGCCTCGCGCCACCGCCGTCGAGACCTGGGAGATGTTGCGCACCTGGGAGGTCAGGTTGCCGGCGAGCCGGTTCACGTTCTCGGTGAGGTCCCGCCAGGTGCCGGAGAGTCCCCGGACCTGGGCCTGACCGCCCAACTTCCCCTCGATGCCCACCTCCCGAGCAACCCGAGTCACCTCATCCGCAAACGACGACAACTGGTCAACCATCGTGTTGACCGTGTCCTTGAGCTCGAGGATCTCGCCCTGCGCCGCCACCGTGATCTTCTGCGACAGATCACCCCGCGCCACCGCCGTCGAGACCTGGGCGATGTTGCGCACCTGCGCCGTCAGGTTCGACGCCATCGAGTTCACGCTGTCGGTGAGGTCCTTCCAGGTGCCGGCCACGTTCGGCACCTCCGCCTGGCCGCCCAGCTTTCCCTCGGTACCCACCTCCCGAGCCACCCGGGTCACCTGCTCGGCGAAGATCCGCAGGGTGTCGGTGAGCGAGTTCATGGTGTGGGCGAGTTCGGCCAGCTCCCCGCGTGCGGACACGGTGGTCTTCTGCGACAGGTCGCCCTTGGCCACAGCCGTGGCGACCTGCGAGATCGACCGCACCTGCTGGGTGAGGTTGGAGGCCATCGTGTTCACCGAGTCGGTGAGGTCCTTCCACGTGCCCGCAGCCCCCGGCACCACCGCCTGACCGCCCAGCTTCCCCTCGGTACCCACCTCCCGAGCCACCCGGGTCACCTCGTCGGCGAACGACGACAACTGGTCGACCATCCGGTTGACGGTCCGCCCGATCCGCAGGTATTCACCACGCAGCGGCCGGCCGTCGATCTTCAACGCCATGTGCTGGGACAGGTCGCCGTTGGCGACCGCCACGATGACCCGGGAGATCTCCGCAGCGGGTTGACCGAGATCGTCGATCAGCGAGTTGATCGCCCGACGGCTGTCGGCCCAGGCGCCGTCGAGCCCCTCTTCGTCCAGTCGCTCGGTGAGCCGGCCGTCGCGCCCGACGACCCGACTGATCCGTTGGATGTCCAGATGCTGGCGTTCCTGCAGGGCCACCACCTCGTTGAAGGCGTCGATCAGGTCGCCGGCCAGGCCGGTACGGCGCGACAGTCGTACCTTGAGATCACCTTGGCTGACCCGTCGAAGGGCAGCGATCATCTCGTTGAACAACGCCGTCTCGTCAGGGTGGGACGGGGTCGCGACGGGCGCCGCATTGGCCGTGGTCATCAGTCCCTCACTCGGATCGCGATACGTCGCTGGCGTCTCGGACCCTCCATCATTACCTCTTGAACGAGCAGGGGCGAGCCCACACGGCACGCGACTTGGACCGGATCGGGCGTTCGGTGGAGGATGCAAAGGTGGCTGCGGAGATCGGTAGCCGGCTGGAGCACGGCGACGGGTTGATCCGGCGAGCCCGGCTGCCGGCGGACCGACGCACCCCCGCCGCCGCCCGGGCGATCGTCCGCGACGTGCTCGCCGAAGTTCAGCTCGAAGAACTGCTGAACGAGGCGCTCCTGCTCACCACCGAGCTGTCCACGAACGCCGTCGTGCACGCCGCAACGGATCTGGAGCTCGAGGTGACGGTGGACCGGGACGGGATCTCCGTGCTGGTGACCGACTTCGCCCCCGGGCCGTTGGAGCACCTGCCCGTCGCCTGGGATCGGGCCGGCCGCTTTGGGCCGGTGTCCGAACGGGGGCGGGGGCTGCTGCTCGTCAACCATTTCGCCAGTCGCTGGGGGACGACCCATCTGCCCGGGCGCAAGGGTGTCTGGTTCCGCCTCGACCGCAAAGGGGCAGTGCGGTCCAGCCATCCGGACGGTGGGGAGCCGGAAACCCTCACCGATGCCTGGCGGCCGCCGGGGATGGGTTCGACACGGTTGGGCACCGGCGATACCGATCCGTTCGACGCCATCGCACAGCTGGTGGCGTGCGCCCCGGACCCGTACGCGGAGGACCCCCTGCCCACGTTCGCCGCGGACCTGCTCGCCCGGCTCGCCGAACTCACCAACGCTGCGAGCGGCTCGATCCGTATCGACCGCGGTGACGGTGCCGGGCCGAGACCCTTGGCCCGATACGGCACTGACGAACCGGCCGGTGCGGAACGACTGCGGCTTCCGCTGACGATCAACCGCCCGTACGGGGGAGAGCTGGAACTGATCGCGCCACGCGCCCGGCACGCCGAATCGCTCGCGGCGCTGGCCGTCGAACGGCTCTCCCTGCACCTGGAGAACGACCGGCTGCGTCGGCTCGACATGCGCCGCCAGTCTTGGCTCACCTTCCTCGCCGAGGCCAGCGAACTGCTCGCCCAGTCTCTCGATGTCCAGTTGACCCTGGCGCTGATCCCACACCTGGTGGTGCCCCGGCTCGGCGCGTGGTGCGCGGTGCACACCGTGGACGAGTGGGGACAGTTGACGCTGGCCAGCGCCGCCCACAGCGACGAGTCACGGTTGCCGCAGCTGTCCGCGCTGATGAGCGAGAACGGGCCGGAGTCGATCCAGCTGCGGTTGCGGGAGGCGATCCGCACCCGCTCGATGGTCCTCGTCGGTACCCCGCCGATGGACGGGTTCGCGCTGCCGCTGGTCGCCCGCGGGCAACAGCTGGGTACCCTTTCGGTCGGCCGCAACGGCTACAACCGCAACGGTTCGGACGAGTTCGCCGTGCTACAGGATCTGGCCCGCCGGTCCGCGCTGGCGATCGAGAACGCGCGGATCCACGACGAACGGCGTCGGGTGGCGCAGGCGCTACAGCAGTCGTTGATGCCCCCGGTGCTACCGGTGGTCGAGGGTATCGGGTTGGCCGCGGAGTACGTTCCCACCCGCAGCGACGTGGACGTCGGCGGTGACTTCTACGACGTCCTTTCCCTGCCGGACGGCCGCTGGCTGTTGGTCATCGGGGACGTGTCGGGCAAGGGTGTGCAGGCTGCGACGGTGACCGGACTGGTCCGCGACGTGCTGCGGGTGCTGGTCGGCGACGGGAAGAGTCTGCCCGAGGTGCTCGCCCGGCTCAACGAGACGCTGCTGCAACGGGGCGGTGGGCGCTACTGCACGCTCGCGCTCGCGGCGATCGACCGCGGCGCCGACGATCGACTGAACGTACGCCTGCATCTGGCGGGTCACGAGCAGCCGGTCTTGGTCCGCATGGACGGCAGGGCGGCGTTCGTCGGCGAGGGCGGCACCGCGCTCGGCCTGCTCGAATCGATCGAGACGCCGGCGGCGGACGTACTCCTCGATCCGGGTGACGCGTTGATCTTCTACACCGACGGGGTGACCGAGCGCAGGCGCGGACGCGAGCTGTTCGGTGTCACGCGGCTACGGGAGGCGGCGGCGCCGCTGGCCGGCTATCCCGCGCCGGTGATGGCCGCACGGATACGCACCGCGGCGATCAACTTCTCCACCGAGCCACCCCGTGACGATATCGCGGTGCTGGTCGTTCGCAACGACTTCGGCGGCTGATCTCGACCACCCATCTCCTGATTCGACTCCACGCGAACCTTTCAATCGAGCTACGTCGATATATACTTCACTCACCCTCGGCGATTGGAAGACTACCGTGGATAATCAGAGTCCGGTCGAACAGGCGCGCGACCTCCTCACCCGCCCGGTGTTCAACCCGGTGCTCGATGTCGCGGTGGGTGAAGGAAAACTCGACTACGAGCTCTACCTGAGGACCAACGAGCTGCTCAGCCTGCAGATCGCACCGGACGAGCTGGCCCTGCCCGACGAGCTGATGTTCCAGATCGTGCATCAAGCCCAGGAGATCTGGCTCAAGCTCCTCGCACATGAACTCGCGGAGCTCGTCGGCGATCTCGATGACGAGCGGCTCTGGGACGCGGCCACCCGATTGACCCGCGCCGTACGGATCGTGCACTGCCTGGCCGAGGAGATACGTGTCCTGGAGACGCTGACCCCGGACAGCTACCAGGTGATCCGACGCCACCTCGGCAACGGCAGCGGCCAGCAATCACCCGGCTACAACCGGGTCAGCGCCGTCGCCCGACTCGTCCGCGATGCCCTCACTCGACTGCTCGCCCGGCGGGACATCGAACTGATTCGCATCTACCAGGACAGCGCGGTCGACTCGGACCTGAAGCGGCTGTGCGAGTCGCTGCTCGACCTCGACGAGGGATACCAGACCTGGCTGTTCACCCACTACATGCTGGTCCGCCGGACCATCGGGGTACAGCGCGACGTGGCCGCCCTCGACGGCGTACCGACCCAGGTTCTGGTCGGCCGGATGACCCAGCCGTTGTTCCGCGATCTTTGGCAGGTGCGCGCTCGGCTCACCGCGACCTGGACTCGGGCCGGCGGCACATCGCCCGGAACGCCGCGGAGAGAAGGCATGGCGACATGACTGGCACCCCGTTCTCACCACGCGCCCTGTTGAGCCTGCTCTGCAACGGCACCAAGGCGGTGGACGTGGTGGAGACGGCGCTGACGCTGGGACTGCTCGACGCGATCGACGCCGGGCCGGTGTCGCTGCGCGACCTGTCCGAACGTACGGGGACGCT
>DASVCA010000104.1:0-3965 GCA_036381835.1 Micromonosporaceae bacterium
CGGGGTCGGCTGCATCCGGTGGCGGCCGGGGCGATCCGCGTGCTACCGCCGGTGATCGTGCTGTTCACCACCACGTACCTGAACTTCCACTGGCTCACCGACGGGCTGGTCGCGATCCCGGTCGGGATCGTCCTCCACCGCCTGCTCGCCCGGGTGCCGTGGGACGACCTGCCGCTGCCGGCACTGCCCGGCGGGCTGCACCGCCCCGGCGTGTTCACCTGGGAACATTAGGCTTCCCGCCGTGGGAACTGGCACTCTGGCCCGCCGGCTCGGCGTACGTGACGCGGTCGTCATCGGTCTCGGGTCGATGCTCGGCGCCGGGGTGTTCGTGGTGTTCGGGCCGGCGGCGGCCGCGGCGGGCAGCGGGCCGGCCCTGCTGCTCGCCCTGCTGCTCGCCGGGTTCGTCGCGTTCTGCAACGCGATCAGTTCGGCGCGGCTCGCCGGCCGTTACCCGGAGTCCGGCGGCACCTACGTCTACGGGCGGGAGCGGCTTGGGGACTTCGCGGGGTTCCTGGCCGGCTGGGGATTCGTGATCGGCAAGACCGCAAGCTGCGCCGCGGCGGCGTTGACCATCGGTGCCTATCTTTGGCCTCAGTACGCCCGACCGGTCGCGGTCGCGGCGATCGTCGCGGTGACCGCCGTCAACCTTCGCGGAGTCACCCGGACCGCGCGGGCCACCCGCTGGTTGGTCACGGTCACGTTGACCGTGCTGGCCACGGTCGCGGTCGTGGGGGTGGCCACCGGTCCGAGAGAGACTGCCGCGCTGATCGATCCGACCGGCACCGACGCCGGCGGTGTCCTCGCCGCCGCCGGGCTGCTCTTCTTCGCCTTCGCCGGGTACGCGCGGATCGCCACCCTCGGCGAGGAGGTCCGGGATCCGAGTCGGACGATCCCGCGGGCGATCCCGCTGGCGCTCGGACTGGTCCTGCTGATCTACGCGGTCCTCGCCGGTGTGGCGTTGGCGGTGCTGGGCCGCGACGGTCTCGCCGCATCGACCGCGCCGTTGGCCGATGTGGTCGCCACCGTGGACGTGCCCGTCCTGTCCCTGCTGGTGCGGGTCGGTGCCGCGGTCGCGGTGGCCGGGGTGCTGCTGTCCCTGGTGGCCGGGGTGGGACGGACCACGCTGGCCATGGCGCGGCGGCGGGATCTGCCCGGGGCGCTCGACGCGGTGCATCCGCGTTACCGTGTGCCGCACCGGGCCGAGTCGGCGGTGGCGGTCGTGGTGGCGGTCGTCGTGTCGATCGGCGACATCCGGCACGCCATCGGCTTCTCCAGCGTGACGGTGCTGGTGTACTACGCCATCGCCAACGCCTCGGCGTTGACCCTCGGGCGTGAGCCGGGGCGCAGGCTGCCGGTGCAGGCGTTGGCCGTGCTCGGTTTGGTCGGCTGTCTGCTGCTCGCGGTCACGCTGCCGGGCGCCAGTGTGCTGGCCGGGTTCGGGGTGCTCGGCGTCGGTGCGCTCTGGTACGCCGTGCGACGGGGGTTGCGCCGCGCGGGATAGCGGTCAGCCGTCGACCCAGGCCCCGGCCCGCATCACCCGGAGCACTCGCAGGTCTTCGTCGAGGACCACCAGGTCGGCGCGCAGGCCGGGCACGAGGGCGCCGAGGCGGTCCCCGAGTCCGATGGTCCGGGCCGGTGTGGTGGCTGCCATGCGGCACGCGTCGACGATGGACAGCCCGGCTCCTACCGCCCGCCGCAGGGCGGCGTCCATGGTCAGGGTGCTGCCGGCGATGGTGCCGTCGCGGGTCAGTCGGGCCACCCCGTCGACGACGGCGACCGCCAGGCCGCCCAGCTCGTACTCGCCGTCGGGCATGCCGGCGGCGGCCATCGCGTCGGTGATCAGCGCGGCTCGGTCGGCTCCGGTCACCGAGGTCGCGAAGGCCAGGGTGCCGTCGTGCAGGTGTACGCCGTCCGCGACGAACTCGCAGACCACGTTCGGTGCGCTGAGGAGCGCGTACACCGGGCCGGGCCGGCGGTGGTGCGGCGGGGCCATCCCGTTGAAGACGTGGGTGCCGACGGTCGCGCCGGCGGCCACCGCGGCCAGGGTCTGCTCGTACGTGGCGTCGGTGTGTCCCACGGCGGCGCGTACGCCGCGGTGGGTGAGCAGCCGGATGGCGTCGAGGGCGCCGGCGCGTTCGGGGGCGAGGGTGACCATCCGGATCGCGCCGCGCCCGAGTTCGATGAGCGCGTTCAGCTCGTCGAGCGAGGGGTCACGCAGATACTCGGGGTTCTGCGCGCCGCAGCGGGCGGCCGACAGGTAGGGCCCTTCGAAGTGGATGCCGGCCAGTACGCCCTCGGCGACGAGCGGCGTGAAGGCGGCGGTGGCGGCGCGCATCAGCTGGTACGGGGAACTGACCAGGCTGGCCAGGAGTGTGGTGGTGCCGTGGGCGAGGTGAAAGGCGGCGGCTGCGCGGGCGGCGTCGGCGTCTCCCGTCGTGAAGGTGTGTCCGCCGCCGCCGTGGGTGTGGAGGTCGACGAAGCCGGGTACGACCCAGTGACCGTTGCGTGTGGACGGGTAGTCGCCGACTCCGGTGATCCGATCGTCGGTGATCTCCACGCAGCCCTGTCGGATCACGCCGTGCGGTGTCACGATCTTGCCGCTGACACGTTCGGTCACGGGTCCTCCAGAGCCTCGACGGCGAGCGGGCGGCAGGGCCCGAAATTTCGACAATGTGCGCATATCTTGCGCGGTTCTGGTTGTGGATGGCAACCGATTGCCTTATCGCGCAGCCCAATCTTTTGCCTACGGACGTTTCGCGCACTATCGTGCAGACATTCACTCACGTTTTGAGCATGGAGACTGGGCGGTGGACCGGTACGCACGCTGGAACAGCCTGCTCGAGCTGCTCACCGAGAGCGGCCGGATCACGGTGGAGGAGGCCGCCGCCCGGCTGAACGTCTCGCAGGCGACGATCCGGCGTGACTTCGATCAGCTCGCTCAGCAGCAGCTGATCCTCCGGACCCGGGGCGGAGCGGTCGCCAACGGGGTCTCCTACGACCTGCCGCTGCGCTACAAGACGGCCAAGCACTCGGCGGAGAAGCAGCGGATCGGGGCGGCGGCGGCCGCGCTGGTGTCGCCCGGCATGGTGGTCGGCCTCAACGGCGGCACCACCACCACCGAGGTGGCCCGGGCGCTCGCGGTGCGACCGGAACTCAACGCCGGCGGCGACGGCGGGCAGCTCACGGTCGTCACCAACGCCCTGAACATCGCCAATGAGCTGTTGGTCCGCTCGCGTATGAAGATCGTGGTGGCCGGGGGTGTGGTGCGCCCTCAGTCCTACGAGCTGGTCGGGCCGCTGGGTGCGGCGCTGCTGCGCGAGGTCACGCTGGATGTGGCGTTGCTCGGGGTGGACGCGCTCCATCCGGAGCTCGGCGCCGCGGCTCACCATGAGGGCGAGGCGGCGATGAACAGCCTCATGGTCGAGCGGGCCCAGCGGGTGGTGATCATCGCGGACTCGTCGAAGCTGGGCGCGCACGCCTTCGCCCGCATCTGCGCCATCGACCGGATCGGCACGCTGGTCACCGACTCCGGGGCCGACCAGGCGGTGGTGGCCGCGTTCCGGTCCGCCGGGGTCGAGGTCATCTGCGCCTGAGCGATACGCCGTGTCTGGGGCGGCGCTGCCTGCGCTGCTCGGGTAAGGTTTCGCGCAAGTATTCTGCTATACGAAATAGCGGCAGGAGGTCAGCTTGGCCGCGGTAATCGAGATCGAAGGCTTACAGAAGATCTACCGGAGCAGACGTCGTGGCGTCCGTAAGGCGCTCGACGGATTCGACATGGTGGTCGAGGCCGGCCAGGTGCACGGATTCCTCGGCCCCAACGGATCCGGTAAGACCACCACCCTGCGAACGCTCCTGGGCCTGATCCGCCCGAACGGCGGTCGGATGGCGATCCTCGGCAAAGAGGTGCCGGCAGCCCTGCCCGAGGTGATCGGCCAGGTCGGCGCGCTCGTGGAGAGCCCGCAGTT
>DASVCA010000105.1:0-6959 GCA_036381835.1 Micromonosporaceae bacterium
TCTGGGGTCCGGGGCGGCTGCCGGTGTTCGGGCCAGTCGGCGGGATCGGGGCGGTCATCGCGCACCTCCGTCCCGGGCGAACTCCTCGATCTGGTCGAGGTGCTCCGGCTGCAAGCCGACGGTGCCCCGCGGCCGGATCAGCAGCGCCCGACCGTCCGCGGTCAGCTCGTCGTACAGCGGGCCATCGTTGGGCCGTGGCACCACGTCGTCATCCGTCCAGACGAGCCGACGGCCGCCGGCGAGCACCTGCCGCGCAGCGGCGATCTTCGCCAGCACCGCGGCGTGGCCGTTGATGTCGCCGGTGAACGCCCGGGCCAGGGGCGGCAGATCCCACAGCTGTTCGAGCTGGTCGGCCCACGCGCACCAGGTGGTGCACCAGCGCACCTCCACCACGCCGTTGATGTGCAGCGTGCGGATGCGGTTGATGAGTGCCGGCGCCCACCGCATCGTGTAGCCGACCCCGCCGGCAACTGCGGTTCCCCTACGCGGGGCGGCACCCCACCCGGGGCGGGAGGTGTTGATCACGCCATCGACGTCGAGCAGCCAGATCGGGGCGGTCATCGGGTCACCGCCTCGGCGGTGGGACGGATCGCTTCAGGCAGCTGCTCGTCGGCGATGTCGTGCACGTGCGGCCGGGACACCAGGTGGTCGGCGGCCATGTCCCGGTACCGGAAGCCCATCTCGTTGCGCAGGAACTCGGTGAGGTGCAGCCGGGTGCCGATGCCGTCGACGGTGATGGCGAAGACGGCGGAGATGTCGTCGTCGGCGTGGCCGAGCCGGCGCACGAGGTCGGCCACGGCCTCGCGGTCGTCGGGGGTGAGGTCCTTGTTGGCGTCGTAGCGGCGCAGGTAGCTCACTGGGCACCTCCGGCGAGCGACGAGAGGGACAGGTGCCGGGCGTCCAGCTCGGCGGTGACGATCGCCCGCAGCTCCGCGCACAGCGGATGGCGGGCGGGCAGGTGCTCGACACGCTCCGCGGCGGCGAGCACGGCGGCGTCGGTGCCGTGGTGCAGCCGGCGGCGGAACCCGGCGAGGGCCGCGGTGGTGCGCCGGTCGTGGCGGATCTCGCGCGGCTCGAGCAGTGCGGAGCCGGACACCATCTCCCCGGCCTTCACGACACACCCCCGCCGAGCAGCTCAGCCCACGACGCGTCGATCGCGGCCTGGTTCCGAGCGGCCCTGTCCCGGATCCGGGTCAGGGCCTGCTCGGCGGTCATCTGGCCGTCGTCCACGGCCTCGCCGACGACGGCGATGACGGCGCGCAGCTCGGCGTCCAGCAGGCGGATCAGGTCGTAGTGCTGCTGGGTGCGGATCTGGTAGTCGCTCATCGCGCACCCCCGGCCAGCTCGCGCCGGTACACGTCCGCCAGCACGGCGAACACGGCGTCGTCGTCGCCCATCAGCGCGTACTCGCGGGTGCGGGCCAGCGTCGGCCCCATCACCGAGTCCACGTCGCCGTGCTCGTCGATGACGGCCAGGTGGTTACCGAGCAGGTCGTAGACGACCCGGCCGCGCTCGCCGGTGACGGTCCAGCGGTCGGAGCCGTCGGCGGGGTGCTGCTCCTTCGCGGCCGTCGGCTGCGGCTGCGATACGGTGTTGTCGGACATCTGGACTTCCTCTCTCAGTGGATCTCTCAGTCCGGGTGTCGAGCCCTCAGCCCTGTCCCGGCTGGGGGCTCACTTGCTGTTGTGGGTGGGGTCGGCCCCGTCCCCTCCCCGGGGCCGACCCCGTCATCCCCGCACCCCGGCGCGCTTCCCGGCCCCCCGAGCGGCGCCCATAGGCGGGGAAGCTCTCTACGGCGCGGGAAGCGCGATCTGCTCGTGGACCCGCAGCGGCTGCAGCCCACCCAGACGGCGGTGCAGCTCGTGCAAGCCCTTGACCGTCACCCGCACCTGCGGCGCGTCGAGCACCAGCTCCCCGGTGCGCGGGTGGTAGTGCGAGCTGGGCATCTCCGACAGCCAGCCGCGCTCGACGGCGGACTGGTAGACCCGCCAGCGGCCGTCACCGCGCTGCCGGTAGATCCAGCCCTGATCGGCGAGCACGGTGAACATCCGCCGCTCACCGACGGCGATCACCGGATCGCGGGACAGGATCTTCGCGGCGTCAGCGACGGAGAAGTCCCCGTCACCGGAGGCGAGGGTGTCCCAACTGCGGGCCTTCGGCGCGGCCTCGGCGAGTTCCGCCGCGACGCGCTCGGCCCGCTCCCGCTCGGAGCGGGCGATCGCGACCGCCTGCATGGCGCGCTGGTTGGCCGCCTCGATCTCATCGAGCGGGTCACCGAGCCGGGCAACCTCGTAGCGGCCGGTGCGCCGGATCGCCGGCAGCACCTCGTGGGTGATCCACCGCTTGAACGCTTTCGCCTCCGGCTTGCGGCTGCGGAGGATCAGCGAGTAGAGCCCCGACTCGCTGATGATGATCGTCTGCTGGCTGCGACCCATCGAGTCGATGACCGGGATACTGTCCCGCTCATCCTCGTCGAGCAGGTTCAGCGACGACCGGGCGTCGGCGATTGCCAGTGCCTCGCAGGCGTCGCGACCGACGAACCACGGCTCGCCGGCGATCGTGACGGCCCGCAGGGGCAGGTCGCCGAACTGGAACGTCTGGATGTTGCGGCCGGGTCCGTTGGTGCCGCCGCCGCCGGTGTCGGGGTGCGTCATGCCGCCACCGCCTCGCGGTCGCGCTGGGCCAGGTACGCCTCGGCAGCCGCCGGCCGGACCCGGATTCGGGCTCGCTGCGCCCCCGGCCTGGCCAGGTTGACGTACGCCAGTTCCCCGGCCCAGATCGCCCGGTAGACGGTCATCTTGTCGACGCCCCACAGGTCGGCGACCTCTTGCACCTTCAGCAGTCGGTCCATGTCACGCCGCCTTCCGGGTCACGACGCTGAACAGCTCGTCGAGCGTCGGCGGCTTCATGCCGGCCTTGCGGAGCTTGCGGGCGTTGCGCTGGAGCGCCGCGATGGTCTGGGCCATGAAGACCTCGCCGATGATCCCCTGCCGCGCGCGGCGGACGGTCCGGTCGGACACGCCGGTCACGGCGGCAATGGCCTCGACGGACGTGCAGCCGATCGCGGCGAACAGCTCGCGGTGGCGCTCGACGTCGAGCTGAATCCCAGCCGTGTCCGGCTGGACTGTGTCATGCATGTCCGTACTCACGAGGGACAAGGTACTAGGACATGCGTGACATAGCAAGTCGCAAGTTGCGGGTTTTCCCCACGTGTTGCGCCCTGACATTCGTGTCCGGTACCGTGACAGGCATGTCCGCATCCAACACCCGCCGCAGGCGGTACCGCGCACTCCGCAAGGCACAGCGCGCCGTCAACACCTCTCAGCGGCGTGGGCAGAAGCGCCGCACCCGCGTACGCCGACGCGAGATCGGACCAGCGATCAAGACCGTCTACCGCACGTCACGCCTACTACGCACGGACACACGTGTCCGGTACGGTGATCCTGTGACAGAACGCACCGTCGACCGAGAAGCATGGGCCCGGCTCGTCGCCGAACTCATCGACACCGAAGCCGGCGGTAACACCACACAGTTCGCCAAGCTGGTCGGTGTCACCTACAAGACCGTCCGCCGCTGGATCCTCCAAGAGACCACCGTGTCCGAGGAGTCGATCCGCGGCGTCGCCGACGCGCTGCACATCAATCCCGGCGAGCTGCTGGTCCGCGTGGGCCTGTACCAGCCCGACGAACTCACGCCACCCGCCGCGCCCGCACCGTCCGCCGCCGACGACCCGGCCCTCGCCGAGATCCTCGAGGCCGACGTTCCGCCCCGGGTCAAGCAGCGGATGATCCAGCGGTTGCAGCAGCTCCGCGCCCAGGAGCAGCAGCGCCAGGTCGACGAAGTTCGCTGGTGGATCGAGCAGTCACGCGGAGCCTGACATGGCCTACATCCGCAAGCTCCCCTCGGGGAAGTGGGCGGCCACCGTGCGCCTGCCGGACGGGCGGCGGGTCACCGAAACTCGGGAGCTGAAGGGCCTCGCCGAACGGTGGGCGGCCGACCTGGAGGCGGACATCCGCCGCGGCGACTGGATCGACCCGCGCGCCGGCAGGCTGACGGTGGGGGAGTGCTGGGAGAAGTGGGGCGGCGCCCGCCGCCTCGAGCAAGCGTCCCGCCGACGCGACGAGTCGCACTGGCGGGTGCATGTCGAACCCCGCTGGGGGCGCACGCCCGTGGGGTCGATCCTCAAGCCGGACGTGTCGGCGTGGGTTGTGCAGATGGAATCCGACGGGGTTGGCGCCGCGACCATTGAGGGCGCCACCGGTGTGCTGCGGGCAATTCTGGACCTGGCCGTCGACGCCAAACTGATCCGCGACAACCCCGCACGGGGTGTGCGCCGGCCGAAACGCAACGCCCACGTCGACCGGGTGCTAGACCCCGACGAGGAAACCGCATTGCTCGATGCGTTGGACCGCTGTTTCCCCGGCCGACCCGACGCGCGTCTGTTCGTCGAGCTCATCGCAGAAACGGGAATGCGGTGGGAAGAAGCCGCCGCCATTCCGCCGCAATTGGTCGACACCCGGAGGCAGCGAATCCATATCGCGTGGGTGATGGAGCGGGATGGGACTGCCCGGCCGTACGCGAAATCGGCGGCCGGAAATCGCACGGTGACGTACGGGGAATCGCTGGCCGCCGCTATGAAGGGGGCGAAGATCGCCGCGCGGGAAGTGGCCGGTGTGTTCCCGAATGACGACCCGGGCCGGCTGTTGTTCACCACTGAGCGCGGCGACCAGCTCCGCTACTCGAATTGGCATCGGAGGGTGTGGCAGCCGGCGCTGCGTGGGCTCCCGGCACGCGAGCGGGTGAAGGGCCACCCCGCCCGGCCCGCGGTCGAGGGCGCCGGCCTGGCCGACCCGCAGCCGACCCCGCACGACCTCCGCCACACGTTCGGCACCCGCCTCGCCGATGAGGGTGTGCCGCTGCACGACATCATGGCGTTGATGGGGCACGAGGACATCCGGTCGGCGCAGCGGTATCTGCACTCGCGGGAGGAGCGGTTCGACCGGGCGCGGCAGGCGTTGCAGCGGGCGCGCGCTAGGCGATCTCTGTGTGTCACCCATGTGTCATGACCTTGATATGCCATGTTACTAACGCCTACTAACACCTACTAATCTCCGCAGGTCAGAGCAGGTGCCCGGACGTTTCCGCAGGTCGCGGAAGGTGCCCGGCATTCGTTCACACCGAAGAGGTCACTGGTTCGATCCCAGTATCGCCCACCATGAATACCCGCAGGAAAAGGGCCGGTTGGAGTGATCTCCAACCGGCCCTTTCGTGATCTCTAGCGGAGATCATGAGTCACCTGTGTGTCACGGCCATCAGCCGTCGCTCTCAGGCTCCTCGGCCTTGCGCGCCCGGTAGCCGATAGCGAAGCCCTCCACCATCGCGTCATCCACCTTGGACGCCAGCTCGGCGGCGAGCTGGTCACGCAGGTGCGCCTCCATCAGCCGACGACGCTCGGCGGCATCCACCGCGGGCTCGACCAGCGCCAGCCGCTCTCCACGGCGGGCGGGCGACCTGCGCACCGACCCGCCGTTGCCCCACAGCGCCGGGTCGACGTCCACCCGCCCGGACATTCGCTCGTCCAGCCGCTGCTCAAGACGGTCGAGCCGGCGGGCGACGTGCAGGGCGAGTTGAGCGAGGAGCGTGCCAGCGAGGGCGGTGCCGGAGATCGCCATGACCGTCAGGTAGGTGCCGGCGGTGCTGCTGAGGCGAGCGTCGGACGTGTTGCGCTGGTTGTGCATGGGGCGACGGTCCTCCCGTGAGGGGTATACGGGTGTCCCGGCGACGGCTAGCCCCCGTCGTCAGTGACGATAGCGAGGCACACGGTAGCCGGACAGGACACGCGAGGGGATCGGGCGCGATGGCGACTATCGCCGTCCGGCAGTCGGATACCGAAGATCCTTAACGCAGGCTTAAGCGGCCGATCGGATGATGGGTTAGTCCGCACCCCGACATCCACCCCCAGCCGCCAATGGTCATAATGCACGAACCGCCGCCGGCCCTGGGTGGGGCTAGCACCCTCGGCCGGCGGCGGCCCCAACCCCCACCCCGAAAGGCGGGGGAGTCCCCCACAACGGTTGAATCGCCCCAGACCGCTACTCCGCAGCTCCGGTCACATAGACGGCTTCGCCGGGCTGGCCCCTGACGAGCCCTTCGGCTTTCAGGATCAGCATCGCGCCGCGAATGCTGCCGTAGCTGACCCCGAATTCCTCTTCGAGCTGCTTCGTGGACGGCAGCCGGTCGCCGGGCTTGAGTTGGCCGGTTCGGATGCGTTCTCGGATGGCGTCTGCCACCCTCTGATACTTCGGTGCGCTGGTCATAAGGATCTCCTCGGGTCGCACCGTAAGTAGATCATCCATTCTGTCGCCCATCAACCATGCCGACTCACTAGACCTAATCTACTATGTCGATGTAGCCTGATCGGTGTTCCCTCGGGTCGCACCAGGGAACCCGGGGCGGGCCACGGCCCGTCCCGGTCTCCCTAGCCCTCCCGAGGAGCCTGTGATGGTCGACAGGACCAGCAGCGCAACCCCCGTCCAGCTCACACCCGGCTGCCGCCGCATCCCGGACGGGCACATCGTCCCGAACCCCCGACCCGCCCCGGCCGAGCCGGACCGCCGGCTGCACTACACGATCATCGCCTGCGTGATCGTCGTCCTGGCCGTCATCACCGCCGCCCCGCTGCTGCGATGAGCCGCATCGAGGAGCGCGTCGACACGCCGTTCGTGCTCGCCGTCGCCCACCAGGTGCTCGACCACCACGACCGGGGCGGCACCTGCCAGTGCTGCACGCCGGACGGCTGCCGGCAGACCGAGTGGGCGCGCGACCAGATCGCCGACCACCGCGCCCGCCGTGCGGCGGGCGTCCGGTGACCCAAGAGATCGGCGGCCCCGGACGCGGAGATCGCAGCTCCGGCCGGGGCCTTGATCAGACGCTGGAGGTCTGACCCATGCACCAGTCTC
>DASVCA010000106.1:0-2660 GCA_036381835.1 Micromonosporaceae bacterium
CTGGATCAGCCGGCGGTGGAAGTCGTCGGGCGGGTGGGCGTCGGATGAGCCTTCCAGCAGGGTCACACTGACCTTGGCGTCGTCGCGCAGCTGCGCGGTCAGCCTTCCGGTCCCGTCCAGTCGGAGCATCACGATCGCATCGGCGCGGACCAGGTCATGGCCCCCGCCGGCCTCGATCCAGACCTGGTGCATCGTCCCGCTCACCGGCCCCATCTCCTCGGCTCAGGCCGTCGTACCCCTTACTATCCAACATAAGTCGTTTCCCTAGGGGATGAGTCCGGCGGCGCGCGCAGGAGATGACCGATGTCACCCTGTACCCGGCGGTTGCCGGGTACAGCCTCCGCCGGTGCCACGTCGTCCCGTCCTCGCTACTCGGCCGATCGTGATCACGTCGGGTGCGGCTCGGAGAGCGTCCGCTTTCGGGTGCGGTGGCCCGTCCGGTCAGGGACGGGCTCAACCGGTAGTTCAGGGTCGTCGCGTCTGTCCAGGGCAGCGGAGACGATGGGGCCGCCCTGAACGCCCCTGCGAGATGGAAGACGGCCATGGTGCCAAGGACGGCCAGTCCGGCGCTGACCACAGGTGCCGTCCAGCGGCGTCGGTCGCGAGGGCGCCGGTGTCGGCGGCGCGGATGGACACGCCATGGCTCATCGGGCTCAGGCGGCACCCGCGCTTCTGGCGGGGACTGCGAGTTAGTGATCACCACACTTGGCTACCAACAGTGATGATGCTCACACAATTAGGCGCGCTGTTGGCAGCTCCACGTGGACCACGTCGTTTGTGCCGGTGAAGTATCGCGACACTCGCTGTAGTGGGTGTCCCAATGGACTGTTCCCGGCGGTATGTATCATCCAAGCGTGATGTCAGCTCAGACTGATGTGTTGAAGTTGCTGGCCGATCCGCTGCGTGCGCAGATCGTGTCGCTGCTGGCTGAAGAGGCGTTGTGCAACTGTCACCTCGTTGAGGAGACCGGTGCCAGGCAGACCAATATCTCCAACCACCTGCGGGCGCTGCGCGAAGCGGGGCTCGTGGACACCGAGCCCTGCGGACGGTTCACCTACTACCGGCTGCGCCCCGAGGCGTTGGAGCATCTGGCTTCCGAACTCGGAGAACTGGCCGCCGCCGCCCGCGAGGCCCAGACCGATCAGCGCAAGAGGCCGTGCACGTGACCAGCACGCAAGACTCTGGTGCCGCCACACGTCCGCAGGACGCGGGGGTGGTCGCCGGGCTGTCGACCCTCGACCGGTTCCTGCCGGTGTGGATCATCGCGGCGATGGTGCTCGGCCTCGGGCTGGGACGCGCCGTTCCCGGACTGGACCACGCGTTGGCCGAGGTCGAGGCCGGCGGGATCTCGCTGCCGATCGCGCTGGGCCTGCTTGTGATGATGTACCCGGTGCTGGCCAAGGTCCGCTACGACCGGCTCGACACCATCACCGGCGACCGCCGCCTCATGCTGACCTCGCTGCTGCTGAACTGGGTGATCGGCCCGGCGGTGATGTTCGCGCTGGCCTGGATCTTCCTGCCGGACCTACCCGAGTACCGCACCGGTCTGATCATCGTCGGGCTGGCCCGCTGCATCGCGATGGTCATCATCTGGAACGACCTGGCCTGCGGCGACCGGGAGGCCGCCGCCGTCCTGATCGCCCTCAACTCCGTCTTCCAGGTCATCGCGTTCGGTGCGCTCGGCTGGTTCTACCTGCAGGGCCTGCCCGGATGGCTGGGCCTGGCGACCGATGAAGCGGACTTCTCCGTCGGCAAGATCGTGGTCAACGTGCTGGTGTTCCTGGGCGTCCCGCTGGCCGCCGGCTACCTCACCCGCCGCTTCGGTGAACGCGCCCGTGGCCGCGCCTGGTACGAGGAGCGGTTCCTGCCCCGGATCGGCCCCGTTGCGCTGTACGGGCTGCTGTTCACCGTCGTCATCCTGTTCGCCCTGCAAGGCGACACCATCACGGGCCGGCCCGCCGACGTCGCCCGCATCGCGCTGCCGCTGCTGGCGTACTTCGCGCTCATGTGGGGCGGATCCTTCGCTCTTGGACGCACCGTCCGGCTGCCCTACCCGCGCACCGCGACGCTCGCCTTCACCGCCGCCGGGAACAACTTCGAGCTGGCGATCGCCGTCGCCATCGGCACCTTCGGCGTCACCTCCGGGCAGGCCCTGTCGGGCGTGGTCGGCCCGCTGATCGAGGTTCCAGTCCTGGTCGGTCTGGTGTACCTGTCGCTGTGGCTGCGTCGCCGATTCCCACCCGCGGTGCGATGACACGACGATGACCGTCACCGACCCGCTCGCCACCGAGGTGCTCACCACCGTCGGCCGGCACGGCCTCGAACAGCGAAGGAACGCCGAAAGCCACACCCGGCACCCCTGGGTGCCAGAACCCTGCGACCGGTCCGAGCGACCCACGAAAGAAGGTAAGGATGCCTGATCAGGCTCGCTCCGCCAAGCCCAGCGTCTTGTTCGTCTGCGTGCACAATGCCGGACGCTCCCAGATGGCCGCCGCCTACCTCGCCCACCTGGCCGGTGACCGGATCGAAGTGCGCTCCGCCGGGTCCGCGCCCGCCGACCAGGTCAATCCGGCGGTGGCCGAGGCGATGGCGGAGGAGGGCATCGACATCTCCGCAGAGACCCCCAAGGTGCTCACGGTCGACGCCGTCCAGGCATCCGA
>DASVCA010000107.1:0-27975 GCA_036381835.1 Micromonosporaceae bacterium
CGGACGCCGGCAGCGGCGGAGGTCGCGGACAGCCGATCACCGTCTCCGTCAAAGACCTGGTTGTCTCCGACCGCGACCCTGGAAAGGGCTGCTCCGCGCTGTACGCGCTACAGAGGTGACAACGCCCAAGATGACCCGAACGCCCCAACCTGGCCAGGCAAACCCGGCCGGACCGGTCAGCGGCGGCCGACGGTCAGCACCGGCTTGGTCGTCTCGGCGTAGAAGTCGTTGCCCTTGTCGTCCACCACGATGAACGCCGGGAAGTCCTCGACCTCGATCCGCCAGACCGCCTCCATGCCCAGCTCCGGATACTCCAGAACCTCGACGCGCTTGATGCAGTCCTGGGCGAGCCGGGCCGCCGGGCCGCCGATCGAACCCAGGTAGAACCCGCCATGCTGCCGACAGGAGCGGGTCACCTGCGGGGAACGGTTGCCCTTGGCGAGCATCACGTACGAGCCGCCCGCGGCCTGGAACTTCTCGACGTAGGCGTCCATCCGCCCGGCGGTGGTCGGTCCGAACGAGCCGGAGGCGAACCCTTCCGGGGTCTTGGCCGGGCCGGCGTAGTAGACCGCGTGGTCGCGCAGGTACCACGGCATCGGTTCGCCCGCGTCGAGCCGCTCGGCGATCTTGGCGTGGGCGATGTCCCGGGCGACGACCAGCGGGCCGGTGAGCGACAGGCGGGTCTTCACCGGATACTTCGACAGCTCCGCGCGGATCTCGTCCATCGGCCGGTTCAGGTCGATCCGGACGACCTCGTCGGCGCTGAGGTCGGTCTCGGTGATGTCGGGCAGGAACCGGGCCGGGTCGGTCTCCAGCTTCTCCAGCCACACCCCGGACGGGGTGATCTTCGCGAGGGCCTGCCGGTCGGCGGAGCAGGAGACCGCGATGGCCACCGGGCAGGAGGCGCCGTGGCGGGGCAGCCGGATCACCCGTACGTCGTGGCAGAAGTAGCGACCGCCGAACTGGGCGCCGATCCCGAACTGGCGGGTCATCTCCAGCACCTCGGCCTCCAGCTCCAGGTCGCGGAAGCCGTGCCCGAGCATCGACCCGGCGGTGGGCAGGGTGTCCAGGTAGCGGGCGGAGGCCAGCTTGGCGGTCTTGAGCGCGTACTCCGCCGAGGTGCCGCCGATGACGATGGCCAGGTGGTACGGCGGGCAGGCCGAGGTGCCGATGCCCCGCAGCTTCTCCTCCAGGAACTGCATCAGCCGCGTCGGGTTGAGCAGCGCCTTGGTCTCCTGGTACAGGAAGGACTTGTTGGCCGACCCGCCGCCCTTGGCCATGAAGAGGACCTTGTACGCGTCGGGGTGCCCGTCCGGGTCCTCGGCGTACAGCTCGATCTGGGCGGGCAGGTTGTTGCCGGTGTTGCGCTCCTCCCACATGCTCAGCGGGGCGAGCTGCGAGTACCGCAGGTTCAGCCTGGTGTACGCCAGGTAGACGCCCCGCGCGATGGCCTCCTCGTCACGGCCGTCGGTCAGCACGTGCCGGCCGCGCTTGCCCATGACGATCGCGGTGCCGGTGTCCTGGCACATCGGCAGCACGCCACCCGCGGCGATGTTGGCGTTGCGCAGCAGGTCGAGCGCGACGAAGCGGTCGTTGGGCGACGCTTCGGGGTCGTCGAGGATCGCCCGGAGCTGGGCGAGGTGCCCGGGTCGGAGAAAGTGGGCGATGTCGTGCATCGCCTCGGCGGTCAGCGTGGTGAGCACGTCGGGCTCGACGGTCAGGAACCGTCGGCCGCCGGGCCCGTTTACTACGTCGACCCCCTCGTCGGTGATCAGGCGATACTCGGTCGGGTCGTCGCCGAGGGGCAGCAGCGGAGAGAAGGCAAACGGGGCGGCACTGCTCATGAACGCAAGACTAAGCCAGGCTCGACGGCCGGCCGCAGCCGCTCACCCGTCACTTGGCGCCGCCCGGGTCCGGGCATTGCTCGTTCTTCGGTCCGGTGCAGGTCGGCGCCCCCGGGTTGCCGCCTCCGGCGGAGCTGCGGCCGTCGGTGCCGGACCCGTCCCCACGATCCCCGGTGCCTCCGTCCGTCGAATCGTCGCCGGGTGACCCGCCGAAACGGATGTAGGCGATGTCCCGACCCTCCCCGATGACCAGGCCGGCGGGCCCGACGGCGAGCACCTTCGCCGACGATCGCAGGTCGGCCAGCTCCCGCCCGGTCGCCGGCTCCAACGCCACGATCCGGTCGGGTTTCCGCTCGGTGACCACCGCGGCGTGGCGGGTCAGCGCCGCCCCGCTGTCCGGGTGTACGTCGCGCGTCCAGCGCACCCCCGCGCCGAGTTCGCGGCCGGTGACCTTCCGCCCGTCGGCTGCCCGCACGATCGCGTACCGGTCGTCGACCGCGAGTAGTTCCTCGCCCGGCTCGCCGACGAGCAGCGGCCTTCCGTCGTACGCCCGGATCACGGTCTCCCGCAGGTCGGGGGCGATGCCGACGACGACGTTCCGACCGCCTTCGGGGTCGCGTCGCTGCACGCAGCCGGCCCGGTCGGCGGTGTTCAGGTTGAGCCCGGCGCGCTGCCAGATCCGTTGCCCGTTGGTCGGATCCCGCCCTTCGATGGCGAAGTAGCAGGTGCCGTCCCGGGGGATCGATCGGATGTGCAACGCGCGGTCGCCGACGGCGACCACCCGTTCCCGCCGTCCCGGTTTCACCTCCTGCACGAGGCGGCCGTTCGCGGTGTCCACGAAGTACACCCGGCCGTCGACGGGGAACCCGAGGATCCCGGGCAGCGGCTCGGGCCCTCCGGCGTCCTCGGCGACCCGTTTCGTGGTCATCCGGCGGGTGCCGAGCAGTCTCGGGTTGTCGGCGAAGAACGTGGCGGTGACGCCCGGCAGGGCGGCGGTCCACAGGGGTGTGGAGCCACGCGGCGCCCAGGCGGTGATCGTGCAGTCGTTCGGTTCGTGGCAGGTGGCGTCGAGTACGGCGTCGCGGTAGGTCCAGACGGCCACCGCCGACTCGTCGCGTCGGCGTACCGCGCCGGTCTGCGGGTCGAGCACCTCGTAGCCGTGCACCAGAAGCTTGCCGACCACGACGACCGGGTCCCGCTCCCCGCCGGCGACCGCCGCCCAGTCCGCTTTGCGCTCCCACAGTTGTAGGCCGGTGGCGAGGCTGCGGGCTTCCACGGTCGTGCGGTGTTCGACGATGACCGTGTCACCGGCGATCGTCACGCTCTGCGGGGTGCCGCCGAGGCGCTGCTGCCAGGTCGCGTCCGGCCGGGACAGCGGATCGCTCTGGTTTGCCCAGTCCCACAGGTTCGGGAAGGGGTTCCACAGGCCGGTCGCGACGAGCACGATCACGATGATCAGCACGAAGGCGAAATAGCACTTCACGCAGGGTCCATCGGCTCGATTGCTCGCCACCCGGCTACGGTAACGAAGGGCCCGGCCACCGGGCGTCAACGCGGTGCGGTGTCATGCCCTTTTTGCGGGCGGGCCGCTTTGGGGGACGCGCTGGCCGAGCGGACCAGCGGCAGCACCCGGTAGGGGATCTGTTCGGCCAGCGCGATGATGGACGAGGCGCGCACGATGCCCTCGTACGCGACGATCTGGTCGATGACCCGCTGCAGGTCGGCGTTGGAGCGTGCGACGACCCGGCAGAGCAGGTCGTGCGAGCCGGTGATGGTGTACGCCTCCAGCACCTCGGGGATCTGCGCGAGGTAGCCGGCGACCCGCTCGTGGCCGTACCGCTGACTGATCTCCAGGCTGACGAACGATGTGACGTTGAAGCCGATCGCGGCGGGCGAGATGTCGGGGCCGAAGCCGCGGATCACCCCGCGGGCGATCAGCTTGTCCAGTCGCGCCTGGACGGTGCCCCGTGCCACGCCGAGCCGTCGGGAGCACTCCAGCACCCCGATCCGCGGCTCGGCCGCGAGCAGGCCGATCAGTCGGGCGTCCAGGGCGTCCAGCGGCGGGCCGGGGCGGTCCTGCTCGTGGTCGCCGGACGTCGACCGGTTCGGCTCTCCCATGGGCACCCATCATGCCGGATCGCCGGGCGGCGCAGCCCGGACGCGGCCGAGGGTGGTCAAACTGACCAGCTAACACCCGCAGACACCATGATCTTTGCGCAAACTGCTCAGGTTTCACTGGGCTGATTGCCCACTTCAAGGCGGTCAGGTGATGCTCATCGGAAGGGCCCCCGCGGCCCACGGAGCGGACGGAGGGAGTGCAAGCCCATGACCAGTGCGATCGAACGACCGCAGGCTATGGACGAGGTGGACATCGACCGGTTGGTCGGCGCGGTCGACCACGACATCTCGCGCGACCCGTTCCCCGTGAAGGGCATCGACCACGTCGTCTTCATGGTGGGCAACGCCAAGCAGGCCGCCCACTACTACTCCACCGCCTTCGGCATGACCTGCGTCGCCTACCGCGGCCCGGAGTACGGCTACCGCGACTACGCCGAGTACCTGCTGACCAGCGGTTCGACCCGGTTCCTCATCCGTGGGGCGGTACGCCCGGACGCCGCCGGCGTGGCGCACGTCGCCAAGCACAGCGACGGGGTGACCGACATCGCGCTCGAGGTGCCGGACGTCGACGCCGCCTACAAGTACGCCGTGTCGCAGGGCGCGACCGGTCTGGACGAGCCGCGCGACGTCAGCGACGACAACGGCACGGTCCGGGTCGCGGCGATCGCCACGTACGGTGAGACCCGGCACACCCTGATCGACCGGTCCCGCTACAGCGGGCCGTTCCTGCCCGGCTTCGTCGCCCGCGGGCCGATCGTGGACCGCCGGCCGATGATCGAGGCGGGCCTGCAGCCGAAGCGGTTCTTCCAGGCCATCGACCACATCGTCGGCAACGTCGAGCTCGGCAAGATGGACGAGTGGGTGGCGTTCTACCACCGGGTGATGGGCTTCACCAACATGGCCGAGTTCATCGGCGACGACATCGCCACCGAGTACTCGGCGCTGATGAGCAAGGTGGTCGCCAACGGCACCCGGAAGGTGAAGTTCCCGCTGAACGAGCCGGCGATCTCCAAGCGCAAGTCGCAGATCGACGAGTACCTGGAGTTCTACCAGGGGCCGGGGGTGCAGCACATCGCCCTGGCCACCAACGACATCCTGGCCAGTGTCGACGCGATGCGCGCCGCCGGCGTCGAGTTCCTCGACACCCCTGACGCCTACTACGACGACCCGGAGCTGCGCGCCCGCATCGGTGAGGTCCGGGTGCCGATCGAGGAGTTGAAGGCCCGCCGCATCCTGGTCGACCGGGACGAGGACGGCTACCTGCTGCAGATCTTCACCAAGCCCGTGCAGGACCGGCCGACCGTCTTCTTCGAGCTCATCGAGCGGCACGGCTCGCTCGGCTTCGGCAAGGGCAACTTCAAGGCGCTGTTCGAGTCGATCGAACGGGAGCAGGCCCGCCGCGGCAACCTGTGAGCGCGTTCGGCGCAGACGGCGAGGCGACCGCCGGGGTCCGCCGCCCGCGGATCCCGGCGGCGGCTTAACCGTGCCGAGGCCCGTACCCGACGCAGTGGATAAGGTTCCAGCGTGAGCGTTGCACCCGGCTGGTATCCCGATCCCGCCGACCCGTCCACCCAGCGCTACTGGGACGGTGAGGGCTGGGTCGGGGATCCGCTGCCGGTCGACGCCACCCCGCCGCCCGGTCCCCCGCCGACGGCTCCCCCACCGGCGGTTGGACCGCCGACGGCCCCCGCAGCGGCGGTTGAACCGCCGCCACCCGGCCCCCGACCGCCGTACCACCACTGGGCTCCGCCCCGGCCGCACGGCATGGCGCTGGCGCCGCTCGGCGCCCGACTGGTCGCCCGGCTGATCGACATCGCCGTGGTGTTCGGTCTGAACGTCATCGCCAACGGCTGGTTCGTGTGGCGGTACATGCAGGAGGTCGGTCCGCTGCTCGCCGAGGCGGGGCGGCGGATGCTGGTCCGCGACCCGTCCACGGAGGGGCTGCCCGAGCCGGACCCGAGCACCGGCAACCTGCTGCTGACCATCCTCCTGGTCGCGGCCGCGGTGTGGTTCGCGTACGAGGTGCCGTCGATCGCCGACCACGGCCAGACGCTCGGTAAGCGGGTGATGCGGATCAAGGTGGTCTCGCTGACCGACGATCCGCGACTCACCTTCGGCCGTTCGCTGCGCCGTTGGAACACCCTCGGCCTGCCTGTCCTACTGTGGTCCTGCGGCGTCGGTTTCGTGCTGCAGCTGATCGACTGCATGCTGCCCTTGTTCGACCGGCCGTTCCGGCAGGCCCTGCACGACAAGCAGGCGCAGACCGTCGTCGTGCAGGTACCGGCGACCCCGGTCGTGCCCACGCAGTCGCCCACCGACACAGCCACCCACATTCCCGGAGGTTCAGATGACCGGCCCTGACCGCCGCCCCCTCGGCCTGACCCGCCGCGACCTGGAGGCGCTGCCCAACTACGTGCCGGGCCGCAGTCCCGCGGACCTGGCCCGCGAGCTCGGTCTGCCGGAGGCGATCAAGCTCGCCAGCAACGAGGTCCCGTACGGCCCGCTGCCCGGCGTGGTCGAGGCGGTCGCCGAAGCGGCCGCCACCACCCACCGCTACCCGGACATGGGGGTTCTGGCGTTGCGGCAGGCGCTCGCCGAGCGGTACGGGGTGTCGCCGGAGCGGGTCGCCACCGGGTGCGGCTCGGTGGCGTTGGCCGAGCACCTGGTACGGGCGACCTGCCTGCCCGGTGACGAGATCGTCTACTCGTGGCGTTCCTTCGAGGCGTACCCGATCATCGCGGCGACCAGCGCGGCGACCAGCGTGCAGGTGCCCAACGACGAGCGGCACGGCCACGACCTGGCGGCGATGGCGGCGGCGGTGACCGAGCGGACCCGGCTGATCCTGGTGTGCAACCCGAACAACCCGACGGGCACCAGCGTGCGCAAGGCGGAACTGGACCGTTTCCTCGACGAGGTGCCGGACGACGTGCTGGTGGTGCTGGACGAGGCGTACCGCGAGTTCGTCACGGATCCGGACGTGCCGGACGGGCTGGAGGCGTACGGCGACCGCCCCAACGTGGTGGTGCTGCGGACCATGTCGAAGGCGTGGGGGCTGGCCGGGCTGCGTATCGGGTTCCTGGTCGCGCATCCGGAGGTGGCTGCCGCGGTGCGTAAGGTGGTGACCCCGTTCTCCACCAGCGCCACCGCCCAGGCTGCCGCGCTCGCCGCGCTCAAGCAGGAGGAGGAGGTTCGGCGTCGGTGCGCCCAGGTCGTGGCGGAACGTGACCGGGTGGGTGAGGCGTTGCGCAAGCTGGTGCCGGACGTGCCGGACTGCCAGGCCAACTTCGTCTGGCTGCCGCTTGGGGACCGGTCGGCGGCGTTCGCCGCGGCTTGCGAGTCGCGCGGGGTGATCGTGCGGCCGTTCCAGGGCGACGGGGTGCGGGTGACCATCGGCACGCCGGCCGAGAACGACGCCTTCCTGGCCGCCGCCGAGGCCGCCCTCGCCTGAGCGGGCGGCCGGCCCCGGCCGGCTGGGCGGTCAGGTACGGGCCAGCAGCACGGCTTCGATGTCCAGGTAGTAGCGGTCGTCGTCGGCGGCCGGGTTGACCGGTTCGGCGAGCCGTTCGATCGCCAGGTACCCGTGGCCGGCGTGCACCAGGCCGGGGGTCCAGGTGGTCGGGGCGGGCCCGTGGGCGAGGGGGTACCGGGACAGCTCCCGGCCGGTGGCCGGGTCCACCGTGATGAGTTCGCGGTCGGCGGTGAGCAGGTGTAGCCGGCCCGGTTGTGCGGCGAGGAGCGTGGTGCCGTCGGGCACCGGGGTGTGCCACAGTTCGGTGCCGGTGCGCGCCGAGCGGGCCACAGCCCGCTCGGCGCGCACGGTGACCACGGTTTCGCCGGTCAGTAGAGCCGCCGGTGTGTCGAGGGTCGGTGTGCGAACCGGTCCGCCGGGGTCGAGCAGCCATCCCTGGGTCTGGCCGCGGTCGGAGGTTTGCAGGCCGAGGCAGCTGGATCGGGCGATTCCGCAGCCGATGGGGGTCACGGCGAGGGTGGGGGTGGCGCCGGGTGGCCGCCATTCGGTGGTCGTGCCGTGGGCGAGGTCGTAGATGTGCAGGGTGTGGGTGGCGTGGCAGGTGTGCAGGGCGATGTAGTCGCCGTGCACGCCGGTGAAGCCGTGGGTGCGGCAGTCGGGGTCGCGGTTGTCGCGCCACAGTTTGCGCCCGGAGGCGAGTTCGTAGGCGTGTAGGCCGCTTGCCCCGGAGGCGACGATGACGGCTCGGCCGTCGCGGGTTGTGCCGGTGTGCAGGCCGGGCGGGGTGTAGAGGGTGGCGGCGCCGGTGCGTCGGCCGGTGTAGCCCTGGCCGGGTTGGGGCCCGGCGGCTCGCCAGATGAGGTGGCCGTTCCGCGCGTCGAGCGCGACCAGCTCGCCGTCGGACCAGTGGCTGACCACGGTGGTCCCGGCGGCGACCACCCCGCTGAGTTGGGCGGGCCAGCGCCGGTAGGACCAGTACGGGGTGCGGGGGGTGCGGGCGTCGACCGGGTGGTCGGCGCGCACCTGGTGTCGGGACGCGTACACCCGCAGCCGGCCGTCCACGATCAACGGTGCCGGGATGAGGGTGCCGACGATTCCGGGCTTTGCGCGCGTCGGGCCGGTCGGGTAGGGGTGGTCGGCGGGGGTGAGCAGCTCGGCGGGGGCGATGACGCGGTGGACGACCGCGGTGACGGCGAACCCGACGGCCACGGCGGCGAACCCGACCGCCGCCGCTTGGATCATTCGCCGACCTCGCCGCACGGCCATATCGAGCGAACCTTAACCGGGGTGGGGCGTGGCGCGGGTCAGACGGCGTCCGGGTCGTCTCGGGTGTCGGTCGCGGCCCGGGCCAGTTCGGTGAGGTCTTGGCGCAGCGCTCCTTCGACCGCGCGGGCGGCGAGGCCGCCGAAGATCAGGGCGAGCAGTCGGGCGTACGGGGTGTTGAGTGAGCCTTCCTGTACGACGGTGACGAGCGTGCCGCCCCGGTGCCGGCCCATCTCGATGGGGGTGAGTGTGCAGGTGGTGCGGTAGTCGACGCCGATGCCGGGTGAGGCGACGGTGTAGCGCCGGCCGGGCCACACCTGTTCGACGTGGAACTCTTCGGTGACCGGGGTGCCGTCCGGCGTGGCGCGGGTCTCCCGCCAGACGGTGCCGGGGGCGAACGGGCCGGTGGTGACCACCTCGACCGAGTTGACGGTGGTGAGCTGCCGCGCCCGTGCCGCCAGGTCGGTGAAGGTCTGCCAGACGCGCGCCGGGGGCGCGTCGATCAGTCGTGTGACGGCCACTGTCGACATAGCGCCTCGCCTCCTTTGACTCACCGTAACGGCATCCGGCCCGTGATCCACTCCGTTTCAATGAAATCGGGGTGTCAGTTTCCGGCTGACACCCCGATTTCACTGATATGGTCACGTCGCTCCGGGCCGTGGGCGGTCAGACCGCCGGCCGGATCGTGCCGGTCACCTCGCCGAGGGCGACGGGCTTGCCGTCCGGGCCGGGCGCGGTGGCGCTGATCGTGATCGTGTCGCCGTCTTCGAGGAACGTCCGGGTCGAGCCGTCGGCGAGCGTCACCGGCTCTTTGCCGCCCCAGGTCAGCTCCAGGAACGATCCGACCTGGTCGCGCCGCTCGCCGGAGACGGTGCCGGAGGCGTAGAGGTCGCCGGTGCGCACGGACGCCCCGTTGACGGTCATGTGCGCCAACTGCTGGGCGGGGGTCCAGTACATGGACGCGAACGGCGGCTCGCTGACCCGGGTGCCATTCCAGTCCACTGTGATCCGCAGGTCGAGGCCGTGGTGCGGTTCGTCCCGCAGGTAGTCCAGCACGGCCGGTTCCTGGGCGGGCGCGGGTGTCCAGGCGTGTGCGAGGGCCGCCAGCGGTGTCACCCACGCGGAGATCGAGGTGGCGAACGATTTGCCGAGGAACGGGCCGAGCGGCTGGTATTCCCACGCTTGGATGTCTCGGGCGGACCAGTCGTTGACGAGCACGACGCCGAAGACGTGGTCGGCGAAGCGGTCGACCGGCACCCGCTCGCCGAGCGTAGACGGCACGCCGACCACGAAGCCGACCTCGGCTTCGATGTCGAGCCGGATCGAGGGGCCGTAGACGGGCCCGTCCGGGGTGGTGCGCTGCCCGCACGGTCGGATGATCGGGGTGCCGGAGACGACGACGGTTCCGGCGCGGCCGTGGTAGCCGATCGGCAGGTGTTTCCAGTTGGGCAGCAGCGGCGGCTGGCCGGGGCGGAAGATCTGCCCGACGTTGGCCGCGTGGTGCTCGGAGGAGTAGAAGTCGACGTAGTCGCCGACCTCGAACGGCAGCGTCAGCTCGACTTCGGCGAGCGGGATGAGCAGCGGTTGCACCGCGTCCCGGTGGGCCGGGTCGGTGAGCAGTTCGACGATCCGCTGGCGGACCGTGTCCCACTGTGGCCGGCCGAGGGCGAGGAACGCGTTCAGGGTGGGTTGCCGTAGCGCCCCGCCGGCCAGGATCAGGTCCGCCGCTTCCGCGCCGTCGAGGTCGAGGACGTGGTCGCCGATTCGTACGCCGATGCGTGGCGCCCGTCCTCCGTGCTTGAACACCCCGTACGGCAGGTTGTGCACCCCGTAGGGGGAGTCAACCGCACCTTCGACCCAGGTCACCGCTCGTGTCCTCCGTTCAGCAGTCCCAACCCGATGAGGTCTTCCAGTGGCTCGTCGATGCTGCACGAGCCGTAGCCGATCCACAGTGGCCGTGTCTCGTGGCGGCGTGCCGCCACCGCTTCGACCAGGGGTGCCGCCTCGACTTTTTCCAGCCATTCGGTCACCTCGCCGGCCTCGCCGCCGCGGGCGGCGGCGAGGCCGGCGGCGAGCACGTTGAGGTATCCGTGGTGTGGGAAGCCGGTGGCGGGGTCGGTGTGGCGTATCGCGTGGTGCAGCCCGGCGGTGAGTTTGAAGGGTAGGCGGCGGTCCCGGCAGGCGGTGATCACCGCGGCGAGTTCCATCGGGCTGGGGAAGAGGTCTGCGGTCAGCCCGCCGGTGCGGAATTTGGCGGCGATGCGCACGCCGTCGTGTCGGGCCTGCGCGACCCGGTCGAGGGCGGGTAGCAGGCCGGTGGCGAGTGGGATCTCCGCGTAGACGTCGAGGTCCGGGCGGTGTCGGGCGAGCCGGAGCAGGAGGTCGAGGCCGTACCGGGGGTCGTCGCCGCGTTTGGCGGCCGGGGCTTCCACCTGGCGTACTCGGATGCGCCCGTCGGCGGCTTGGCCCGCTTGTCGGACCGTTTCGTCGAGGCGGTCGAGTGGTACGTCGCCGATCAGGCCGATTTCGATGTGCTCGTCGGTGTGCAGGAGTTTCGCCAGTTCGGGCAGTTTCGTGGCGGGGACGAGGAGCGGCCCGACCAGGTCGGCGTACCAGCCGGCGCGGTGCCGGCGGTGGGCGGCGACGGCGGCGGGCAGTGGCGCGCTGCCGGGTGGGAACACGGCGGCGTCGTCGATCAGCCCTTGGAGCAGGGCGGGGATCGCCGGGGTGGGTCGGTCGGAGTTTTCCACGGAGGCCGTCCACTGCGTTGACACGACTACACAACATACGGGACGCTACGGTTAGCGGACAACTACGTCCGATAATCGGACGCACCCGGCCGATGGTCGGGACAGAACGGGAGGGTCGCCATGCCGTACTACCGTCGCGTCGGAGAGGTGCCGCACAAGCGGCACACGCAGTTCCGGCAGCCCGACGGCAGCCTCTACGCCGAGGAGCTGATGGGCCAGGAAGGCTTCTCATCCGACTCCTCGCTCGTCTACCACCGGCACCTGCCGACGGCGATCGTGGCCGCCGAGGAGTTCGACGGCCCGCGGTGGCAGCGCGTGCCGAACCGGCCGCTCAAGCCCCGCCACCTGCGCACCCACAAGCTCGACACCACCGGGGCCGACCCGGTGCTCGGCCGCCAGCACCTGCTGGCCAACGACGACGTGCGCATCTCGTACGTCACCGCCGACCGCCCCTCCCCGCTCTACCGCAACGCGATCGGCGACGAGTGCCTGTACGTCGAATCCGGGACGATGCGGGTCGAGTCGACCTTCGGCGTGCTCGACGTCACCGCCGGCGACTATGTGATCATCCCCACTTCGGTGATTCACCGGCTGGTGCCGACCGGTGACGAGCCGGTGCGGCTGCTCACCGTCGAGGCGAGCGGGCACGTCGGCCCGCCGAAGCGCTACCTGTCGGTGCGCGGCCAGTTCCTGGAGCACGCGCCGTACTGCGAGCGGGACATCCGCGGGCCCGAGGAGCCGCTGCTCGTGGACGGCACCGACGTCGAGGTGATCGTCCAGCACCGGCGCGGCTGGACCCGGCACGTCTACGCCAACCACCCGTTCGACGTGGTCGGCTGGGACGGCTGCCTCTACCCGTGGGCGTTCTCCATCCACGACTTCGTGCCGATCACCGGTCGGATCCACCAGCCGCCGCCGGTGCACCAGACCTTCGACGGCCCGAACTTCGTGATCTGCTCGTTCGTGCCGCGCAAGGTCGACTACCACCCGCAGGCGATCCCGGTGCCGTACAACCACCACAACGTGGACTCCGACGAGGTGCTCTTCTACACCGGCGGTAACTACGAGGCCCGGCGCGGCTCCGGCATCGAGCAGGGGTCGATCTCGCTGCACCCGTCCGGATTCACCCACGGCCCGCAGCCGGGGGCGGTGGAGCGGTCGCTCGGCGTCGAGTTCTTCGACGAGTTGGCCGTCATGGTCGACACGTTCCGGCCGCTGGACCTCTGCGAGCCGGCGCTGGCCTGCGAGGACACCGCCTACGCCTGGACCTGGTCGCGCCGCCAGGCCTGACCCCGTTCTCCCGCCCGGGTTTCTCTCCCCCTCCCTCCCCCGGGCATGGTCGGGGCCGGCCGGCATCGCCGGCCGGCCCCGACGTCGCGTGACGGGTGCGTCACTCGCAGGCCGGTCGACAGTCGGGCGGGGCACCTAGGATCAGCCTCATGCAGGATGGCCGGTGGACCACGATCACCCCGTCGCAGTTCGCCCACGAGCGGGAGGCGCTGGCGCACATCCAACGGCTGCTGCCGGACGCCGAACCGTACCGCGCCTGGTCCAACTTCACTTTCACCGCCCAGACCGGTCATCCCTACGAGGTGGATCTGCTGGTGGTCGGCCCCGCCGGCCTCTATCTGATCGAGATCAAGAGCTTGACCGGGCGGCTGATCTCCAGCGGTTCGAACTGGGTGCTGTTCGGCCCGAACGGCGCCACCCGCACATTCGACAATCCGCTGCACCTCGCGGACGCGAAGGCGAAACGGTTGCGTTCCCTGCTGGAGGCGGCAGCCCGGCAGCAGGGGTTCCGTAAGCCGATCCCGTTCATCAAGGCGGCGGTGTTCTTGGCCAAGCCGGGCCTGCTCGTGGAGCTGTCCGAGCATCACCTGCACGGGGTGTACGGGCCGGAGCCGGAGCCGGGGCAAACGGTCGGGGCCGACGGCGGGCCGGAGTCGGGCCAGGCGCACGACGGGCCGGGATCCCGCCGGCGCGTGACGCTGCCGCCGATCTGGTCGGCGCTGATCAGCCGTCCGCCGCAGGACGAGCGCCATTTGGTCACCGCCGAGCTGTCCCGGGCGTTGCCGAAACTGCTCGCGACGGTCGGCATCGCCCGCAGCCGCAGGCACTATCAGATCGGCGCGTGGGAGTTGGAGCCGCGGCCGTTCGATGTCGGCCCGACGTGGCAGGACCATCTCGCCCGGCACCGGGAGCTGCCGCACGAGCACCGGCGGGTGCGGATCTATCTGGTGGAGCGCAACGCCGCCCAGGCGGAGCGGGCCAGCATCGAGCGGGCGGCGCGGCGCGAGATGCTGGCGCTGCACGGGATCAGCCATCCGGGCATCGTCCAGGTCGACTCGTTGGAGTCGCACGAGGCGGGTCCGGCGCTGATCTACCGGCACGATCGGCGCGCGATGCGGCTGGACCACTATCTGACGCAGTACGGGGAGCGGCTCGACATGCTCACCCGGCTGGCGATGATCCGCCAGGTCGCCGAGGCGATGGCGTACGCGCACGGTCGGCACCTGCAGCATCGGGCGCTGTCGGCGCGCAGTGTCCTGGTTGTGCCGGGTGGGCGGCGGCAGGGTGGCGGCGAGGAGGCGGCGTGGCTGAATCCGCAGTTGCAGATCAGTGACTGGCAGGCGGCGACTCGGGCAGCGGACAGTGTCGGCGGCAGCGCGTTCCAGAGCCGGGTCGTCGCAGCGTCCGTGCACGCCGCCGCGCATTTGGAGCGTTCGGCGGAGGCGTACCTCGCTCCGGAGTTGTCCGCTCCGAACCCGGATCCGATCGCGATGGATGTGTTCGGTCTGGGGGCGCTCGCCTACCTGATTCTGACGGGGCAGCCGCCGGCGGCGAAGCGTGGCGAGCTGTTGAGTCGCCTGGCCACGGAGAACGGGCTGTGTCCGTCTTCGGTGGTCGATTCGATGTCGCAGTTCGCCGACGAGCTGGTGCAGCGGGCGACGGCTCCGCTGCCGACGGAGCGGCTGACGTCGGTGGCCGAGTTCTTGGGGCTGTTGGAGCTGGTCGAGGACGAGTTGACCGCGCCGCCGCCCGCTTCGGTTCATCCGCGCCCGGTGCTGCCACCGATCGACCCGTTGGAGGCACGGCCGGGTGATCGGGTCGGCGAGTGGACGATCAGGCAGCGGCTGGGTACCGGTTCGACGTGTCGGGCGTTCTTGGCGCACAACGAGCGCACCGGCCGGGCCGAGGTGCTGAAGGTGGCGTTGTCGGATGAGAAGGCCGCCCGGCTGGCCCAGGAGGCGCGGGTGCTGGGCCCGTTGACGGATTCGCGGGTGATCCGGCTGGCCCGGCCGGAGCCGGTGGAGATCGGCGGCCGGACGGTGATCGTCCTGGAGCATGCCGGTGATCTGACGCTGGCCCGCAAGCTGCGTGATCACGGCCGGCTGACCGTGGACGAGTTGGAGACGTACAGCGACTATCTGTTCGGTGCGCTCGACTACCTGGAGGGTGAGGGCGTCTACCACCGGGACATCAAGCCGGACAACATCGCGATCCGGGTGCGGCCGAACCGGACCCGCCAGCTTGTGCTGTTCGACTTCTCGCTGGCCGGTGTGTCGGTGAAGGAGATCTCGGCGGGCACGCCGCGCTATCTGGACCCGTTTCTCGGCAGCGCGGATCGGCAGGTCTACGACCGGCATGCCGAGTGGTATGCGCTGGCGGTCACGTTGCACGAGATGGCGTCCGGCGAGCTGCCGGTGTGGGGGGACGGGGCGACCGAGCCGCAGCTGACCGAGGGTCCGACGGGCCTGGCCATGGAGGCGTTCGACCCGGCGATCCGTGACGGCCTGGTGGAGTTCTTCCTGGTCGCGCTGCACCGGGACGTGCGGCAGCGGTTCGCCTCGTTGCGGGAGATGCGTGACGCCTGGCAGCAGGTGTTCCGCCGGTCTGATGCGGTGGCGCCGGTGGGTACCGACCACCCGGAGTTGGACGCCGACGGGGTGGATGCCGAGGTGGCGGCGGCGGCCCGGGATGAGGCGGCGGCTCGGGCGACGCGGGCGACTCTGCTGGAGGCGGCCGGTTTGACGCCGCGGGCGGTGTCGGCGGCGCACAGCTTGGAGGCGACCACGGTCGGGGAGCTGCTGGCGGTGGCGAACCGGCTGGCCCAGTTGCGGGGGTTGGGGGCGCGTACCCGACAGGAGCTGCAGCGCCGGGTGAAGGAGTGGCGGGCGCGGCTCGGCGAGCGGGAGACGGTGGCGGTGTCGGCGGCCGAGCGTCGGGCCGCGAGGGACGAGGCGGCGCCGAGCGCGGTGGACGCGGACGCGGACACGGATGCGGAGTTGCTGCGGGTCGGCTTGGATTCGATCGCGGCGTTGCTGGTGCCGGCGAAGTCGAGCCGCAATGGCACGGAGGTGGAGGCTATCCGGCTGCTGCTGGGGTTGCCTGACTCGTCGGGTGTGCTGCCGGAGTTGCCGCCGTGGCCGCAGCAGCCGCAGGTCGCGAGGCTGCTGGGGGTGTCTTCGGGCCGGGTCGCGCAGGTGCTCGGCAAGCAGCGGAAGCGGTGGTGGGGCATCCCGGTGGTACGCAGTGTCCGCCGCCAGATCATCGAGTTGCTGCGGGACAACGGCCGGGTGATGGGGGTCGGCGAGTTGGCGGCGGCGCTGCTGGCCAGCCGGGGTTCGGCGTATTCGGGTGACGAGTTGCGGGCGGCGATCGCGCTGGCCGCGGTGCGGGCGGCGGTGGAGGCGGATGTGCTGGCCGGGGAGCCGCGCCTGCTGTTGCGCCGGCATGGTCGGCCGGCGGACGCGGCGGGTCAGCGGCGGGTGCGCGGCAGTCGGCTGCTGGTCGCTTTGGAGGTGGGTAGCGACGAGGGCCCGGATACGCCGACGGCCCCGGCGATGCTCGACTACGCGGATGCGTTGGGTGCCGCCGCCGACCGGTTGGCGGCCAGTGAGGTGTTGCCCAGTTCGGCGACGGTGCTGCGGACGCTTGCGGCGGTGAGTGCGCCGGGTGGGGCGGCGGATGTGGTCGACGAGCGCCGTCGGGTGCTGTTGGCGGCGGTGGCGTCGGCGAATGCGGCGGCGACGCCGAGGTTTGAGATCTATCCGCTGGATCTGTCGCCGGTGCGTGCGCTGCGGTTGGCTCAGGCGGGTGTGGTGCCGCCGCAGCGGGGGCCGCAGCGGCGGGGGTTGACGCCGGCGCAGGTGGCTGAGCGGGTGCGGGCCCGGTTTCCGGAGTTGCCGCCGCTGCCGGATCATCCGCGGTTGCACAAGTTGCTCACCGATGCGGGGTTTGATCTGCGCTGGGACGGCGACCGGTATGTTCCGCCGGCGCGGCCGAGTTCGTCGTCGATGTCGATCGTGGTGCGTCACCCGTCGGGTTCGGTGCCGCTGAGCCGGTGGGCGGCTACGTCGCCGGAGACGCAGGCGGCGTTGCGGGCCGAGGAGCAGTTGACGGGGGCGCGGGTCATGGGTGAGTTTCGGGCGTTGACGGTGCGGTTGTCCCGGTATGCGGCGGCTCGGGAGGAGTTGGTGCGCCGGTTCTCGGCTCGGCCGGTGAGTGTGGCGGCCCGGTTTGTGGGGGCGTTGCGGGCTCTGGTGGATGAGCGGCCGAAGCCGACGTGGGAGACGGTGTTGGCCGCCGATGTGGCCGAGCCGGGTTCACGGGCGGCGATCAAGTTCGGTGAGTTCGTGGAGGCGGCGTGGAAGCGGGTCGTCCCGGGGTTGCGGGAGGAGTTGCGCCGGGGTGGCGGGCCGGTGTTGCTGCTCGATGCGGGGGTGCTGGCCCGCTACCGGGGGATGGATTTGTTGTACGCGCTGGCTGATGAGGCCCGGGATGGGGCGGATTCGCTGTGGCTGTTGTGCCCGGTGGAGGATGCCAACCAGCCGCCGAGGTTAGATGACTCGGTGGTGCGGGTGGGCGACAACGAGTGGGTGGCGTTGCCGGATTCCTGGGTGGCGAACCTGCATCGGAGTGGGACGGCTGTGGGTGGTGTGGCTTAGGGGTCAGGCCGGGACGGCGGTGACGACGAGGTTGTCGCGGTAGTTGCGGGTTTCCCGGTCGAACGGGCCGCTGCAGGTGATGAGGGTGAGCCGGGGTTTTCCGTCGCGGGCGAAGTAGCGGTCGAGCGGGATGTCGGTTTTCGGGTGCGCTTCGCGGCTGGTCACGCGGTAGGTGCGCGACCGCCCGTCTGTGCCGGTGACGGTGATCCGGTCGCCGGGTCGTAGTTCGCCTAGCCGGAAGAAGGCACCCGGTCCTTGGCCGGCTCCGTCGAGGTGGCCGGCGATGACGATCGAGCCGGCGGTGGCGTCGAGTCCCGGCCCGTGCCGGTACCAGCCGACTTCGTCGACGCTGGGCGGCACTTGCAGTTCTCCGGTGTGCTGGTTGACGCCGACGGGGTTGACTGGGGCGTCGGTGTGGGCGGCGGGGATCCGCAGCCGTACGGGTGCCACTTTGGTTGCCGCGCTCGGCAGGTCGCCGGGTCGGACGGGGATCCGGGTGGGTGTCGGGGGTGCCCCGGTCGGGGTGGCGGTGGTGGCCTGTCCCGCCGGGTCTTCTTCGAGGGTGCCGGCGGGTGGGCCGGGCCAGAGTGCGAGGACGAGGGTGGCGGTGCCGGCGGCGAGGGCCGCCGCCGGCACCGCCCAGCCGTGTCGGGTCACCGGTTCACCCGCGGGCGTTGCGCTGGGCGAGCACGCGTGCGGTGCCGCCGATCAGCAGCAGCGCGGCTGTGCCGACGGCCACGTACTGCCAGGTGGCGGGGCCGGCGTTGTCGGCGGCGTGGCCGCCGTTGCCGGCGGGCACGCCGGTGGGCGCGGACGCGGTTCCGGTGAGGGTCTGCGCGATGAGCGACAGGGTGCCGTCTTGCGCGGAGCCGATCGCGTAGACGATGGTGACGGTCCCTTCGGCCAGGTCGACTTGTTGGGGGCCGATGACCACGTTGTCGGTGCCGGCGAGGGTGACGTCGGCGGTGATGGTGCCGGCGGGCACGTTCGTCTTCGCCTCGTCGGGGTTGGTCAGGTTGCTGAAGACGACTGCGCCGTTGGCGCGCACGTCGACGGCCGGGGCTGCGGCGTCGTGGCGGACTATGACGCGTGCCTGGCCGGCGGGCACCGGGGTCACGTCGTTGACGTAGGGCGTGATGGTGGGCTGCCCGTCTTCGGTGAGGTGGGCGACGATGCTCAGGTTCTGTCCGCCGGGGACTTGCACGTCGTCGGCGGTGACGATGGCGTTGCCGACCGGCTCACCGGGCTGGGTGAGGGCGAGGTCGTAGGTGCCTTCGTCCAGGCTGAGCGGCCCGGCCACAGTGCCGGGTTGGAAGTTGTCGAGGGTTTTCTGCCCGTTGACGTAGACGTCGACGGGTTGTCCGGGTATGCCGTGGACCACGTAGACCTGTGATGCTGCGGCGTGTGCGGGGCCGGTGCTGAGCGCGCCGACGCCGAGGGTGGTGAGGATGCTGAGCGCGATGACCGCGAGCATCCGCTTGAGTTGGGAAGGTCGCACGATCTCCTCCTGTCGGCGAAACCTGTGGATGTTGCGCGACTTCCCGATGTGGATGCCCGCAAACGGGCGGGTGGGCACGGCGAACGCCCCCGATCCCGGGCGGGTTGCGGATCGGGGGCGTTCGCGGCCGGTGGGGTTTGTCCCGGGTTCACCCGGAGTTGACGGGCCAGGTGACGCAGGGGCGGCGGTTGGCGGGGATGACGATTTCGTGGCCGGGTGCGGGGGTGTGCCGGGTCTGCCAGTCTTTGAGGGCTTTCTTGATGCGGTCGTTTTCCTGGTTGGCGATGAGTAGTTCGCGGCTCATCAGGGCGATCTCGTCGGCGAGGGCGTTCATGAACTCGTACACCTCGTCGGGGTCGAGGCCGCGCCAGCGGGTGCGGAATCGGTGGTTGCGGATGAGGGCGGGGGTGAGGCGCCCGGCGATGCGTAGGGCGGCGGTGCGGGCTCGGTTCATCGGGTGTGCTCCTGACGGTGGGGTGCGGGTTGGGCGATGTGGTTTCCGGCGGGGCGGGCGGCCTGGCTGGGGTGGATGACTTGTTCGGGGGTGTAGCCGGGCGGGATCGCCTGGGCGGCTTGCAGGAGTGCGATGGCGCGGGCGATGTGGCCGGGGCGGATGGCTCCGATGGGTTCGTTGCCGACGTAGGGGGCCATGAGGCGTAGTTCGGCGGCGGCGGTTTCCGGGTCGGCGGTGGGTACGTGGTCGGCGAGGATGCGCCCGGCTTCGTCGGGGTGGGCGAGGGCGTAGCGGAGTCCGTCGAGGAGCGCGTCGCGGAAGCGTCGGACGAGGTCGGGGTCGGTGTCGGCGGCGGTCCAGAGGGCGTTGCCGGGCAGGTCGGTGAGGTAGTCGGAGTATGGGAGGACGGCGACGGGTTCGCCGCTGAGCCGTTCGACGGTGGGTTGGCCGACGACGAATTGGGCGACGGCGTGGACGTGGGTGGTGGCGAGCAGTCCGGGTAGGGCCTGCGGGCCGGCGTTGATCCATTGCACGGTGGCGGGGTTGATTCCGGCGAGGTTCGCGTAGGTGGGGAAGAGCATCCGTACGACGCTGGCGGGCAGGTCGGCGATGGTTTTGCCGGCGAGGTCCTTCGGGGTGCGGATGGGGTCGGAGCGCCGGACCATGATCGCGGCGAGGGTGCGCTGGTGGATGAGGGCGACGGCGCGTACGTCGAGCCGGTTGCGGGTGATTTGCATGAGGCCGCCGGAGAAGTCGACGGCGGTGAAGTCGGCTTGGCCGGTGGCGACGTGGTTGACGCCGTCGGTGCCGGTGCCGGGGCGGATCTCGACTTGGATGCCGCGTTGGCGGAAGAAGCCTTTGGCGTGGGCGACCCACGCGTAGGCGTCGCGGCCGAAGTTGCCGAACGAGGTGAGGTAGACGACCCGGTCGGGTGGCTGGTCGGCGGGGGGTGCGGTGGTGGTGCCGCAGCCGATGAGGGCGGCGGCGAGTAGGAGGGTGGGGAGGTGGCGGGTGATTTCGGGCACGGCGAAGCAGCCCTTTCTCGGTGAAGGGTGGTGGTTGGGGGCTGGCGGGGGTCAGTCGCGGGTGTGGGTGACGGTCTGGGCTTTCAGGTAGGCGAGTACGTCGGCGAGGGCGGATCGCGGTATCTGGTCGGGCCAGGCGATTCGCGGGGTGGGGCGGGGCCGGCTGGGGTCGCAGGCGGTGAAGTCGTCGAGGTGCCGCCAGACGCCGTGGGTGGCGTCCCAGACGAGCGGTACGGTGCAGCCGCAGCGCTCGGGTGGGGGCGCGTTGGGCGGGTCTGTGTCGGGGTGGGCTGGTCCGGGTTGCGGGTGCGGGTGCTGCATGGCCTCCTGCCTGGGGTATGTCGGGTGGTGGATGGGCGGGCGCGTCCCGTGGTTTGTGGCGCGGTGGTGGGACGCGCCCGCCCGCCCCACCGCCGCAGCCTCGTTCGGCGGTACGGCAGCGGAGCTGCACTGGGGGTCGGGGCAGGCACCCCTCACTCACCTGCCCCGACCTGGGGAGAAGAGTCCTCATCGGTGCCACGCGAGGAGTGACTCGGCTTAACCATATATGGGTAAGTAACAGCGCGCAACACCCGGTTGCTCCCCACGTGCACGCCGTGATCGAATGGCGCTGCCACGCGAGGAGTCTCGATGCCAACTGCTACCTACATCAGAATCGCCGACAAGATCATCGAAGACATTCGAAGCGGGAGGATCCAGCCTGGCGACCAACTCCCCTCGATCGCCGCACTGTCAGCACAGTTCGGCGTTAGCACCTCAACGATCCAGTTGGTAAACGTGCGGCTGGAAGCGCTGCGAGTGATCCTCAAGCAACAGGGGAAGGGGATCTTCGTCAACGACCCCAAACGGTGGATGCGCGAGCCAGAGGAGGAGTAGCGAGCACCCAACGTAGTCGATGCCGCTCCCCATACGCGCCGCCTCACGTAGCCGGGTCAGCCGCTTGAGGCCCTGAGCCGAAGGTCAACCGCGCAGGCACGACGCTCAGGTCAGCATGGTCGGCCCAGGCAGTAGTCGAAACGCAGCAATCTCGTAGATGCGCGCACGGGGCAGCGTTCTCGACTGCTGGTTGCTATCGTCGCTGGCGGCGTACCTCCCCATACGCCACCAGGCTGACCGCCCCGTCCATCGGTCCGGGGCGGTCGCTTTTCCAGTAACTGATGTCCATCGCGGGCACGTTGCATACCAGCGGCCTGCGCAGCACGTTCTGGACCCTCGGCGTGAGCAGCGCAAGCATCTCTTGGCTTGATCTTTAAACCGTGCGCTGTTTACGCGCCGCCTCACGTCACCGGGCCAGCCGCTTGAGGCCCTGAGGCGAGGGTCAACCGTGCGGACACGACACTCGGGTGAGCGCGGTCAATTCTGGTACGGGCAGTGGCCCAGGTAGCGGGCAGATATGCCTATGCACCGATATTCGCGATACTGAAAACGTACGCCGATACCGTGATGGGATGGCATCGACTCGGCCTGTCTCGACAACCACCGATCGAAAACGGGGAATCGACTGGCTGGGCTGGGCGGCGCTCGCGATCGGCCTCGCCGGGCTGGGGTTTCGTGGTTGGCTGACCGCGCTGGACGTACCGCCCACCAACAGCGACGAGGCGACCTTCGGCCTGGTCGCGCTGCACGTACTGCGGGGCACCGACTTCCCGGTGTACCTCTACGGGCAGCACTACATGGGAACCCTGGAGTCATACGTCGCGGCCCCGTTGATGGCTTTCGTCGGCCCCACCACTTACGCGCTGCGGACCGGGACGTTGCTCTTCTACGGGCTGTTTTTAATCACGATGTACGCGATGACCAGGCGCGTCTACTCCCCTGGTCTGGCACTGCTCACGGTGGCGGTGCTGGCGCTTGGATCAGACCGGGTCGTAAACGACCAACTCGTCGCCGACGGGTCCGCCGAACTCGCCCTCTTCGCGGCCCTACTGATTCTGCTCGCCGTAGCCGTCGGCTCGGCCCAGGCACGGCGTCGCCCGATCCTGCTCGGACTGTGGGGGGCCGTCGCAGGGCTGGCCCTCTGGGATCACCTGCTCGTGATTCCCTACCTCGCTGCCACCGTACCGGTGCTGGTGCTCGCCCTCATCAGGGGACAACCGGGCGGCGGTGCCGGCCCGGCCCGGACGGGCCTGAAAGACGTCCTCGTCACAACGGTCGGGCTCACGCTGGGAGCAACGCCGATGCTGATCTACCAGCTCGACGCACCGGCCGGGGCAGACCCGCTGTCCGTCCTGATCCAGCAGAGTAGCGCCGGACCGGACGCCACCTGGCCGGACCGGTTGTACGGCGCGATATTCCTGGGCGTGCCGCTCGCAACCGGCGTGTGTGAGCCGGGCGTCTGCCAGCCGTGGCAGACACTGTGGGGGCCGATCTACATCGGGCTGTTGCTGGTCTCCGGATATCTGTCTTGGCGAACCATCCGCGACCCCGGTGGATGGCGAGAAGACGAGGACACCTCCGAAGCACTACGAATTCACCGGATACGGGCAATGGCGGGCTTGGCGCTGGTCCTGGGCGCGCTGGCGACGATCGCGTCGTACGCGAAAAGTCCAACCGCGGGCGACACCCCGCTCGAAAGTGCGCGCTACCTGTCGCTGCTGCCGGTCTCCGCGCCCGCCGTCCTCTGGCCGCTGTGGCAGGCCGTACGGATGCGCGGCAACGCGCTACGACTGCCTGCCACCGTCGGGGCGGCCGCGCTGTTGGTGAGCATGTCATGGGCGACGGTGTCCCTGGTCCGGCAGGTGCCGGCACAGGCCCAGCAGGCCGAGCAGCAACGCGAACTGCTTGCCGCATTAGATCGTCTCGACGTCAGGCACTACTACACCGAGTACTGGACATGCAACCTGCTGGCGTACGCCAGTGGGGAACGCGCCGTCTGTTTCGTGCTCGGCGATGACCTCAAGCCGGGACTCAATCGCTACCGCCCGTACGAGCAAATGGTCAAAAGCGCGCAAGAAATCGCGTACGTGACACCCGCCGGATCGGACTTTGATCGAAATGTGCGCCGCTATTTGTCCAGCGCAGAAGGAACGTTACGGATGACGGAGGCGGCCGGATATCGGATCTATCTGTCCACCACCCATCCGCTCGTGAACTAGGTTCTGTCTCATGCATCTCACGAGGTCCCCAAACGGGAAAGTGCCGCCAGGAAAGGCACGTGGAATCACTTCATCGAGCTTGGGGATTTCGTACCCGAAATGAGCACGGCAGCGACTACGATCAACACGAGCCCTAAGAGTGTGAGTGGCTTGACGCCGACAAACATGAAGATCCCCCACAAGGCATATGGTTCTCTCGGTCGAGTCAATGCCGTCGCTACCCAAGCAATTGTCGTAAGCAACATTCCAGGCAAAAGGAACAAGGCGGCCAGTCCTCCGGTCACCGTGGCGGCCAACCGACGCCGCGCCTGCCCCCAACGACGGACTACCAATCGAGCGATGAACCAGCCCGCCGTGCCACCCAACAATGCACCCGTAACGGAGAGGACCATCGCAGCAATAGGCGTCGCCCGCTTCAATATCAGGGTGGAATCATTCTGGGACACGCGGAAAACAGCGTAGGTAGATCCGCGAACACCTCTGACCTCGGTACCACTGGGCCGTTTGAGTTTAGTCACCTCCCAACCCGTAGCTCTCATACGATCCGCGACCACCTCTAGGGATTGCCTGTCATCGACGGGAAAAGTGAATCGAACAAATCCCGGCATGTAACCGTCGGCCCCCAAAAGGGAAACCATCGGAGACATTGTTTCATATTGAAACAGGTCATCCATCCTGGATACTGAAGATGGATTCGATCGAACAATCTGAGCGGCCATCTCATCAGCCGCTACCCGATTCGGGAGGTCTGGCGCTACATGCCAACCCAACCACTGACCGAAGGCTGCAAATATGATCGCTGCGAACCAGCAGGAAAAACCAAAAACGATTGCTCGCCGAGCACCCTTCGGCATTTTCACCGGCTACCCTTCCTAAACTTGCCAACTGGGCGAAGGCGGACTTGTTCCGCCTTCGCCCAGTTGGATTGAAGAACACTCTTCGTCGCTACCCCAGTGCCACAGGCGTTTTAAAGATCATGACGTCTACCCCAAGGCTCAGGCAAGGAATAGGTTGGCCAGCCAGGGCCACGCTAGCTAGTACGGGCCGCGGGGTCGCTCACTGCGATATCGAATCTCTTTCATGTTTTGGTACATCGGACTAACCCACAGATAACACCTCGCCCTCAAATGTGATGAAGACGTGCGTCCATCCTGCTCACGGGGCGCGCAGGCCACGAAAACCATTGGTCACCGCACAACGGATTCGGTCACCGACCGAGCACCCCCTCGCCCGGTGACCGCCCACAAGCATTGAGCAGCATCAGTTGCGTCCGGTAACGTCACGGTCACGCTTTGGATCACGGTCGCCGGCAGGTCAGCTACCAACGCTCGACCAGCATGAACGACGAACGCTACGGCACGGGAGGGATCTTCGGTCCAAGGCCTCGGCAACCAGGCACGTCGAGGAGGACGATGTGAAACTCTCCCTGGGCAAGCTCCGTCTCAGCAGGCGACTCGCCGCCTTGGCGGTCAGCATCGGCGTCAGCGCCGCTGTGTTGGTCACCGCCTCGCCCGCGATGGCAGTCATCCCGCCGCCACCACCCGGCGGATGGTGCTACTACGAGAACTACTACGTGACCGGCAACCAGGGCCAGGTCCACAAGCCCATGTTCACCAAGCACTTCTACAACCAGACGTCGGAGACGGCGACCTGGAACGAGTCGATGACCGTCAGCGAAACCCACAGCTCGACCTACGAGTTCGGTGGGTCCGTCGAGGGTGGCTTCGACCTCTGGCTGATCAAGTCGAAGATCGAAGCACACCTGAACGTGACCATCTACCAGTCGAAGACGATCACCAAGACCACCGGCTTCACCACCACGGTCCCGCCGTTCTCCACGAAGTACGCCGACTACGGCACGGTCGGCTATGCCACGACGGGCACCTACCGCAAAGAGCGGTACGAGTGCGGCACCTACGACTACTTCACCCGTTGGGATGTGCCGGTCACCGTGTTCAGCATGACCAGCGAGGGCTGGCGCCTCTACACCGGTTAGCCAACGTAGGTGGTTGTGGGGGGTGCCGGCTCGATCTCGGCACCCCCACGCCGCGTCGCGGCTCCCAGTTCTAATCCCTGATTGCATCCCTGTGGCTTTTGACTAAGCTTTCAGCGTGATCGACCGGAAGTTGCTGCTGAGCGACCTGCAGAAGCAGGTGAAGTCCCTGGAGAAGGACCTGCGCGAACAGGTCGAATCGGTCCAGGAGGTGTACGCTCGGCTGCGCCCCGAGTACGACCAGGCGTTCCGAGTCGGGCGGACCGCGGCGACCTGGACGGTCTGGCGGGACGAGCGGATCACCCAGGCCGCGGTGGCGTGGGTGCTCGCCACCGTCTTCGTCCGATTCTGCGAGGACAACGGCCTGCTCACCGACCCGTACCTGGCCGGGCCGGGCGACCGGCTGGTGCTGGCTGAGGAAGCCGAGGCGCAGTTCTTCCACGATCACCCGGATAAGACGCTGCGGGACTGGCTGCACGCCGGGTTCGACGCTATCGCCGCCACCCAGGCCGGCCGGTCGCTGTTCGACCGCCGGCACAACCCGCTCTACCAGATTCCCCTGTCCCACGACGCGGCGAGGAAACTGATCGCTTTCTGGCGTCGTAGGGGTGAGGACGGCAACCTCGTCCACAACTTCTGCGACGACAGTTGGGACACCCGCTTTCTCGGCGACCTCTACCAGGACCTGTCCGAGGCGGCCCGCGAGACGTACGCCCTGCTGCAGACCCCGGAGTTCGTCCAGGAGTTCATCCTCGACCTGACCCTGACACCCGCGGTCGCCGAGTTCGGCCACGACGTGGTGAAGGTGATCGACCCGACCTGCGGGTCGGGACACTTCGTGCTCGGCGCATTCCACCGACTCATGAAGCAGTGGGAGGAACACGCCCCCAACCGCGACCTGTATGAGCGGGTGCATCTGGCGCTCGACGCCGTACACGGGGTGGACATCAACCCGTTCGCGGTCGCCATCGCCCGCTTCCGCCTACTCGTCGCCGCCATGCGGGCCAGCAACCTGAAAACCCTGGCCGACACCGCCGGCTACACCTTCCCCCTACACCTGGCAGTCGGCGATTCGCTGATCAAACACCGTGAGGGCGTGCTGTTCGGCGAGGACCCGATGACGGAGTTCGCCTACGCAACCGAAGACCTGCACGAACACCCCCGCATCCTGGCCTCGGGCCGCTACCATGTCGTGGTCGGCAATCCGCCGTACATCAGGATCGAGGACAAGGGTCTCAAGCAGGCGTACCGGCAGATGTACGACGCCTGCTCAGGCAATTACGCCCTGTCGGTGCCGTTCGCCCAACGGTTCTTCCAACTCGCCAAAACCGCCGACCCGGACGGCAAAGGCGCAGGCCACGTCGGGCAGATCACCTCAGACTCGTTCATGAAGCGGGAGTTCGGCAAGAAGCTGATCGAGAACTTCTTCGCCACCCGGGTCAACCTGACGCATGTCATCGACACTTCCCGTGCCTACATACCGGGTCACGGCACACCCACCGTCATCCTGATCGGCCGGAACACCAACCTCAACCGTCCCGGCACGATCCGCACCATCATGGGTATCCACGGCGAGCCGAGCACTCCCGCAGACCCCAGCAAGGGTCTGGTCTGGCAAGCCATCATCAACCAGATCGATCGGCCAGGCTCGGAAAGCGAATGGATCAGCGTTGCAGATTTGCCGCGCGAAACATTTTGCAAGCATCCTTGGAACCTCTCTGGCGGCGGCAAAAGTGCTTTGGCGCGTACAATTGAAAAAAGCGGAACACCGCTAGGATCTGCCATCGAGGGGGTCGGTCGGACCACACATACCGGACTCGACGAAGCATTTTACTTGCCCAAGCAGTCCACAGTCACCCTAGGGCTTACCAATGCTACTGTCCCAGTCGTTCTTGGTGAAGATATTCGAGACTATTTCCTGAGTGCATCGATTGCGACGCTCTTCCCTTACGATGAGAACGGCACCGCACGACAGCTATCTGATGCCGAGCATTTGTTTTACTGGCCCAACCGGACAGCGCTTCGCCGAAGGCTAGATTTCGGGCAGACACCCGAGGAACGGGGACTACGCTGGTTCGATCACAGCATGTTTTTTGCGAAGCGCTATAGAGTACCGTTGTCGATTGCGTTTGCGTTTGTGGCGACGCATAACCACTTTGTGCTGGACCGGGGTGGGAAGGTATTCAACCGTTCGGCTCCGGTGATCAAGTTGCCGGAGGGGGCGTCCGAGGACGACCACCTGAAGCTGCTCGGCGTGCTCAACAGCTCAACCGCCTGCTTCTGGCTGAAACAGGTCAGCTATCCCAAGGGCGGCGACCCAATTGGGGGCGAAGGCGCTCGGGTCAGCAGTGAAGGATGGTCGGACCGGTACGAGTTCACTGGAACAAAGCTTCAAGATTTTCCGCTGCCGTCGGCGTACCCGTTGGAGTTGGCGCGCGAACTTGACCGGCTGGCGCAGCGGCTCGGCACGGTGACCCCGGCGGCGGTCGCGGCAGCCGGTGTGCCGACGCGGGAGCGG
>DASVCA010000108.1:0-31565 GCA_036381835.1 Micromonosporaceae bacterium
GGCGTCCACTTCGGGTCAGGGCCGTCGTCGAAGGTGATGGCGATGGTGCGGGGCGGCAGACGGTAGGACTGGATCTCCCCGGTCGTCGTGTTCAGAATCGGCCCGCCGTTGCGCACCGCATCGGGAACCCGATCATGTCCCTCGCTGGTGTGCTTGTGGTCGGGTACGAAGGCGGCGTTCGCATACGCCTCCACCGCGAGCAAACCAGCCAGGACGAGGAAGAGCATGGCGAAGATGGTCCAACTCGGGCGGGGCACGACGCGCCGCGAGGACCGCGGGCGCGGGTCACCACTTCCGGCCGGAACCGCCGTCTGTCGCCGCTGTCCCGCGACGACGGTGGGTGTCGAGCCGCCGTCGGCTCTACGATCCATGATCGATTCACTCCCCACGGTCGGAGGCCTGCGCCGTACCGTTCTCCGGTGACGACGTGGGATCGACCGGCCAACCGCTGGGCGTCGGTTCTGACTGCTCGTCGCCAGTTGGCGAGGGGACCGCACCGGCAGAGCGGGTGGGACTCGCCGCTGCGGTCGGGGTGCGGGAAGCAGCGGTGGTCCGCTGCACCGGGGGCCGGCGCGAGACCTCACCGGTGGGGGTAGGGATATCGGGGGGCTCGGATATGACCGGCGGCGGCTCCCACGGCCGTTGCGGGGTTTCGTCGACCAACGGCAAGACCTTTTGCGGACTGGCCGGTCCGCCGGCGAAACTGACTCCCACCACAGCCAGGAATCCGATTCCTAGCAGGCCCAGCCCGTAGAAAAGGCGCCGGAGCCGGCGGCGTCGACGGCCGCTCGGATCCACGAAAACGGGTGGCGGTTCGGGAACTACCGGGATAACGACCGTGGGATTGTCGTACACGCCTAGCGAGTCTAGGCGGACGGATTTCGACGACTAATCAGGCCAGCGCCCCAAGAATCTTATATGCCCCGCGCAGCCCCATCGTTGGCCCGCGATCGGCGGCCGCACGCTACGCGGTTGGGTCGGAAGCCGGGGCGGTCTGGGCGTGAGTTCGTGCAACGGTCAGCGCCGAGCGCATCGCCTCGACCGGGGCACGCGCGCCGGTGAACCGTTCGAACTGATACACCGCCTGGGCGAGCAGCAGGTCCAGACCGGAGACGACCCGACATCCGGCGGCGAGAGCCGATGCGGCCAGCGGCGTCGGCCACGGGTCGTAGAGCACGTCGAAGAGGACGGTCCCGGGACGCCGGAAGATCGCGGCGTCGGCCAGGTGGTCCGTGGCACCCCGCGGCACGGTCGAGATCAGCACGTCCGTCTCGCCCAGCGCGGCGGCCTCGGACCAGTCACGCACCTCCCAGCGCAGGCCCAGGGCTTCGGCGACCCGGCCGAGTTCCTCTCCGGCCGCACGGCGGCGTACGCACACGGTCACCAGCGACGACCGCAACCGGGCGGCGGCGGCGAGCGCCGCACGCGCCGTGCCGCCCGCACCCAGCACAACGATCCGCACCCCCGCGGGCACGCCCACCGCGACCAGTGTGTCCACCATGCCGGTGACGTCGGTGTTGTCGGCGTACCAGGAGCCGTCGCGACGGCGTACCAGGGTGTTGGCCGCCCCGACCACGGCCGCCACCGGCGAAACCTCGTCCGCGACACGCAGCGCCGCCTCCTTGAGCGGCATGGTCAGCGACAGTCCGGCCCATTCCGGGCCGAGGCCGGCCACCAGGTCCGGCAACTCGGCCTCGGCGCATTCGATCGCGGTGTACGACCAGCCGACGAGTCCCAGCGCCCGGTAGCCGGCGTTGTGGATCACCGGCGAGAGCGAATGGGCGACCGGTCTGCCCAGTACGGCCGCCCGTCGATGCACCGACAACTCAACACCACCGTCGTCAGAGCACGCCGTTGTCTCTGGCCTTCTGCTCGTTGCGCAACTGTTCGGCGTAGGTTTCGGCGAATGCCGAATGACCCTCCTTGTCGATCGCGACGAAGAAGTACCAGTTCCCCTTCGGGGGTGCCATCGCGCCCTCCAGCGCGAGCTTGCCCGGGTTGTTGATCGGCGTGGGGATGAAGCCCTTGAGTTTGCGGTTGTAGGGGTTCTTCGGATCGTTCAACTCGGCCTGGGTCATGTCTTTGGAGTGCTTGGTCTGCTTCCCCTGCAACTCCAGCCAGTAGTTGACCGTCACGTCCATCTCGAAGCACCCGCAGGGAACCTCGCCGTTGGGCTTGAACACCCGGTTGTAGGCGACGCGCGCCACCTTGCCGAGGTCGTCCGGGTGACCGGCCTCGGCTTGGGCGAGCGAGGCCACGATCAGCGCCTGGTAGGGGGTGATGTTGAGTTCGCTCTGCACCCGTTCGGCGAACTTCATCTCGCCGGTGACGGCCAGGAACTGATCGACCATCATCTTCAGAATGCCTTCGGCGGTCGCATTCGGCGGGATTTCGTAGGTGGCCGGGAAAAGGAACCCTTCAATCGAATAGGTGACCTTCCTGTCATCGCCCCGGTTGAACCACCACTCCGGCACGCCGAGCGCAAGCGGATCCTTCGCCGCCGCCTCGAACTCCTCGACCGGGATCCCCGTCTCCTTGGACAGCAGATCGAAGGTGCGTTTGACGGTGAGTCCCTCCGGAACGGTGATGCCCTCGAACACCCGGTTCTTCGGATCGAGCAGCATGGCGAGGGCGTTCTTCGCACTCATCTGCTTGCGCAGCTTGTAGGTGCCGACCTGGATGTTGCGGCTGCGGGAATCGGCGTCGGCGGCGAGGATGAAGGCTTTGACGCTCTTCACCACGTCCGCCTCGACCAGCGCGTTGGCGATGTCCGTGGCGGTGTCCCCCGCCCGCACCTCGACGAGCACCTCGCCGGTGCCGCCCCCGACGTAGTCCGGTGCGGTGAAGAACGCCTGGATGCGGTCGAGCCCGTACCACGCCCCGCCGGCGAGCGTGCCGAGCAGCATGAACGTGATCAGCAGGGCGGCAATCGTCCGTCCGCGGCCGCCGCGCTTCTTCTTTTTCCGTCGCTGTGCCCGTCGGCGGTGCCGCCCCGGCTCGATTCGCTCGTCGAAGCTCAGGTCCAGGTCGTCGATCATGGTGTCCGCCTCCGCTGCGTGTCCAGCCAGCTCTGCAGAATCTCGACCGCGGCCGCCTGATCGACAACAGCCCGTTGGCGACGTCCGCGAACTCCGCGTTCGGCCAGCCTACGGGTCGCCACGACCGTTGACATCCTCTCGTCCACCAACCGCACCGGCACCGGTGCGATCACCTCGGCCAGCCGTTCGGCGTACGCCTGCACCCCGACCGCCGCCGGCCCGTGCCCACCGGCGAGTGTCACCGGCAGGCCCACCACGACCTCGACGATCTCGTGTGCCACGACGAGTCGTGCAAGTTCCGAGATGTCGGATGGAACCGCGTCCTCCGCGGCATTCGGTGCTCGGCGCAAGGTGACCAGGGGCGTGGCGAGGATCCCGTCGGGATCGCTGATCGCCACGCCCACCCGGACCTGTCCCACGTCGACCCCCAATCGGGCGCCGCGCTGCCAGTCGCTCATCGGGATCAACCGGCGTCGGCCAGTGCCTTCTCCACGCTCGCCAGCAGCGCAGGTGCCTGCTCGGCCGGCACGCCCCCACCCTGTGCCAGGTCAGGACTGCCGCCACCACGCCCGGAGAGCGCCCCCTTGACCAGATCCGCCGCCGACAGGCCACGCCCCTTCGCGGCGGCGTTGACCGCCACGACCAGCGAGGCCTTGCCGCCCGAACGGGCCGCCACGGCCACCACCGCCGGACGCGCCGGATCGATCCGGCCACGGATCTCCTGGGCGAGGGTGCGCACGTCGTTGCCGCTCGCCCCCTCCGGGGCCTCGGTGCCCACATACGCGATGCCGCGCACGTCCTTCGCCTGCTCGGCGAACGTCCCGGCGCTGCTCAGCACCAGCTGGGCGCGCAGCTTCTCCAGTTCCCGCTCGGCGTCGCGCAACTGGTTGACGGTCTGCTCGACCCGGTCGGCGACCTGCTCGCTCGGCACCCGGTAGAGCTCGGCGAGGCGGGACACCAGCAGGTGCTCCCTGGCGAGGAAGTTGAACGCATCGAGACCCACCAGCGCCTCGACCCGGCGGACGCCGGAGCCGATGGACGACTCGGAGAGGATCTTCACCAGGCCGAGCTGGGCCGACCGGGACACGTGGGTGCCACCGCACAGCTCGCGGGCGTAGTCGCCGACCTCCACCACCCGGACCCGTTCACCGTACTTCTCGCCGAACAGCGCGATCGCACCCAACCGGCGTGCCTCCTCCAACGAGGTGACGAACCAGTGCACCTCCAGGTCGGCCAGGAGCACCTCGTTGATCTGCTGCTCGACGTCGCGCAGCACGCTCGCGGGTACGCCGGTCGGCGTGTTGAAGTCGAACCGCAGCCGGCCCGGCGCGTTCAGCGAACCCGCCTGGGTCGCCGACTCGCCGAGGAAGTTGCGCATGGTCTGGTGGACGAGATGGGTGGCGGTGTGCGAGCGGGAGATCGCCCGACGGCGAGTCGCGTCGATCTCGGCGAAGGCGGCGTCTCCGGCCCGCACCTCGCCGCGCACCACCCGAGCCCGGTGCACGATCAGCCCCGGAACGGGCTGCTGCACGTCGAACACCTCGACCTGGCCCCCGCCGACGGTGATGAAGCCCTGATCGGGCTGCTGGCCGCCCCCCTCCGCGTAGAACGGGGTGGAGTCCAGCACCAGCTCGACCGTGTCCCCCTCCACGGCGGTAGGGACCGCGCCGCTGGTCGACAGCAGCGCCCGAACGGTCGATTCCCGGGACACGTCGGTGTACCCGACGAACTCGACCGGCCCGCCGGAGTCGAGCACCTGCCGGTACGACGACAGGTCGAGGTGGCCGGTCTTACGCGCCATCGCGTCGGCCTTCGCCCGGGCCCGCTGGTCGGCCATCAACCGCCGGAAGCCCTCCTCGTCGACCTGCAGACCCTGTTCCGCGGCGATCTCCAGGGTCAGGTCGATCGGGAAGCCGTACGTGTCGTGCAACTGGAACGCCTTGTCCCCGGACAGCCGCTTCCCGCCGGACGCCTTGGTCTGCGCGATCGCCGTGTCCAGGATGACCGTCCCCGCGCGCAGCGTGGACAGGAACGCCTCCTCCTCCGCGTACGCGTACTGCGAGATCCGGTCGAACTCCTCGACCAACTCCGGGTACGAGGGCGACATGCAGTCCCGGGCCACGGGCAGCAGGTGCGGCAGGGCCGCCTCCTGCCAGCCGAGCAGCCGCATCGCCCGGATCGCGCGGCGCATGATGCGGCGCAGCACGTAGCCCCGACCCTCGTTGGCGGGGGTCACCCCGTCTCCGATCAACATCAGCGAGGTGCGCACGTGATCGGCGACGACCCGCAGCCGCACGTCGTCCGGGTGGGATTCGGTCACCGCGTGCCCGGAGTGCGCGCCGTACCGCTTGCCGGTCAACTCGGCTGCGCGGTCCAGGATCGGGCGCACCTCGTCGATCTCGTACAGGTTGTCGACGCCCTGCAGGATCGCGGCGATCCGTTCCAGCCCCATGCCGGTGTCGATGTTCTTGGCCGGCAGCTCACCGACGATGCGGAAGTTCTCCTTGCTGCGCACGTCGGCGATCGCGTACTGCATGAAGACGAGGTTCCAGTACTCCAGATACCGGTCCTCGTCCACCTCCGGGCCGCCCTCGCGGCCGTAGGCCGGACCGCGGTCGTAGTAGAGCTCCGAGCAGGGGCCCGCCGGGCCCGGGATGCCCATCGACCAGAAGTTGTCCTTCTTGCCGCGACGCACGATCCGCTCGGCCGGCACACCGGTCTTGCGCCAGATCTCGAACGCCTCGTCGTCGTCCAGGTAGACGGTGACCCAGATGCGTTCCGGGTCCAACCCGAACCCGCCCTGCTCGACCGGTTTGGTGGACAACTCCCAGGCGAGCGGGATCGCGCCGTCCTTGAAGTAGTCGCCGAACGAGAAGTTGCCGTTCATCTGGAAGAACGTGCCGTGCCGACTGGTCTTGCCGACCTCGTCGATGTCCGGCGTCCGGATGCACTTCTGCACGCTCGCCGCCCGGCGAAACGGCGGTGTCTGCTGGCCGAGGAAGTACGGCACGAACTGCACCATGCCGGCGTTGATGAACAGCAAATTCGGGTCGTCGATGGCGGGCAGCGGAGCGGACGGCACCACCGTGTGACCGTTCGCTTCGAAGTGGGCGAGGAAGCGCCGCTTGATCTCCGCCGTCTTCATCTACTGCCTTCCTGGGGGTGTATCGGGTCAGTTCCGTTGAAATCCTCGTCGTCCCACGGTTGGGGACCGGCGTCAAGGGCGAAACCCTGTGCGAAAGCCTCGTGGATCTGCTGCTCCCGCTCCGCCATTCCCTCTCGGACGTCGTCGAGAAAGCTACGCGCCGTCTCGATCAGGCCGCCAGCGGTTTCCGCCACCGAACTCGCGATGCCGGCGGGCGTGAACGCCTCAGCCTTCTGGGACAGTTTCCGTACCACCAGCGCGCCGACGGCGAGCCCGATACCCAACCACAGCATCCGCTTCATGGCTGTCTCCTTCGCTCGGGTCAGCGGGCACGGCGGGTCGACCGGCGCTCGCGCACCGCCGCGCGCACCTCACGCTCCTCGTCCGCGCGGCGGCGGGCGGCGGCAGCCTTGCGCACGCCGTAACCGAACGCCGCGACCTTGACCAACGGGTTGGCCGCCGCGGCGGAGACCACGGTGGCGAGGTTGGCGACGTTGGCGGTGATCTGCTGCGCGTGGCTGGTCATGTTATCGAGCTTGGCGAGTTGCACGTTCACCCCGTCGAGCGAGACGTGCACCTGGTTCAGCGCGGTGTTGACGTGCTCCACGGTGGAGCTGACGTTGCTGAGCAGTGGTCCGGTCTGCTCGTTCAACTCGTTGATCATCCGGGTGGCCGCGTCAACCGTGTGCCTCAGCCGCAGGATCGGCACCGCCAGTACGAGCACCAGCATCAGGAACGCCCCGGCCGCGACCAGTGCGGCGATCTCACCTGCGTCCACGCGTATCCTCCTCGAACCGTCGCGCCCGCGGCGCGCGTCATCCCTCGACGGCGTGTCGACGACCCGGCTCCGACACGTCCCACTCTCAGGTCAACGTGCAGACCCTACCCTCCGTGATGGCCGATGTCTCATGACGGTGACGGAGCGAGCGGATCCTCGGTGAGAATCGGGTCGGGTGTCTCGCCGACGAGCGACGGGTCGATGCTCGGTTCCGGCCGATTCCGTTCGTCGTCGATGGCGTTGCGGATCTTGAGCGTGACGATCGATCCCGCGCACTCCGGCGCCTCGGCCAGCGGTGTCTCGGCATCCGCGGCCGGCGGTTGCTCGACTGGAACCCCCGGCTCGGCACCCGGATCGGTCGGACAGGGTCGGTCACGCACCCAGAGGTCGAGGGTCAGCTCGTCCCTCCGCCAGCAGCTGTAACGGCCCTCCACCGGCTGGCCCGGGCACATCTCGACGCGCCACGGTCGCCACCCGTCCGCGCTCAACGCCTGCTCATACACCTGCGCAGTCTCCTCCCAACCGCGCTCGGAGCCGGCGATGCGCTCACGCAACCGGCAGTCGACCAGACACCACCGGCTACCGCTGACCTGGTCGTCCGGCTCGACCACGGCCCACGCCGGAACATCCAGTGAGTCGAGCGAGTCGAAGGCAGGATCGTGGACCAGGGCCCGTGCCCCGGCGTACACCGGCACACCGACGAGCATCAGCAGCACGAGGATCGCGAACACCAACAGCCGCGGAGAGCGGAGACCGCCCTTGTCCGGCGAAGCCTCGGGACGGCCGTCGGAGGCGGCCTCCCGGCGTATCGCCTGATCGGGTCCGCCTTGCGGTCGCTCGGCCGCCGGGCGACCGGGTGGAGCGGCCTTCGCCCGCGCCGCCGCAACGGGAGGTCCGGGTTGGCCGATGGTCGGCCCGGCCGGGGACGGGGGCTGGACGGGAGGGGCCGGCGGCGAAAGCTCACCGGCCCGGCCGGCTGTCACAGGCGTCTGCCCACCACCCGGCATGCGCGGAGGTGCCGGGTCGCGTGGGGGCACGGCGGCTCCCTTCGCCGCACTGCCCGGCGGAGGCGGGACGGGCGCCGCCGAAGCGCGCGGGGGCACGGCGGCTCCCGCCACCGCACTACCCGGCGGAGGCGGGACGGGCGCCGCCGAAGCGCGCGGCAGACCGGCCGATTTGACCGCGGGTATCGACCCGGTGATGGCATCCCGCAACGGTACGAACCGGCTGCGCCGGCCCACGTGCGGTGCCGTTGTCGGCGGACCGCCGGCCGCCGGTGGTTGTGGCGGCACGGCCGCGGACGGCTCCGGACGTGCGTGCCGTCCCGTATGCGCCGGGTCACCGAATCCAGACGGCGGCTCGTCGGCAGCCGCCTGCGGTGGATGCGCCGACGCACCTGGCGCGCCTACCGACTCGGCGTGCCTGCTCGACGAACGCGGGTCCACCGGCCGGGCCGACCGGGGTGGGGCCGGGGCGGTGTGACGGCCGGGCGGATCCGCGGGGCGGCCCGGTTCGGGCGGAGCGTCCTGCGGACGCGACGACGGCCTACCCGGATTCGGTTGGAACCCCGGGGACCCGGCACCCGACGTCGGCTCCCCGGCGGTTCGCGGCTCACCTGTGAACCGGGGCGCGGCAGCGGCGGACGGCGCGTCGGCGGGATCCGGGACGGCGTCGTCTCCGGGGCCGATGGAGATGCGCTGCTCCTTGGCCGTACGCAAGTCGGCGAGCCAACCCAACTCCTCGCCGCTGACCGGTTCATCCGGAGTCTCGGCTCGACTCCTCCCCCAACGTCGCCCCTTGGCCGGCTGACTCTGGGTGTCCTCGGCCTGATCGTCCGGGCGACTGCCGCCACGCGATCTCACTCTGCAACCTCCCCGAACGGCATGCTGCCGACTCGCTCGGCTGTCTCGCCGCCCCCGATCGTGGCACCGGTGTTCCGGTCATCCGCAGCCGCTCCCGTCTCCTGACCCCGCACGATGCGACGCAGTCGGGGAAGGCGCTGCGCGATGAGCCGTTCGGCCCCGTACTCGGTCGGCTGGTAGTAGTCGACCCCCACCAGGTCGTCCGGCGCATACTGCTGGGCGACCACGCCGCGGTGGTGATCATGCGGGTAACGGTAACCGGTACCGTGTCCCAGTCCTCGCGCCCCCGGGTAGTGGGCGTCCCGCAGGGCCCTCGGCACCGGTCCCCCGCGCCCGGCCTGCACATCCCGGATCGCGGCGGAGATCGCGGTGGTCACCGAGTTCGACTTGGGCGCGGTCGCCAGGTGGATCACGGCCTGCGCCAGATTCAACCGGGCCTCCGGCATTCCGACGTATTCCACGGCCTGGGCGGCGGAGGTGGCCACGCTCAACGCGGTCGGATCCGCCATACCCACATCCTCGCTGGCGAAGATGACGATGCGGCGCGCGATGAACCGCGGATCCTCCCCGGCCACCAGCATGCGCGCCAACCAATGCAAAGCGGCGTCCACGTCGGAGCCTCGCATGCTCTTGATGAACGCGCTGACGACGTCGTAGTGCGCATCACCGGCTCGGTCGTAGCGGACCGCCGCCACGTCCACCGCCTGCTCAGCAGTCGCCAGATCGATCTCGGTGACGCCTTTTGCGATTGCCGACGCCGCCGCCGCTTCCAACGCGGTCAGCGCCTTGCGCACGTCGCCGCCGGCCAGGCGGACCAGGTGGTCCTCGGCGGCCGCGCTGAGCGTCACGGTGTCGGCCAGACCCCGCTCATCCGCGACCGCCCGGCGCAGCAACAGGCGCACCGCTCGATCGTCCAACGGATGCAGGGTCAGCAGCACGCACCGCGACAGCAACGGTGAGATCACCGAGAAGTACGGATTCTCGGTGGTGGCCGCCAATAGGGTGACCGTCCGATCCTCGACCGCGGCGAGCAGCGAATCCTGCTGGGTCTTGCTGAACCTGTGCACCTCGTCGATGAACAGCACCGTGGGCGGGCCGCCTGATCGACGTTCCCGCCGGGCCGTCTCGATCACCGCGCGGACGTCTTTCACTCCCGCGGTGAGCGCCGACATCGCCACGAACCGGCGGTCGGTCGCGCGGGCGACCAGGTGGGCGATGGTCGTCTTGCCACAGCCCGGCGGCCCCCAGAGGATCACCGACATCGGGGTCGCGCCGCTCACCAACTGGCGCAGCGGGGCGCCGGGGGCGAGGAGGTGGTCCTGGCCGACCAGTTCGTCGATGGTCGCCGGCCGCATCCGCACCGGCAACGGCGCGTCGGCCCCCGGTGCCGTGAAGCCGTCAGCCTGAGCCGACGCGGCCGACCCGAGGTGCGTACCGGCCGGCTCGGCGATCTGGAACAGGCCCTCGGACTCCATCACGAGAACATTACCGGCCCGCGCACCGTCATCCGAAATGCCAGCTTCGGCGCTTGCCGGGCCGGTCTGGGACCTGCTGTTCCGTGCGACACAACCTCGCCGCTTTCGATCCCGGTCAGGACGGTTCGACCGGTGCGGCGACCCCCGTCGTGCCGGCTTGCGGGGCGGTACCCACCTTGGGCTTGGCGTCCACCCCCGCCTCGGCCCGCTGCTGGGCGGTGATCGGGGTCGGCGCGCCGGTCAGCGGGTCGAACCCGCCGCGGGTCTTCGGGAAGGCGATCACCTCACGGATCGAATCGGCACCGGCGAGCAGCATGCAGATCCGGTCCCAGCCGAACGCGATGCCGCCGTGCGGCGGCGGCCCGTACTTGAACGCCTCCAGCAGGAAGCCGAACTTGTCCGCGGCCTCCTCAGGGCTGATACCGAGCAGGTCGAACACCCGTCGCTGCACGTCGGCCCGGTGGATACGGACCGAACCGCCTCCGATCTCGTTGCCGTTGCAGACGATGTCGTACGCGTAGGCGAGCGCCCGATCGGGTGCCGTCTCGAAGTCGTCGATCCACTCGTCGGTCGGTGAGGTGAAGGGGTGATGCACGGCGGTCCAGCCGCCTTCCTCGGTGGGCTCGAACATGGGGGCGTCCACCACCCAGCAGAAGGACCAGGCGCTCTCGTCGATGAGGCCGACCCGCTTGGCGATCTCGGTCCGGGCCGCGCCGAGCAACTCCTGGGCCTCGCGCTTGTCCGCGGAGGCGGCGAAGAAGACGGCGTCGCCGGGCTTCGCACCGACCACGTCGGCGAGCCCGCTCAGGTGCGCCTCGGACAGATTCTTCGCGACCGGGCCGCGCGCCTGGCCGGTGTCGGCGTCGAACACCACGTACGCCAGGCCCCGCGCGCCCCGCGCCTTCGCCCAGTCCTGCCAGCCGTCGAGTTCCTTGCGGCTCTGGGCGGCACCGCCCGGCATCACCACCGCACCGACGTAACCACCGGCGTCGATGGCCCCGGCGAACACCCGGAACTCAGTCCCCCGCAGGTACTCGGTGAGGTCGGTCAGCTCCAGGCCGTAGCGCAGATCCGGCTTGTCGGTGCCGTACCGGTCCATCGCCTCGTGCCAGGTGATGCGCGGGATCGGACGGCCGATCTCGTACCCGGCGAGTTCCCGCCACAGCGCGGAGACGATCTCCTCGGCAAGCTCGATCACATCGTCCTGACCGACGAACGACATCTCGATGTCGAGCTGGGTGAACTCCGGCTGCCGGTCCGCGCGGAAGTCCTCATCCCGGTAGCAACGGGCGATCTGGTAGTAACGCTCCATCCCGGCGACCATCAGCAACTGCTTGAACAGCTGCGGGGACTGCGGCAGCGCGAACCAGGTGCCCGGCTGCAGACGCACCGGCACGAGGAAGTCACGGGCCCCCTCGGGCGTCGACCGGGTCAGGGTCGGGGTCTCGATCTCGAGGAAGTCCCGCTCGTGCAGCACCCGCCGGGCGATCTGGTTGGCCCGGGAGCGCAGCCGCAGCGCCCGGGCGGGCCCGCTGCGGCGCAGGTCGAGGTAGCGATACTTCAACCGCACCTCGTCGCTGGCTTCGATGTGGTCGTCGATCGGCAGCGGCAGCGGCGCCGACTCGGAGAGAATCTCCAACTCGGTCGCGTTCACCTCGATCTCGCCGGTGGCCAGGTCGGGGTTCTCGTTGCCGGCCGGCCGGCGGGCCACGGTGCCGGTCACCTTGACGCAGAACTCGTTACGCAACGCGTGGGCGTCCTCCTCGCGGAAGACCACCTGCACCACGCCCGACCCGTCACGCAGGTCCACGAAGACGACCCCACCGTGATCGCGTCGGCGCGCCACCCAACCGGCGAGCGTCACCGTCGTACCGGCGTCCGTCGAACGCAGGCTGCCAGCATCATGGGTACGGATCACGGCGAGAAACTCCTTCGACAAGCGGTTGCCCGCACATTCTGTCAGGATCCGACCGGGCATTCGGGGCCGCCCGGGGGCAGATCACGCGTCCGTGGCCGGAGCCACCCCGATGGGTGTCGGACTCAGGAGACCGTCGGGTGCAGGTCGGCGGCGGGCGGTGCCCAAGTCCGGCGGTCGGCCGGGACCTGCTCGCCGGAACGGATGTCCTTCACCTCGTCCGACGCGCCGTCCACACCGGGGAACCAGACGTACGGGATGCCGCGCCGCTCGGCGTACCGGATCTGCTTGCCGTACTTCGCCGCGGACGGGGACACCTCGCAGGCGATGCCCCGACGACGCAGCGCGTCGGCGATCCGGTTGCAGCCCCCGCGTAGCTCCTCGTTCGGCAGTGCGACCAGCACGCAGGTCGGCACGCTGCGGGACACCCTCAGCTCCCCCGCCCCGAAGAGCAGCCCGAGCAGCCGGGTCACCCCGATCGAGATGCCGACCCCCGGGAAACGGACGTCCCCCGCGGTGGCGAGGTTGTCGTACCGGCCACCGGAGCAGATCGACCCGAACCGCTCGTACCCGATCAGCTGCGTCTCGTACACGGTGCCGGTGTAGTAGTCGAGGCCCCGGGCGATGCGCAGGTCGGCCACGCAGAGGCCGGGCGCGTGTTCGGCGGCGGTCTCCACCACCCGGGTCAGCTCGGCGAGGCCCTCCTCCAGCAGCGGGTGCTCGACCCCGAGCGCCCGGACCGCGTCGGCGAATGAGGCGTCCGGTGCGGAGATCTCGGCCAACGCCAGGCAGGCTTTGGCCTGTGCCTCGCTGGCCCCGGCGGTCTCGGCGAGGAGTTCGGCGACCTTCTGCGGGCCGATCTTGTCTAGTTTGTCCACCGCCCGCAGCGCGGCCTCCGGATCGGACAGTCCGATGCCCCGGTAGAAGCCCTCACACACCTTGCGGTTGTTGACCTGGATGCGCACCGGCGGGACCGGCAGCGAGCGCAGCGCGTCCCCGACCACCAGCGGCATCTCCGCCTCGTAGTGCGCCGGCAGGGTGTCCCGGTCCACGATATCGATATCGGCCTGCAGGAATTCCCGGTAGCGCCCCTCCTGCGGCCGCTCGCCGCGCCACACCTTCTGGATCTGGTAGCGGCGGAACGGGAACTGCAGCCGGCCGGCGTTCTCCAGCACGTAGCGGGCGAACGGCACCGTCAGATCGAAGTGCAGACCCAACGAGTCGTCTCCCCCGCCGCCGTCCTCGGCGTGCAATCGACGGATGACGTAGACCTCCTTGGAGGTCTCACCCTTGCGCAGCAGCTGGTCCAGCGGCTCGACCGCCCGGGTCTCCAGCGGAGCGAACCCGTAGAGCTCGAAGGTGGCGCGGATGCGGTCGAGCACGTACTGCTCGATCATGCGTTGCGGGGGCAGCCACTCCGGGAAGCCGGAGATGGGCGTGGGCTTGCTCATGATGGCTCCTGATCCTCGCATGGCCCGGGTCACAGGCCGCGGGCCGGTGCCGGCCGAGCCGGATCCTGCGTCACGACCTGCCGCAGGTACGGGTTCGTCGCGCGCTCCCGTCCGATGGTGGTGGCGGGTCCGTGGCCGGGCAGCACGACCGTGTCGTCGGCGAGCGGCAGGATCTTGTCCCGCAGGCTGGCCAGCATGTCCGGCAGGCTGCCGCCCGGCAGGTCGGTACGACCGATCGAGCCGGCGAACAGGACATCGCCGGAGAGGCAGATCTGGTCGGCTTCCCACCGCGAGTCCGCTGCGGGCAGGCGGAACAGTACCGACCCCCGGGTGTGACCGGGTGCGTGGTCGACGGTGATCTCCAGGCCGGCAATGTTGAGGGTCGCGCCGTCGGTCAACTCGGCGACGTCATCCGGCTCGGTATAGGGCAGCCGACCGCCGAACAGCTGGGTGATGTCGGCGGACAGCCCCTTGCCGGGGTCGGCGAGCAGTTCCCGATCTTGCGGGTGGACGTAGGCGGTGATGCCGCGGGCCCCGCAGACCGGGGCGACCGAGAAGGTGTGATCGAGATGACCGTGGGTCAACAAGACCGCGGCCGGGTGCAGCCGGTGCTCGGCCAGCACCGCATCGAGTCGGTCGAGCACCCCGATCCCGGGGTCGACCACCACACATTGCTCTCCCGGCCCCGGAGCGACCACGTAGCAGTTGGTCCCGAAGGCGTCCGCGGGAAAGCCGGCGACGAGCACGCGATCCTCCTGTCGGCGTCATTACCCTCCCCGAGCCTATCCCCTGCCCGCTTCGCCCGACCGCACGAGGCGCACCGGAGGATGTGCGGTCAAGTCGGTTGAACCCGGGCGAAAGCGCGGCACTCGCAAAGATATCGATCGTCAGCCAACCTCACATCACAATTTCCCAGCCGATGCCCGTACACTCTGGCGGGCGTGTGGTATGGCGGCGGACACGTCGCGGATTCCGTAGCCGACCGAGGACGGGCACGTGACACGGAAGGGGAGCGTGGGTGGCTTCCAGTAAGAAGCGGCAGCGCAAGCTGGCCCGGGCGAAGTACGACCGGCAGATGGCCCGCCGGGCCGCGGCGTTGCGCCGCCGGCGGCAGATCCAGGCCGGTATCGGAGTCGTGGTGGCGGTGGCGCTGATCGTGGTCGGCTCCGTTTGGGCGCTCGGCGGATTCGACAAGGAGCCGGAGCCCGTCGCCGACCCGCCGGACTGCCTGTGGACACCGGCGGACGGCAAGGCCAACGTCCACCTCAAAGAGGTCGGCACCCCGCCGGAGGACGTACCCACCACCGGTACCCGCCCGATGACGATCACCACGAACCAGGGTGAGCCGATCACCGTCGAACTCGACGTGGCGAACGCGCCGTGCACCGCCGCGAGCCTGGCGCACCTGGCCGGCCGAGGCTTCTACGACAACACCGTCTGCCACGAGATAACCACCGAGGGGGCGCTCCGCTGCGGTGACCCGAGCGGTACGGGGCAGGGCGGTCCGACCTACAGCTCCTTCCCCGAGAACCTGCCGACACCGGCGTCCGCCGCCCCGTCAGCGAGCCCTTCGACGTCTCCGTCGCCGAGTCCGAGCCCGACCGGGCCGGCGGTCTACCCGGCGGGAACCGTGGCGATGTGGGCGGACCCGGTCGGCAGCATCGGCAGCCAGTTCTTGATCTTCCTGAGGGACTTCACTCCCACTGGCGACCCGCGGTACCCGGTGGTCGGGAAGGTCGTCGCCGGCGCGGACGTGCTGGAGAAGATCGCGGCGTTGGAGACGGTGGACAATGGCTCCGGGGAGAAGGTCAAGCCGGCGACCGATGTGGTGATCCAGAGCCTGACCGTGGATGAGGCGGGCGCGCCGTCGGCCACGCCCACCGCGACGCCGACGGCGGCCGCGAGTTCCTGATCGACGACGAGACCGGCGCGGTATGAGGCCGTGTCGATAGCCCGGGAGGAGCAGCGTGACTTCCACCAGAGACCGGCAACGGGCCGCGGCGCGGGCCCGGCTGGAACGGCAGATGGCCGAGCGCGCCGCCGCCGCCCGCAGACGCCGGCGAGTTCAAGCCGCGATCGGCGCAGCCGCAGCGGTGGTCCTGGTCGTCGCCGGTACGGTGTGGCTGGTATCGGCGTTCGGCGACGAAGAGCGAGAGACGACGACCGACACCGCGCTGTGCACCTGGCTGGAGGTGCCGCAGGACCAGCGGACCGCGACGACCAAGGATGTCGGCCTGCCGCCCAACACCAGCGTGCCGAACTCGGGAACCCAGGTCATGACACTGGACACCAATTTCGGTCCGATCGAGGTGTCCATCGACCTCTCGAAGGCCCCCTGCTCGGCCGCGAGCTTCACGCATCTGGCCGGCAAGAACTTCTGGGACGGCACCAAGTGCCACCGGATGTTCCCCGGCATGCTGCAGTGCGGTGACCCGAGCGCGAAGGGCGAGGGTTACCGGGAGACCGACGGCACCGGCGGCCCGAGCTACCGGTTCCACGACGAGAATCTGCCGATCAACGAACTGCCCGCCTACCCGGCCGGTGTGGTGGCACTGGCCAACAGCGGACCGAACACCAACGGTAGCCAGTTCTTCTTCATCTACGAGGACGTGCAACTCAGCCCGGACTACACCGTGCTGGGCAAGGTCACCTCGGGCCTGGAGAACATCAAGAAGGCGACCGAGGCGGGCCACGACGGTGCCTTCGAACCCGCACCCGGCGGTGGGCACCCCAAGAACGACATCGAGATCAAGTCGATCCGGATGAGCCCGGTCATGTAGTGCGAGTCGGTGCCACGGGGCCCGCGACCACAGGTCGCGGGCCCCGTGTCGTCAGATCCGGCATCCGGTGCTCTCTCCCTGAACCGGTCACCGGGCCGGCGCCTCAGCCGCCGGAGGTGACCCGGTAGGCGTCGAAGACACCGTCCACCTTCCGAACGGCTGCGAGCAGATGGCCGAGATGCTTCGGGTCGGCCATCTCGAAGCTGAACCGACTGACCGCCACCCGGTCGCGAGTTGTGGTCACGGTGGCCGAGAGGATGTTCACCCGCTCGTCGGCGAGCACCCGGGTCACATCGGCCAGCAGCTTGTGCCGGTCGAGCGCCTCGACCTGGATGGCCACCAGGAACGTGGAGGCGGACGTCGGCCGCCAGTTGACCTCCACGATCCGTTCCGGCTGCCGGCGCAGGTTGTCGGCGTTCACGCAGTCGTCGCGGTGCACGCTCACCGCTCCGGAACGGGTGATGAAACCGAAGATCTTGTCCGGCGGCACGGGGGTGCAGCAGCGGGCGAGCTTCACCCACACGTCGGTGAGACCGTGCACCTCCACGCCGGGATCATGGCTGGGCCCGAGGTTGCGGGGACGGGTCGGCACCGCCGCTTCCGCGATGTCCTCGACCGCGCCCTCTTCGCCCCCGTGGGTCTCGATCAGGCGCTGGACCACCGTCTGGGCGGACACCTGGCTCTCCCCCACCGCCGCGTAGAGCGCGGCGACATCCGCCAGGTGCAGGTCCCGCGCGATCGTCAGCAACGCGTCCTGGGTGAGCAGGCGCTGCAGCGGTACGCCTCGCTTCCGCATCGCCTTGACGATCGCGTCCTTACCGGCTTCGATCGCCTCTTCCCGCCGCTCCTTGTTGAAGTACTGTCGGATCTTCGTCCGCGCCCGAGGGCTCTTGACGAACCCGAGCCAGTCCTGGCTCGGTCCGGCGGTGTCGGACTTCGAGGTGAAGATCTCCACGACGTCGCCGTTGGAGAGGGTCGATTCCAACGGCACCAGCTTGCCGTTGACCCGCGCGCCGATGCACCGGTGTCCGACCTCGGTGTGCACCGCGTAGGCGAAGTCGACCGGGGTGGAGCCGGCGGGCAGCGGGATCACGTCGCCCTTGGGCGTGAAGACGTAGACCTCCTGGCTGGACAGATCGAAGCGCAGCGCGTCGAGGAACTCGTTCGGGTCGCTGGCCTCCCGCTGCCAGTCGAGCAACTGCCGCAGCCAGGTCATCTCGTCGATGTGCGCCGGCGGGCCGACGATCGTGGCCCCCTTCTGCTCTTTGTACTTCCAGTGCGCGGCGATGCCGAACTCCGCCGTACGGTGCATCGCGTACGTGCGGATCTGCATCTCGACGGGCTTGCCGGTCGGGCCGATGACCGTGGTGTGCAACGACTGGTACATATTGAATTTCGGCATGGCGATGTAGTCCTTGAACCGGCCCGGAACCGGCTGCCAGTTCGCATGGATCACACCGAGAGCCGCGTAACAGTCGCGCACGGTGTCGACAAGGATGCGGATGCCGACGAGGTCGTAGATGTCGTTGAAATCCCGGCCCCGCACGATCATCTTCTGGTAGATCGAGTACAGGTGCTTCGGCCGCCCGGTCACCTCTGCCTTGATCTTGGCGGTTTTCAGATCGGCCTGCACCTTCCGTGTCACCTGGCGCAGCAGCGCCTCACGCTGGGGCTGGTGCTCGCCGACCAGTCGGTTGATCTCCTCATACCGTTTCGGGTAGAGCGTCCCGAAGGCGAGATCCTCCAACTCCCACTTGATCGTGTTCATGCCGAGTCGGTGCGCCAGCGGCGCCAGGATCTCCAGCGTCTCCTTCGCCTTCTGCTCCTGCTTGGCCCGTGGCAGGAAGGTCAACGTACGCATGTTGTGCAGCCGGTCGGCGAGTTTGATGACCAGGACTCGCGGGTCCTTCGCCATCGCCACCACCATCTTGCGGATCGTCTCGGCCTTGGCCGCATCCCCGAGCTTGACCTTGTCGAGCTTGGTCACCCCGTCGACGAGCAACGCCACCTCGGCGCCGAAGTCGGCCCTGATCGCCTCGATCGTGTACGGAGTGTCCTCGACGGTGTCGTGCAGCAACGCGGCGACCAGGGTGGTGGTGTCCATACCCAGGTTGGCCAGGATGGTGGCCACCGCCAGCGGATGAGTGATGTAGGGGTCGCCGGACTTGCGATACTGCCCGGAATGCAAACGGGCCGCCGTGTCGAAGGCGCGCTGCAGCGGACGCACGTCCGCTTTCGGATGACTCGCCCGGTGAACCGCGATGAGCGGCTCCAGTACCTCGCTCACCTGGGGGTTCTGCCAAGGCGCGTTGAACCGGGCCAACCGGGCGCGCATCCGACGTCCGGTCGGTGCGCCGATCAACCCGAACCCGGACAGGGGCGACTGGTTGCCACCCGCCGCGCCCGGCGTCGGGACTGCGGTATCGTCGGACCCGCCAGTCTGGTGCACCGTGCCCTCCGTTGGAGGAGTCACCTCGTGGGACACCGGCCTCCTCACACCTCGCCGGAATCCGCGGCCCTGGCGGGCCGCATCCACCCAGCCAGGCTCTCTTACCTGGTCGGGAAAGCAATCGTACCCGTCCGGTCCGGCGAAATCCCGTCGTCGGGTGGGACGGCTTCCCCCGGGTTTCAGACGGCCAGCAGCGCGTGCACCGGATGACGGAGCCGCGCCCGGCCCTTCAGGAACGACAGTTCGAGCAGCACCGAGAATCCGACCACGGTGGCACCGGCACGTTCGACCAGGTCCAGGCAGGCGGCGGCGGTGCCGCCGGTGGCCAGGACATCGTCCACCACGAGCACCCGATCGCCGGTTCGGAAGGCGTCCTGGTGCACTTCGAGGACGGCTTCGCCGTACTCGAGCTCGTACGCCGCGGAATAGGCGGGCCGCGGCAGCTTGCCCGCCTTACGCACCGGCACCACCCCCACCCCGGTGGCGTAGGCGAGAGCCGCCGCGAGGACGAACCCGCGAGCTTCGATACCCGCGACGACGTCGAAGGCTCCCGGACGATGGAACGCGACGATCGCGTCGATCGCCTGGTGGAACGCCGGACCGTCGGCGAACAACGGGGTCAGGTCCTTGAACACGACGCCGGGCTGCGGGAAGTCGGGTACGTCCACCACCCGGTCCGCAACCAGCCGCGCAACGGCCGGGCCGCTGTCGCCGTCGACCTCAGGCTGTGTCTGGAACAACTTCTTCCTCCTGCTGATCGTGCTGCCGCGAAGCGGCAGCGCGAAGGCGCCCCTCGTCGCGACACTGCGAGCGAGGGACGCCTTGGCGTGGACCGTGCGCCGATCAGCGCCGTTTCGCGCCGCTCGGCCGCTTGCGAGCACCACCGGAGCGCTTGCCGGTCGGGCTGGCGCCGACCTTCGGCGCGGCGACCGCCGCCGAGCGTTCCTCGGCCTCCTCGGTGGCTGCGGGCTCCGCTGCCGGCTTCGACTTCGGCCCCTTCGGAGTGCCATCGCCGCGCGCCGGCGCCGCGCGCCGGGCCAGCACCCGCTGGGTGTGGTTGCGGATCCGCGGCTCGTACTCCTTCATCGTCACCAGCATGGGCGTGGCGAAGAAGATCGAGGAGAAGAAGGCGGTCCCCATACCGACGAAGAGCACCAGGCCCAGATCCTTCAGCGTGCCCGCGCCGAACAGACCGGCGCCGATGAAGAGCAGCCCACCGACCGGCAGCAACGAGACCACCGAGGTGTTGATGGACCTCATCAAGGTCTGGTTCACTGCCAGGTTGGCCGCATCGGCGTAGGTCTGGGTCGCACTGGCCGTGATTGAGCGGGTGTTCTCCTGCACCTTGTCGAAGACGACGACCACGTCGTAGAGCGCGAAGCCGAGGATGGTCAGGAAGCCGATGATCGTTGACGGGGTCACCTCGAACCCGATGATCGAATAGACCCCGGCGGTCAGCACCAGGTCGAGGATGAGCGCCGCGACGGCGGCGACCGCCATCCGCCACTCGAAACGCACGATCAGGTAGAGCAGCACCAGGCCGACGAAGATCAGCAACCCGAGCAGGGCGCGCTGGGTCACCTGCGCGCCCCAGGCCGCACTGACCCGACTGATGCTGATCTGCTCGCTGTCGAGTCCGAACCGGTCCGCCAGCGCGGCCCGCACCACGTCCGATTGCTCTGGATTCAGCTCCGAGGTGCGCACCTCGTAGTGGCCGGCCGGACCGCCCACCAGTTGCGCCGAAGCGACCTCGGCCGCCTCGTCGTCCAGGGTCTGCAGCGCGGCTCCGACCGCGTCCTCGACCTCGGTGAGGGTTCCGACGCGCGCCGGGATCTGGAAGGCGTTGCCGCCGCTGAACTCGATGCCGAGGCTGAATCCACGCAGCGCGAAGCTCGCGATCGCGATCAGCACGACGACCGCCGCGATGGAGAACCACAGTTTACGCCGACCGACGATGTTGAGACCGGCCTCGCCCCGGTAGAGGCGGTTAGCCAGACCGCTACGCGACATCTCAGGCCTCCTTCGGACGCTGAGTACGGACCGCCGGCTCGACGGCGTCCTGCTCCAGGATCCGGCCGAGCCCGCTGATCCGTGGCGACAGGAACGCCCGGGTACGGGCGAACATCGTCATGATCGGGTGCCGGAAGAGGAAGACCACGACCAGGTCGAGGAGCGTGGCCAGACCGAGCGCGAAGGCGAAGCCCTTCACCGTGCCTACCGAGACGAGGTAGAGCACCACGGCCGCGAGGATCGACACCACGTTGGCGGAGATGATCGTGCGCCGGGCCCGGACCCACGCCCGCGGCACCGCGCTGCGCGGGCTGCGGCCCTCTCGGACCTCGTCCTTGAGCCGTTCGAAATAGATGACGAACGAGTCCGCCGCGACACCGAGCGAGACGATGAAACCGGCGATGCCGGCAAGGGTCAGCGTGAAGCCGATCTGCCTGCCGAGCACGACCAGCGCACCGTAGACCAGCAGCGCGGACAGCGCCAGGCTGAAGAAGATCACCGTGCCCAGCAACCGGTAGTAGAACAGGGCGTAGACGACCACCAGCGCCATGCCGATGGCTGCGGCGAGCAGGCCGGCGCGCAAGTGGTCGGAGCCCAGGGTCGCGGAGACCGTCTGCTCCTCCTGCTGCTCGAAGGTGACGGGCAGCGCACCGTATCGCAGCTGGCTGGCCAGCTCATTGGCGCTCGCCGGGGTGAAGTTCCCCTCGATCTGCGAGCTGCCGGTCAGCACGCCCTGGATCTGGGGGGAGGAGATGACGGTGTTGTCGAGCACCACCGCCACCCGGCAGCGGCCATCGTCGCCCATCGCGCTGGCGTCGCAGGCGCCGCCCTCGTTGTTGAACGCCTCCCGGGTGAGGGCGGTCCATTTCTCCTGGCCCTCGCCGGTGAAGTCGAGGCTGACCACCCACTGGTTGGTCTGGCTCAGCACCGCGTTCGCGTCGTCGACGTCGGTGCCCAGCACCTTGGCCACGTCGAGCAGGTACTTGATCGGCCCCTCACACGCCACGACCTGCTGGTTCTCGTCCTTGATCGAGGCCGGCGGACGCTCGTCCAGCTGGGCGCAGGTGATGGTCGGGACGTTGAACTGCATCTGCGGATCGAGGACGGCGATCTCCCGGCCGGAGAGCTCGCCGAAGGGCTTGAGCTTCTCCGCGAGCTCGGGGTCCTGCGTCAGATCAGGCGGCGACTGCAGGCCGCTCGCCGCCGACCAGGCATCCTCGCCGACCTTCTGTCGCACCGCGGCCCGCGCCTGCTCCACGGCCTGGCCGCCCGGGGTGGCTGAGGCGCTCGGCGAGGCGCTCGCGGTGGGGGCCGGCGTCGGGGTGGCGGCCATCATCCCGCCCTGTCCGGTCGCGCTCGGGCTGGGGGTCGCGTCCGCGTCCTGCTCGGGGCTCTCGGACGGGGTCGGGGTGGCCGACGGAGCCGGGGTCTGGTCCGGCGCGGGCGGGACGTAGCCGCCGCCGTCGGTCGCCTTGAGTATCTTGCGGAACCGCAGCTCGGCTGCGCTTCCGATATCGTTCAGGTCCGCGTTCTTCCCCGGCAGCGAGATCACGATATTGCGGTCGCCCTCGACGACCACCTCGGCCTCAGCGACACCGCGGCTGTTCACCCGGTTCTCGATGATCTGCCGGGCCTGCTCCAGCGCCTCGGCGGACGGCAACTCACCGTTGATCGAGGTCGCCTCCAGCGTGACGCGGGTGCCGCCGATGAGGTCCAGACCGAGCCTGGGTTCGAGGCGCTCCTTCCAACTCATCCCACCGGTGCCAAGGAAGAACACCATGAGGTAGAGGACCACGAAGATGAGTCCGAGCACGGCCAACTGCCGGCCGGGACGCATCTGTCCCTGGTGTGGTGATGCCACGGCTGACGTTTCTCCCTGTGCGATCGCCGCTAGCGCAGCGGATGGTGGATGGGCTACTCCTTGGCGCCGGTGTCGTCGGTGGCCTCGCCGGACCGGACGGCTGATTTCACGACGCGGGCTACGGCCGCGCGGACGTAGCGCGTCTCGACGCCGGGCGCCACCTCCAACATCACGCTCTCATCATCGACGCCGGTCACCGTACCGTAAAGTCCGCCGATGGTCACCACCTCGTCGCCGGGCGCGAGTGCGGCCTGCATCTGTTCGGCTTCCCGTCGCCGCTTCTGTTGCGGCCGGATCATCATGAAGTACATGACGGCGAAGAGCAGGATGATCATAAGTAGCGGAAGGAGACTGTTGCCTCCACCGCCCGGCTCTGCTGCGAAGTGCACGCTGACGACCTTCCGGTTGTGCGCGAGCGCAGGACGCTGGCGCGCAGGCAGGAAATCAGTCCGGTACGGACCGCGGCGAGTCTAGTCGCTGCGGCGCAAGAACGCCGAACAGGGCACAGGTCACAAAGGGATCACGACCCGCCGCCGACCGCCGGATCGGCCTCATCCTCGTCCAACGGGACGGAGAAGAGGTCGGCCGTCGCCACGGTGCCGAACACCCCATCCGGGGGCGTACGCCCCAGGTGCCGCCAGGCCGCCTCGGTGGCCACCCGGCCCCGCGGGGTCCGGGCCAGCAAGCCGGCTCGGACCAGGAACGGCTCGCAGACCTCCTCGACCGTGTCCGACTGCTCGCCGACCGCGACGGCCAGGGTGGAGAGCCCGACCGGGCCGCCCCGGAAGGTGTCGACGAGCGCCGTCAGGACGGCCCGGTCGAGGCGGTCGAGGCCCAACTCGTCGACGTCGTACACCTGCAGCGCCGCGCGTGCGGTGGTCCGGTCGACCACCCCGTCGCCGCGGATCTCGGCATAATCGCGCACCCGACGCAGCAGCCGATTGGCGATCCGCGGGGTGCCGCGGGAACGGCGGGCGATCTCAGCGGCGCCGTCGGCGGTGATCGGCACGCCGAGGATACGCGCGGAGCGGTGCAGCAACGCCTCCAACTCGTCGGGGGTGTAGAAGTCGAGGTGGGCGACGAATCCGAAGCGGTCGCGCATCGGCCCGGTGAGCAAGCCGGCCCGGGTGGTCGCCCCGACGAGCGTGAACGGCTCGACGTCCAAGGGGATCGCCGTCGCGCCCGGCCCCTTGCCGACCACGACGTCGACCCGGAAGTCCTCCATGGCGCTGTAGAGCAACTCCTCCGCCGGCTTGGCTATACGATGAATCTCATCGATGAATAGCACGTCACCCTCGGTGAGGCTGGTCAGAATGGCCGCCAGGTCACCGGAGCGCTCGATGGCGGGACCGCTGGTGACCCGGATCCCGGTGCCGAGTTCGGCCGCGACGATGTTCGCCAAGGTGGTCTTGCCGAGGCCCGGAGGGCCGGACAGCAGGATGTGGTCGGGTGGCCGCCCGCGCCGCAACGCGCCACGCAGCAGCAGCTCAAGCTGATCCCGCACCCGGTGTTGGGCGATGAACTCCGACAGCCGCTTCGGTCGGACGCTCGCCTCCACCTCGCGTTCGGCGTCGCCGGCGTACGCCGATACCAGTCCTTCAGCCTCGCTCATATCCACTTCTGCGCCTCATCCGCCGGTCGCCGCCGGATCGTGCTCACCGGGTCTTGCCCAGTAGGCGAATGGCCTGCTTGAGCAGGACCGGAACCGGTGGCGGATCACCGTCCATCGACTCGGCCACCGCCGCCACGGCCTGATCGGCCTGGGTCGCGGTCCAGCCGAGCCCGATCAGCGCCTGGCGGACCTGCTCGGTCCAGGCCGCACCGCTGGACCCGGGACCACCCGCCGGCGCGGGACCGATCCGGTCCCGCAGCTCCAGCACCAGCCGCTCGGCGCCCTTCTTACCGATCCCCGGCACCCGGGTCAGGGTAGCCGTGTCACCGCCGGCGATCGCCTTGCGCACCACATCGGGCGGGTGTACGGCGAGCACCGCCTGCGCCAGCCGCGGCCCCACCCCGCTGGCCGTCTGCAACAGCTCGAACAACTGCTTCTCATCGTCGTCGCCGAAGCCGTACAAGGTCAGGGAGTCCTCCCGCACCACCAGGCTGGTGGCCAGCCGGGCCGGCGCACCGACCCGGAGAGCGGCCAGGGTCGCGGGGGTGCAGTACACCGCCAGACCCACCCCGCCGACCTCGATGATCGCGCTGTCCGACCCGAGCGCGGCGACGACGCCCCGCACACTCGCGATCATCTCCGTCCTCCCCTGCGTGCGGCCTCCGCCAACCGGGCCCGGGTCCCACCCCGCCAGATATGGCAGATCGCCAGCGCCAGCGCATCGGCTGCGTCCGCCGGCCGAGGCGGCGCCTCGAGGCGCAGCAGCCGGGTGACCATAGCCGTGACCTGGGCCTTGTCCGCCTGACCGGATCCGGTGACCGCCGCCTTGATCTCACTGGGGGTGTAGGTCTCCACCGGTAGCCCGGCGCGCGCCCCGGCCAGCACCGCCACCGCGCTCGCCTGCGCGGTGCCCATCACCGTACGCACGTTGTGCTGGCTGAACACACGTTCCACCGCGACACTGGCCGGCCGGTGCTTCGCGACCAGATCGGTCAGCGAGCGGTCGAGGTGCAGCAGCCGCGTCGGAAGCTCATCGGCCGGATCCGTGTAGACGACGTAGTAGGCGACGAGGGTGCACGGACGGCCCGGTACCCCTTCCACCACACCGACCCCGCATCGGGTGAGCCCGGGGTCGACGCCCAGCACCCGCACCCCGCCCTCCCGTCATGAACAGTACGTGTGTTCGACACACTAGCCGGTGCCGTCCGGGCGGCCGTCGGCGACACGCTGGGCGCGCCGTACCGCGAGCACGGTCCGCGTCGCGCAGGACCGCTGCCCCGCGTCAAGGTCGTCCTCGTCCGCCACATAACTCGACCGTGGAGTATGTGCTCGCCGCCCATGTGCCGTGGTCTGTCGGGCTCGTAACTTGTGCGCCATGACGGCACAATCCACGGTCCCGCATGTCGTGCAGGTCGATCTGTCGGGACGCACCGCGTTGGTCACCGGCGGCGCAAGCGGTATCGGCCGGGCCTGCGCGGTACGGCTCGCCGCGGCGGGGGCGAGCGTCGTGGTACTCGACCGCGACCTGGAGGCGGCCAAGGAGGTGGCCGCCGGGATCGGCGGTCGGGCCGAGGGGATAGACCTGGCCCTGCCGGATGCGCTCGACCGGCTCGACGGCGAGATCGACATCGTGGTCAACAACGCCGGTCTGCAGCACGTGTCGCCGGTCGAGGATTTCCCGACCGACCGGTTCGCCTACCTGCATCGGGTCATGGTGGATGCCCCGTTCCGGATCATCCGGCGAGCGCTGCCGCACATGTACGCCCGCGGTTGGGGACGAATCGTCAACATCTCATCCGTGCACGGGCTGCGGGCATCGGCGTACAAGTCCGCGTACGTGTCCGCCAAGCACGCCATGGAAGGGCTGTCGAAGGTGGTCGCCCTGGAAGGCGCCGCGCGAGGTGTGACCTCCAACTGCATCAACCCGGCGTACGTGCGTACTCCGCTCGTGGAGGGGCAGATCGCCGACCAGGCGGCCGCGCACGGCATCCCGGAGAACGAGGTGATCGAGAAGATCATGCTCGCCCGGGCCGCGATCAAGCGGCTGATCGAACCCGAGGAGGTGGCGGAGCTGGTCGCCTACCTCTGCTCTCCGGCCGCATCCTTCATCACCGGTACCTCCCTGGTGCTCGACGGGGGATGGACCGCCAACTGAGCCGAGCGGGACCGCGACAATGGGCGACATGTCCTCCCCCATCTCGTTTCTCGAACTGCTGGCGCGCGAGGCGGCGGCGGTCGAGTTCGAGGGACCCCTCGTGGCCGCTCGCGCCGCCGGCGCCCCAGCCGAACGCCTCGCCGAACTCGAGCAGGCGAAGACCCTGGCGCTGCGGGTGCGAGCGCTGCTCGAACACCGGCGGCGGCGCGAGATCGAGCTGTCCGGGCTCTACGACACCGCCAGCGACCTGGCGGGACTACGCGACGTCGACGCGGTGTTACGCGCGATCGTGCGCCGGGCCCGCACCCTGCTCGGCACCGACGTGGCCTACATGACGCTCAACGACGACGAGCGCGGCGACACCTACATGCGCGTCACCGACGGTTCGATCTCGGCGCGGTTCCAGCAGCTTCGGCTGCCGATGGGCACCGGCCTGGGCGGGCTGGTGGCGCAGACCGGCACACCGTACGTCACGGCCAACTACCAGGAGGACAAACGGTTCCGGCACACCACGGAGATCGACGCCGGCGTACGCGAAGAGGGGCTGGTCGCCATCCTGGGCGTGCCGCTGCGACTCGGGCCGCGTGTGATCGGGGTGCTGTTCGCGGCGAACCGCTCGGCCCGCCCCTTCGCCCGCGAGGAGGTCTCGCTGCTGGTGTCGCTGGCCGCCCACGCGGCCATCGCGATCGACACGGCCCGGCTGCTCGCCGAAACCCGGACGGCCCTGGACGAGCTGTCCACGGCGAACGCCACGATCCGCGCCCACAGCGAGTCCGTCGAGCGGGCGGCCGCCGCGCACGATCGGATGACCGCGCTGGTGCTGCGCGGCGGGGGCGTCGAAGACGTCGCCGCCGCGGTGACCGAGGTGCTCGGCGGGGCACTGCTCGCCCTCGACTCGGACGGGCGGCGCCTGGCCGCCGTCGGTGCGGTCGAGGAGCCGGACCGGGCCACCATGGCGGAGGCGGTGGCGGCTTCCCGGACCGAGGGGCGCAGCGTGCGCCGCGGATCGCTGTGGTACGCGGCGGTGGTCGCCGGCACGGAGAACCTCGGCGCGCTCGTCCTGCGCCCCGACGGCGACCTCGTCGACGCGGACCAGCGGATCCTGGAGCGCGCCGCCCTGGTGACGGCCCTGCTGCTGCTCTTTGAGCGCACCGTCGCCGAGGCGGAAGGACGGGTGCGTGGAGAACTCCTCGACGACCTCCTCGCCCAGCCGGCCCGAGACGTCGAGGCGTTGCGGGTACGGGCCCGCCGGCTCGGCATCGAACTCGACGATCCGTACGTGCTGGTGGTCGTCGGCGACGATCGGACCGCCGACACGGACTCGGCGCGCCAGCGCATGGCGTCGTGGGCGGCGACGTACGCGACGGTGCGCGGCGGTCTGGCCGCCGCCCGCGGCGGTCGCGTCGTCCTGATGCTGCCCGGGCAGGACGCAGGTGAGGCGGCCCGGGCGGTATCCCGGGACCTCGCCCGGGTCACCGGGCGGCCGGCGACCGCCGGGGCGAGCGGGCCGGCGGTAGGACCGGCATCGCTGGCCGCCGCGTTCCACGACGCGGACCGGTGTCTGACCGCGCTGTCCGCCCTCGGCCGTGCCGGCGAAGGAGCGAGTACGACGGAGCTCGGTTTCGTGGGTCTGCTGCTCGGTGCGGTGGGCGAAGGCGGCGACCGCGAGGTGGCCCGATTCCTCACCGACACGCTCGGGCCGGTGATCGAATACGACACCCGCCGCGGCACCGCCCTGCTCAAGACGCTGGAGGCCTACTTCGGGGCGGGTGGCAGCCTGGCGCGGGCCGCGGAGCAGCTGCACGTGCACGTGAACACGGTCACGCAGCGGCTGGACCGGGTGGGCCAGCTACTCGGTCCGGACTGGCAGAAGCCGAATCGGGCGCTCGAGGTGCAGCTCGCGCTGCGCCTGCACCGGCTGCGTGCCTCGATCGCCTGAAGCAGCCGGGCCGGCGCGGATCCGGGCTCAGCCGACCGCCGCCATCACCTCATCGCTGACGTCGAAGTTCGCGTAGACGTTCTGCACGTCGTCGCAGTCCTCCAACGCGTCGATCAGTTTGAAGACCTTGCGGGCCGATTCCTCGTCCAACGGCACGCTGACGCTCGGAATCAACGACGCCTCGGCCGACTCGTAGTCGATACCGGCCCCCTGCAGCGCGGTCCGCACAGCCACCAGATCGGCCGGCTCGCACACCACCTCGTACGCCTCGCCGAGGTCGTTCACTTCCTCCGCGCCCGCGTCGAGCACCGCCGCCAGCACGTCGTCCTCGGACAGGTCGCCCTTGGGTACGAGTACCACGCCCTTGCGGGTGAACAGGTAGGAGACCGAGCCGGCGTCTGCGAATGAGCCGCCGTTGCGGGTCAGCGCGGTGCGCACATCCGTCGCGGCCCGGTTGCGGTTGTCGGTGAGGCATTCGATGAGCAGCGCCACACCGTTCGGCCCGTAGCCCTCGTACATCACCGTCTGGTAGTCGGCGCCGCCGGCTTCCAGACCGGACCCACGCTTGATCGCCCGCTCGATGTTGTCGTTCGGGACCGAGCTCTTCCTGGCCTTCTGGATGGCGTCGTAGAGAGTCGGGTTGGCTGTCGGATCACCGCCCCCGACCCGGGCCGCCACCTCGATGTTCTTGATCAGCTTGGCGAACATCTTGCCGCGCTTGGCGTCGATGACCGCCTTCTTGTGTTTGGTCGTCGCCCATTTCGAGTGCCCGGCCATGTGTTCCTCCCATTGCTGCCGTGCCGGCTGGCTCCCGCCCTGCTCCACTCCACGACGAACCGCGCAGCCCGGACGTCCGTTCCTCGTTCACGGGCACGGGACAGGACACGGACGAGAACCGACCGGCAGACGGCCGTGCACCCATCAACCGATACCGCCCGATGACCGCCGAGCCGCGCCACCCGGTCGAGCTCGCTCTCAGGTCCCCGAGGAATCTGGGTCAAAGGCGAAGTCAGACAGGTCGCCCTGCCGAACCCCGACAATCCTACCGGCCGCCCGCCGGTCGCCGTCAGACCCGGGGTGTCCGCTCGCCGTTGACCTGCGCCCGGACCAGATCGACGAAATACCGGTGCACGCGCAGATCACCCGTCAACTCGGGGTGGAAGGCCGTGGCGAGCAGGTTGCCCTGCCGAACCGCGACGATCCGGCCCGCGGCGGGACCGTCGGTCACCCGTCCCAGCACCTCCGCCTCGTCGGATACCCGCTCGACCCACGGCGCACGGATGAACACCGCGTGGAAGCGAGGCCCCGGTATGCCGGTGATCTCGACCGACGCCTCGAACGAGTCGACCTGTCGGCCGAACGCGTTGCGGCGCACCGTCATCGCGATGCCACCGAACCCCTGTTGGTCGGGACGCCCGTCGAGGATCTCCTCGGCGAGCATGATCATGCCGGCGCAGGAGCCGTAGGCGGGCATGCCGGCACCGATCCGTTTGCGGATCGGCTCCAGCAAACCGAACTCGACCGCCAGGCGACTCATCGTGGTCGACTCGCCGCCCGGAATAACCAGGGCGGAGACATCGTCGAGCTCCTCGGCACGACGCACCGGCCGCGCGATCACATCGCAGCGGGCCAGCGCGACGAGGTGCTCGCGCACGTCGCCCTGCAGCGCGAGCACCCCGACGACCGGATCGTTCGCGCTCACCAGCCCCGCTCCGCCAGGCGGTGCGGAACCGGGATGTCGTCGACGTTGATGCCGACCATCGCCTCGCCCAGACCACGCGACACCTTGGCCAGGACGTCCGGGTCGTCGTAGTAGGTGGTGGCCTTCACGATCGCCTCGGCCCGCTTGACCGGGTTGCCCGACTTGAAGATGCCGGACCCGACGAAGACGCCCTCGGCACCGAGCTGCATCATCATCGCCGCATCAGCCGGGGTCGCGATGCCTCCGGCGGTGAACAGCACCACCGGCAGCTTGCCGGTCTCCGCGACCTCCTTGACCAGCTCGTACGGAGCCTGCAACTCCTTGGCCGCCACGTACAGCTCGTCCGGGGACAGCGCCGACAGCCGCCGGATCTCCGCCCGGATCTTGCGCATGTGGGTGGTGGCGTTGGAGACGTCCCCGGTGCCCGCCTCGCCCTTCGATCGGATCATCGCCGCACCCTCGGCGATCCGGCGCAACGCCTCACCGAGGTTGGTGGCACCGCAGACGAACGGCACGGTGAACGCCCACTTGTCGATGTGGTTGGCGTAGTCGGTGGGCGTGAGCACCTCGGACTCATCGATGTAGTCCACACCGAGCGCCTGCAGGATCTGCGCCTCGACGAAGTGGCCGATACGGACCTTGGCCATCACCGGGATGGAGACCGCGTCCATGATCTCCTCGATCATGTCGGGGTCGCTCATCCGCGCCACACCGCCCTGCGCCCGGATGTCCGCCGGCACCCGTTCCAGGGCCATCACCGCGACCGCCCCGGCGTCTTCGGCGATCTTCGCCTGCTCCGGGGTCACGACGTCCATGATCACGCCGCCCTTGAGCATCTCGGCCATCCCGCGCTTCACGCGGGCGGTGCCGGTCACCGGGGTGGACGGGACAGACTGGGCGTTGGAATCGGACACGGTGTTCGCTCCTCAAAAGCCGAAGGATTGCACCTCCGATGGTACGTCGCGCCCGAACCCGAGCCGACGGCCAATCGACCCCTGGGTGGCCTGCCCGGTGAACGGGATCACCCGACGCGCAGGTTCGGGTCGGCGGTGGGCCCGGTGACCAGGTTCGGATCGTCGACGTCGAAATACGCGGGACGCTCGTACCGTCGGGCCAGACGCAGCAACCGGACGAGCGGGCGGTCCCGCAGCGACAACGCGTCACGCACCAGATCGGTGTGCACCTGACGAGCCAGGGCCAGCCGGCGGCTGGCGGCGAGCACCGCTTCGACCGTCCGGTCGCCGCCGGTCAGATCGACCGCCCGCAGCTGCCGGGTCAGGTCGTTCTCCGCGGCCTCGCGTTCCTCCGGCGCCGCGTCCAGCGCCAGGCGGGCCGCCGCGTACAGCTCGACGGAGTCGGCCTGCTCGGCCACGACCGCAGCCGCGGCGGCGCG
>DASVCA010000109.1:0-65339 GCA_036381835.1 Micromonosporaceae bacterium
CTCCGTGTCTCGCTTCGCCCGCCGGCGCTCTCTGTCGGCGTTGGTCACGGCGCTAGTCGCTCGACGATCCACTCTCCGGTGTCGAGGCGGCGGTAGCGCAGGCGGTCGTGCAGTCGACTCACCCGACCCTGCCAGAACTCGACGGTCTCCGGAGACACCCGCAGCCCGCCCCAGTGCGGGGGTGCCGGCACCGGCGTGCCCGGTGGGAAGCGGTCCTCGACCGCGGCTAGCCGCTGCTCCAGCGCTGCCCGGTCGGGTAGCACCTCGGATTGCGGGCTGGCCCAGGCACCCAGCTGCGAACCGCGGGGGCGGCGGGCGAAGTACGCCTCGCTCTCGGCGCGGTCGACCTTCGTGACCCGGCCGCAGATCACCACCTGCCGTTGCATGGCGAACCAGGGGAAGAGCAGGCTGACGTACGGGTTGGCCAGCGCTTCCCGTCCTTTGCGGGATCGGTAGTTGGTGTAGAAGACGAACCCCCGTTCGTCGTATCCCTTGAGCAGCACCATCCGGTTGCTGGGGCGGCCGAGTGAATCGGCGGTGGCGAGCACCATCGCGTTCGGTTCCGGCAGCCCGGCCTGCACCGCATCCCGAAACCAGCGGCTGAATTGGGTGGGCCAGTCGGGCGCGAGGTCGGCGCGGGACAGCCCCCGGTCCGCGGCGTACTCGCGTCGCATCCCGGCCGGCTCCACTGTGTCTCCCGTCACATCAACACCTTCACAACGCTGCCCGACGTCGGATCGGCCCCATTGTCCGCCACCCACCATCTGGGACCGCACAGGGTTTGATGTCGCGGTGCGCACATCCCCAGAGTCTCGACCCCGGTCAACCCCGCCAGGCAAGATGGGCGAACACCTGCCCAGCCTCGCCTGACGGAACGCACCGGACACACCGGGATGTTCCGAAGCGGACGACGAGACCCAGGAGGACGAGATGTCCGATTACCAGCCGGGCTTGGAGGGCGTCGTCGCCTTCGAGACCGCGATCGCCGAACCGGACCGCGAGGGTGGATCCCTGCGCTACCGGGGCGTAGACATCGAAGATCTGATCGGCAAGGTGTCCTTCGGCAACGTCTGGGCGCTGCTCGTCGACGGCCGCTTCGGCCCGGGCCTGCCGCCGGCGGAGCCGTTCCCGGTGCCGGTGCACTCAGGCGACATCCGGGTGGACGTGCAGTCCGCGGTGGCGATGCTGTCCCCGTACTGGGGGCTGTCCCAGCTGCTGGACATCTCGAACGAGCAGGCTCGCGAGGACCTGGCTCGGGTGTCGGTCACCGCGCTGTCCTTCGTCGCCCAGTCGGCGCGGGGGCTGGGGCTGCCCGCGGTTCCGCAGAAGGAGATCGACAAGGCGTCCACGGTCGTGGAGCGCTTCATGCGCCGCTGGCGCGGCGAGCCGGACCCACGGCATGTGAAGGCCGTCGACGCGTACTTCATCTCCGCGGCCGAGCACGGCATGAACGCGTCCACCTTCGTCGCCCGGATCACCGCCTCCACCGGTGCCGATGCCGCCGCCTGCATCTCGTCGGCCATCGGAGCGCTCTCCGGGCCGCTGCACGGGGGCGCCCCGTCCCGGGTGTTGCACATGATCGAGGCGGTGGAGCGCATCGGTGACGCCGAGCGGTACGTCAAGAGCGTCCTCGACCGCGGCGAGCGGCTGATGGGCTTCGGACACCGGGTCTACCGGGCCGAGGACCCCCGGGCCCGGGTGCTGCGCCGGATCGCCAAGGAGTTGGGCGCGCCCCGGTACGAGGTCGCCGCGGCGTTGGAGAAGGCGGCGCTGGAGGAGCTGCAGAGCCGCAAACCGGACCGGGTGCTGGCCACGAATGTCGAGTTCTGGTCGGCGGTGGTGTTGGACTTCGCCGAGGTTCCCTCGCACATGTTCACCTCGATGTTCACCTGTGCCCGCATGGGCGGGTGGAGCGCGCACATCCTGGAGCAGAAGCGGCTCGGACGGCTGGTCCGCCCGTCCGCCCGCTACGTCGGCCCCGCTCCGCGCAGGCCCGAGGACGTCGAGGGATGGGCCTCCATCCCGCAGTACGAGGTGTGATGCACGTCCGTGTCAGCGCACCGGTGGGCTGTACGACCGCCGGCGGTGCAAGGATGGGAGTCGGCAACGTGGCCGCCCGTCCAGCAGGCTCGACAAGCCACCGGAAGGATCATCAGTGGCTGACGTAACGACGATCCGGATTCCCGACGAGATCAAGCCCGCCGACGGCCGGTTCGGCAGCGGGCCGTCCAAGGTCCGCCCCGCCGCCGTCTCCGCGCTGGCGGACGTGGCGACCACCTACCTGGGCACCTCGCACCGGCAGCGGACGGTGAAGGACCAGGTCGCCCGGCTGCGGCGCGGTATCGCCGCCCTGTTCGACCTGCCCGAAGGTTACGAGGTGGTGCTCGGTAACGGCGGGACCACGGCGTTCTGGGAGGTCGCCGTGTTCGGTCTGATCCGGGACCGGGCGCAGCTGGCCAGTTTCGGCGAGTTCGGGGCTAAGTTCGCCAAGTCGGTCCAGGCCGCGCCGTTCCTCGGTGAACCGACCGTGCGCAAGGCCGAACCGGGCTCCGCGCCGGCTCTGGTCGCCGAGACCGGCGTCGACGTCTACGCCACGCCGCACAACGAGACCTCCACGGGTGTGGCGGTGCCGGTGCGCCGGGTGGGCGGGGCGGACGACGACGCCCTGCTGCTGGTCGACGCCACCTCCGCCGCGGGCGGGCTCGACGTCGACCTGCGGGAGTGCGACGTCTACTACTTCGCGCCGCAGAAGGCGTTCGGCTCCGACGGCGGGCTCTGGATCGCGCTGATGTCGCCGGCTGCGGTGGCCCGGGCCGGCGAGATCAAGGCCACCGGCCGGTACATCCCGGCGTTCCTCGACCTGGTCACCGCGATCGAGAACTCGCGGCTCGACCAGACGTACAACACCCCGGCGCTCGCCACGATCTTCCTCGCGGCCGAGCAGACGGACTGGCTGAACGAGCAGGGCGGGTTGGCCTGGGCGAGCAAGCGGACGGCGGAGAGCGCCGCCGTGCTCTACGGCTGGGCCGAGCGGTCCACGGTGGCCACGCCCTTCGTCGGCGACCCGACCCTGCGGTCGAACGTGGTGGCCACCATCGACTTCGTTGACGATGTGGACGCGAGCGCGATCGCCAAGGCGCTGCGGGCCAACGGCATCGTGGACACCGAGCCCTACCGCAAGCTGGGCCGTAACCAGCTGCGGATCGCCCTGTTCCCGGCGATCGAGCCGTCCGACGTAGAGGCGCTGACCGCCTGCATCGACTTCGTCGTCGAGCGGCTCTGAGCGCAGCCGGGCTGCCGACCTGCGGCGCAAGAATGCCGGTGGACGGCGGCGTGCCCTGCTGCAATCGGTGTGCTCCTCGCGTACCGTGTGCGTGGACGCTGGGGGTTGCTGGCTCGTGGAGCCGGCGAAGCGGGACGGAGGCAACGGATGCGGCCAGTACGCTTCGTCGCCCTCTCCGAGGACGGCCAGGCCATGGTGCTCGCCGACGAGGTGGGCCGGCTTCTTGCGCTACCCATCGACGAGCGGGTCACCTCGGCCCTGCAGTCCGATCGGGGCAGGGCAGGCCCGTCCACCGTTTCCACGGCGTCCACCGCCACGGTCACCGACCTGGTGCCGTCGCTTTCGCCGCGGGACATCCAGGCGCGGATTCGCGCCGGCGAGTCGGCCGAGGACGTGGCCCGGATCGCCGGGGTGCCGGTCGACCGGGTGCTGCGTTACGCCGGCCCGGTGTTGCAGGAGCGGGCGATGCTGGCCCAGCAGGCCCGTCGCACCCGGGTGCGGTCCTCGGACAAGAACCTGCCGCTCGCCGAGATCGTCGGCAACCGCCTGGCCCAGCACGGGATCGACTCGGACAAGATCTCCTGGGACGCGTACCGGCGCGATGACGGCACCTGGCGGATCATCGCCACCTGGCCGTCCGGGAAGGCCACCGCCCAGGCGGTCTGGGAACTGGACCGCAGCCGGCAGACGGTGTCCCCGTTCGACGACATGGCCCAATACCTGTGCGCGGAGCGGCCGACGCCGATCCTCGGACAGGAGCCGACGGAGCGGTCCGGGCACGCCCTGCCCACCCCGCCGCGCGGCGAGCCGGGCCGCGGCGGACACGGGCTGCCCACGGCGGTCGGCGAGCGGCCCCGCCCGACCCGCGATCCGATCCGCTCCGGTCGGGACGCGCTGCTCGCTTCCCTCGAACGGCCGCTCGGCTCCACCGGTCACGGCATGGAACCGGCCCGTCCGGCGGCGCGTGCGGATGCGCCGCGTCAACGTCCGGTCTCCGGCGGCGCCGCCGCGCTGCTCGGCGGCGGTCCCGGCTCGGCGTTCGACGACGACACCGACCTGCCCAAGGAGGTTCCCGCGGTGCCGTCGCTGGCGGTGCTTCGCCCGCGCCGCAATCCCGCGAACGAGCCCGCCGACCCGTCGGGCAAGCCCCGCAAGCGCCTGCCGAGCTGGGACGACGTGCTCTTCGGCGGTGGCCCTGCGGCGCGGGAGTCATCCTGATCCACGGTCCGCGCCGCGTCCGTCGATGGCAGGGAGAAGTTCCATGGAATACAGCAACCTGGGCCGGACCGGCCTGTCGGTCAGTCGGCTCTGTCTGGGCACGATGAACTTCGGGCCGCAGACGGACGAGCCGGACAGCTTCGCGATCATGGATCGGGCGCTGGAGCACGGCATCAACTTCTTCGACACCGCCAACGTCTACGGCTGGCGGCTCGGCGAGGGCGTCACCGAGCAGATCATCGGCCGCTGGTGCGCTCAGGGCGGCGGCTGGCGGGAGAAGATCGTGCTCGCCACCAAGGTGTACGGCAAGATGGGCGAGTGGCCCAACGAGCGGGGACTGTCCGCTCGGCACATCATCCGCGCCTGCGACGACTCGCTGCGCCGACTGCGCACCGACTGGATCGACCTTTACCAGATGCACCACATCTCGCGGTCCACCCCGTGGGAGGAGATCTGGCAGGCGATGGAGACGTTGGTCGCCCAGGGCAAGGTGCTCTACGTCGGCTCGTCCAACTTCGCCGGCTGGCACATCGCCGCCGCCCAGGAGTCCGCCGCCCGCCGACACTTCCTCGGCCTGGTCTCCGAACAGTGCATCTACAACCTGATGACCCGGTACGTGGAGTTGGAGGTGATCCCGGCCGCGCAGCGGTACGGGCTGGGCATCATCCCGTGGTCGCCGCTGCACGGCGGCCTGCTCGGCGGTGCCATCCGCAAGATGGCGCAGGGCGGTGGGGCCCGAACCCTCACCGGACGGGCCGCCGACGCGCTGGCCACACACCGGCCGACGATCGAGTCGTACGAGAAACTCTGCGCCGAGCTCGGCCACAGCCCGGCGAATGTTGCGCTCGGCTGGCTGCTGTCTCGCCCCGGGGTGACCGCGCCGATCATCGGGCCACGCACGGTCGAGCAGCTCGACGACACGCTCGACGCCCTGCGCGTGCGGCTCGACGAGGAGGTCCTGGCCCGGCTGGACGAGTTGTTCCCGCCGCTCGGCAACGGCGGGCCCGGCCCGGAGGCCTGGGCCTGGTAGCCGCCGCTCCGGTTCGCAGCGCCGGGTGGCGCGACGGTGACGGCGCGTCGGGTGACGCTACAACGGCCAGGATGCCAGGCGGTCGTAGGTGGGTCGGGGGCCGAGGTGACTGCGGACCAGCACCATCTCGGTCACCGGCCAGGACGGTCCGAGGTAGCCGTTCATCGTGGACAGGTCGAACCGGATGTCCTCCGGGTCCATCCGATCGCCGGGACGCGCGATGGTCATGTGCGGGCGCAACGGTTTGTCGTCGTACGGCAGCCGGGCGCGGCGCAGGCACCGGCGGACCGACCGGCTCAGTAGGTGCAACGTGTCCACGTCGCCGAGCAGCCCGGTCCACAGGACGGTGAACCGACCTCGGCCGAACCGGCCCCCACCGGCCATGCGCACCCGCGGCGGGCCGGCCGCCGACTGATCGGCTGCAGGGCGGGCGCGCGGGCCGGTCGCCGCTTCCCGCCAGGTTCGTGCCGCCCGGTCCAGCGCGGCGATCACCTCCGGCAGCCGGGCGTCCGCGACCTCGCCGAGGAACGCGAGCGTGACGTGCAGGTTCTCCCGCCGCGCCAGGCGCACGTTGGTGCCCTGCGCGGAGAGTTCCCCGAGGCGGAGCCGTTGACCTGGGCCATCAGGTCGTCGACCGCCTCGGCGGGTGGGTAGAGAGCGACGAAGAGCCTCAACCGGGCCCCTCACTCACCGGCACCGCCGCCGGGGCTCAGCATCAGCCCGGCCGCCTCCAGTTCGCCTTCGACCCGGACCCGTTCGATCTCCAGGTCGAGTCCGTCGAGTTCGTCGAGGTGCTCGGCGACGCCGAGGCACCGGCAGGCCTGACGCAGTCGGTCGTCGTACGCCCGGCCGATCAGTTCGCGGTGGAAGCGAGACGTGCCGGCGGCGAGCCGCAGCCGGCGCAGGCGACGCAGGTCGTCGGCGATCTCCTCGATGCTCGGCTGGTCGCTGTCGAGTTGACTGAGATTGATGTCGCGGCCCAGCCCGTTGGCTTCGGCCAACTGGTTGAGTCGGCCGATCAGGCGCCGCTCCCGCCACGCGCCGTACCGCTCGTCAATGGCTTGCGACACCCGCTCGACCACCTCGTCCGCGCAGATGACAGCGGCCACCACAGCCGGCAGGCAGGCTGTGGCGAGGAGCGCCACCGGCAGCGCGGAGGATACGTCCACCTGTCCGACGGTACGTCGGGTTGGCAGCGACCGCCATCGACTTTGGGGCCGGTCTGCGGGGCCGTGGGCATGACTCCGATTGGGAGCCGCGCGCCGGGTACGGCCCCGCACGGTCACGGGCTGCGCCACGCGTCCGAGGGGACGACGTAGAACCTCGGCACGGGCAGGATCCGCAGCCGGATCCGGGAGCCGGTGCGGTGCAGCTGCCAGGCCAGGGCCACACCGGCGGCGGCCATGCTGATCGCACCGCCGATCCAGATGGCGGTCCCGGCCCCGTGGCGTTCGGCGATCCACCCGATGACCGGGGCTCCGACCGGGTTGGTGCCGAGGAAGACGAGCGTCCACAGCGCCATCACCCGGCCGCGGAACGATGCGTCAACGCCGAGTTGCAGCCGCTGGTTGGCGGCCTGGGCGAAGAACACCATCCAGAAGCCTGCGATCGGCAGCAGGCCCAGGACCAGCCAGTACGTCGGGGCCAGCCCGACCAGGGTGCCGAAGGCCCCGGCGGTCAGGGCCGCGCCGAGCACCAGGTACGCCGACGGCCGGCTGCGGCGGGCACCGCTGGCCAGCGCGCCGATCAGGGAACCGACGGCGAGCGCGGTGGTGAACAGACCGAACGAGGCGGCCCCGGTGTCGAAGGTGGTCTTCGCGAGCGCGGCGAGGGTGATCTGGAAGTTGAACAGCGACATGCCGACGACCAGCATCAGCACCATCGGCAGCAGCAGGTCGGGGCGGCGGGCGACGTAGCGTAGCCCGTCGACCACGCGAGCGGCGGCCCTGCCTCGCGCCTCGGTGAGATCGTCGCGGTGCAGCTCGGCGACCCGGACCCGGCCGAGCCCCCACAGCGGCGCGAGTGAGCCGACCGCGCTGACCAGGAAGACCGGGCCGACGTCGAAGGCGGCGATGGCGATACCGGCGACCGCGGGGCCGACGATCCGGGCGGTGTTGAAGGTGGCCGCGGCCAGCGACAGCGCGCTGGGCAGCACCTTGGTGCCGACCAGCTCGGAGACGAAGGCCTGCCGTACCGGGGTCTCCACGGCGTTGGCGGTGCCGAGCAGCGCGGCGAAGACGAACACGTGCCATAGCTGGACCAGGCCGGTGACGACGAGCAGGCTCATCGCCAGGGCGAGCACACTCCACGCGGCGTTGGCGATCAACAGCAGCAGCCGCTTGTCGTAGCGGTCCGCCAGCCGGCCGGAGAGAAGTGTCAGCAGCAGCACGGGGGTGAACTGGAGGGCGGTCACCACGCCGAGCGCGGTGGCGGAATCCTCGGAAAGTTCGAGGACCAGCCAGTCCTGCGCGATGAACATCATCCAGACTCCGATCAGCTTGATCAGCTGACCGGAGATGAACAGTCGGTAGTTTCGGTTCCGCAGTGCTTGGAAAGTGCTGCTCAGCCTTGTCCGCAATTCGGGGTGCGCCTCCTCGACCGTACGCGTCATCCACAACCGTCGTGGACGAAGCGGTCGGCCGGTTCAGGCGCGTGCCACCCGTTGCAGGATCTCCGCGGCGCGCTGCAACGCGTCGCGTTCCTCATCGGTGAGGTCGGCGAGCTGCTGGGCCAGCCAGCTGTTGCGCGCCTGGTTGAGCGCGGCCAGCACGGCGCGGCCCGATTCGGTCGTTCCGAGGATGACCTGGCGGCCGTCGGTCGGGTGGGGGCTGCGCTGCACGAGGCCGCGTTCCTCCAGCTTCGCGACGATCCTGGTCATGGTCGGCGGCTGTACCCGTTCGGTGTCGGCTAGTTCCCGTGGCGTCAACGCCCCGGCCAGTTCCAGGCTGGTCAGCGCGGAGAGCTGAGCCACGGTGAGGTCGCCGACCGGGCGGGCCTGGCGCAGCCGTCGGTTGAGTCGGGTGATCGCGTCGCGCAGCAGCGTCGCCAACTGCGCCGGCGGCAGTCCCGTCGCCATCACCGTCCGCTCCGTCACCTCGTGAGCATAGCTAATGAGCTTTGCTAACGACCATCGCTTATGGGCGACGTCACCCTAACGGATGAGTCCGTCGAGGTGACGTCGCCCATACCGCGACGAGCTCAGAAAACCCAGCCCTCGATGGGACCCCGCAGGTAGTAGAGCATGAACAGCCCGGCCACCGCGTAAAGCAACGGGTGCACCTGACGGATCTTCCCACGGGCCACCTTCAGCAGGACGTACGTGATGATGCCGGCGCCGATCCCGTTCGAGATCGAGTAGGTGAACGGCATCAGCACGATGGTCAGGAAGGCCGGGATCGCGACCTCGTAGTCATCCCAGTCGATCGTGCGTACCGAGGTCATCATCAGGAAGCCGACCACGACCAGCGCGGTGGAGGCCGCCTCGAACGGCACGACCTCCACCAGCGGGGCGAAGAACATGGCCAGCAGGAACAGCGCGCCGGTGACCAGGTTCGCCGCACCCGTACGCGCGCCCTCGGCCACACCCGCGGCGCTCTCGATGTACGAGGTGTTGCTGGACGTGCTGGCCGCCCCACCGGCCACCGCGGCCAACGAGTCGACCAGCAGGATCTCCCGGGTGCGCGGCGGCATGCCCGACTTGTCCAGCAGGTTCCCCTCCTGCCCGACCGCCACCATCGTGCCCATGGTGTCGAAGAAGTCGGTGATCAGCAGGGTGAAGACGAACATCAGCACGACCAGCCAACCGGCCCGCTCCCAGGAGTTCAACACGTTGAACTTGCCCAGCAGGGACAGATCCGGCAGGCCGACGAAGGTGTCCGGCATACCCGGCACGTTCAGCGACCAGCCCTTCGGGTTGGGCTGCCCGTTGACGACCGACGGGCCGACCTTGGCGATCGCCTCCACCACGATCGCCAGGACCGTCGAGCCGAGGATGCCGATCAGGATGGCACCCTTCACCTTCCGCGCGACGAGCACGAGCGTGAACAGCAGGCCGATGACGAACACCAACGCCGGCCAGCTGACCAGGCGACCGCTGATGCCCAACCCGACCGGCACGGTCGTGTTGGCGGCGTCCGGCACCCGGGTGACGAAGCCCGCGTTGACCAGTCCGATGATCGTCAGGAACAGCCCGATGCCGACCCCGATCGCGGTCTTCAGCTGGGTGGGCACCGCCCGGAAGACCGCGGTGCGCAACCCGGTGAGCACCAGAGCAGCGATGATCACACCCTCGATCACCACCAGGCCCATGGCATCCGCCCAGGTCATCTGCGGGGCTATCTCGTACGCGACCATCGCGTTCACCCCGAGGCCGGCAGCCAACGCCAGCGGGAAACGACCGACGACGCCCATGAGAATGGTCATCACACCCGCGACCAGGGCGGTGGCCGCGGCGACGGCCGCCAGGCCGAGCTGGTTGCCGTCCCCGTCGATCGCGTTGCCCAGGATCAGCGGGTTGAGCACCACGATGTAGGCCATCGTGAAGAAGGTGGCGAGCCCGCCGCGGACCTCCTGACCCGGGGTGGAGCCGCGCGCGGATATCTCGAAGAACCGGTCGAATCCGGTACGTGGTGGTGCCCCGCCTCCCGGTCGGGAGCCGCCGGCCTTGGTCGCTGCTTTCGTCATCGAGTCCTCGCTGGGCGGTCAGAGTTACACGCGGGCATCGGTTGAGTTGGCGCATCCTACCCGCCGCGGGATCGGACCGTCGGCGAGTCTCTGCCGCGGGCATCGTCGCAGACCGACCCCGGGATGCGGAAATCCCCGATCGGGCACCGTAGGCTGGATCACGTGCGCGAACCCCAGCCGCCGCGACCGGAGCCACTCGACCCACCGATGGTGCCCTTCGCGCTCGCCGGCATGGCGGGATGGGCGGTCGCCGGTCTCGTCCTTCTGATCTTCTTCCGTGACCGGCTTGCGGCGACCGGCCGCCTCGACTGGCTCTGGATCTGCCTGGCCGGATTCCTCCTCGGCCTCCTCGGCCTGGCCGTGATGATCCCCTACGACGCGCGACGGCGGCAGCGGCGCCGCGCCGGCTGACCGGGACGGTTCAGACCCGCCCCGGCGACTCGTCGCTCTCCGTCAGCCGGTCGGCGATCGGCTCCATCTCAGCGTCGTCGTAGATGGTGGGCAACTCGTCCACCGGCGTCTGGGCGACCTCGACCACGACCTCCGAATGCGCCCCGCAACCGTGGTCGTTGCTCACCACGCGACCGTCATCCGGCGCGTAGACGTTGCCGCACACCCCGAAAAGCTGGCGCAGCACACCCGCGAGCGGCAGGTAGAACCCGCAGGTCCCGCACCGCGCCGACGGCGGCGCCGCGACCGAGATCGGAGCCTGCGGGCCGTGCTCCCCGTCGTACCACCGCTGGGCGACCTCGCTGCGCCCCTCCCGCGACATGACCCGGACCCGGCCCAGCCCGAGCTCCCAGCTGATCTCCTCGACGGCGGGATCGTCGGACAGGAGATAGCCCGGGGCCAGCCGGCGATCATCGCGCGGTGCGGGCAGCAGATCACCGACCCCCAGGTCACCCGGCTGCAGACGGTCCTGCCAGGGCAGCCATCCGGGGGCCAGCAGCGCATCCGGCCCGGGCAGCAGCACGGTCTCGCAGACGGTTACCTTCCGACTGCGTGGCGCGCGGCTCACCGTGACCGCCCAGCGCCAGCCCCGGTAGCCGGGCAGCAGACACTCGAAGAAATGGGTGACCACCCGGTCACCTTCCGCGATCGCGGACAGATGCTCGCCGACCGCGTCCGGCTCAACCTCGGTGATACCGGCGCGCGCGACATCCACCGCAGCGGCGCAGATGTGGTCCCGTCGGGTGGATCGAGCAGCGGCACTCCTGGTCACCCGACCATTGTCCCCCACCGACGACGCCGACCGTCAGCTACTCCTCGGCCGGCCCTCCCCGCCGTCGCCCGGACACCCGATCCTCGAACGACACCGGCGCATGCGCGACGATCCGGGCTCGGATGGGTCAGGATTGAACCCATGCCGTCGATCCTCGGGCGCACCATCGGCACGGCCATCCGCAGCACCCGGATGGTCGTACGCGGCACCGCGGTCGGCGGACGCTGGCTGATCGGACGGGCCGGTCGGATGCGCGCGAAAGGCGCCGCCGGCGAGACCGGGATGATCCGCCTGTTCGACCTGCACGCCGCATCCTGCGCCGGCGACACCCTCGTCGCGGTGGGGCTCGCCGGCACCATCTTCTTCAGCGTGCCCCTCGGCGAGGCCCGCAGCAAGGTAGCGCTCTACCTGCTCATCACGATGGTGCCGTTCGCGCTGCTGGCACCCGTCGTCGGGCCGCTGCTGGACCACTTCCGGCACGGACGCCGGTACGCCCTGGCCACCACCATGCTCGGCCGGGCCTTCCTGGCCTGGCTGGTCTCCGACCACATCGACGGTCTCGCGCTCTACCCGGCCGCCTTCGGCGTGCTCGTGTTCTCTCGGGCCTACGGCGTCGCCCGCTCCGCCGCCGTGCCCCGGCTGCTGCCCGAACGCCTCGGACTGTCGCAGGCCAACGCCCGCGCCAGCGTCTACGGCACACTGGCCGCCGCGGCGGTCACCCCGCTCGGCCTGGCCGCGTTCTGGTTCGGACCGCAGTGGCCGCTGCGGATCGCCTCGATCATCTTCCTGGTCGGCATGGTCGTCGCCCTGCGGCTGCCCCCGCGAGCCGACTGCGACCCGCCGGAGTCGATGCCCCGGATCATCACCGCGATCGGGCTACGCCGCAGCGGCGAGCGGCCGCTGACCGGCGCCGGGACTGCCCGACGGGTGGTGCTGGCCACCCTGATCGGCGGTGCCACGCTACGCGGCCTCTACGGATTCCTCCTGCTGTTCCTCGCGTTCGCGGTCAAAGCCGGGGATCTGACCACCGTCGTTCTCGGGCGGGACCTGGGCGACGAAGGGGCGATCGGCCTCGCCGGAGGCGCGCTGGCGCTCGGCACGTTCCTGGCCACCGGCCTCGGCACCCGACTACGGATCCACCGTCCGGCGGCGGTCCAGTCCAGCGGCCTGGTCATCGTGGCCGGGGTGGCCGTGCTCGCCACCCTGCAGTACTCCCTGCTGATGGTGACCCTGCTCGCCCTGGTCACCGCGATCATGAGCGGTCTCGGGAAGCTCACCGTGGACGCCTGCGTGCAGGAACGGATCGACGAGCGGCTGCGGGCGAGCGCCTTCGCCCACGCCGAGACGGTGCTGATGCTGGCCTTCGTCACCGGCGGCGCGGTCGGACTCATCCCGTTCGACGGTCACCTCGGCATCGGCGTGGCCGCCGGGTTCGCGGTCCTCGCCGCGGTACGCGCCGCCGTCGCGGCGAGCCGGCTCAACGGCGAGCGCCTGCGCGGACGGGCGGACCTGGTCGCCGCCGCCCCGACGAGCGCGCCCGATGCCTCCGCCTCCCCGACGAGCGCGCCCGATGCCTCCGCCGCCGGACCGGCCTTCGGACCGAGCCCCGCCGCCCCCGCCGGCCCGGTCCCCGGCGGCGAACCGCCGTCGACCGACGACGACACCCTCACCATGCCCGGCTACCACATCTACCGACCCTCCTCCGCCCCGACCCGACACGGCGACGACGAGACCCAGCGAGCCTCCCGGGACCCGGCATGAGCAGGCCCCTTCTGATCGTCACGGCGGTCGAAGCCGAGGCGGCGGCCGTACGCGCCGGTCTGGTCGACGCCCCGGTGACCGTCGTGCCGGTCGGCGTGGGACCGGCCATCGCCGCGGCGAACACCGCGCGGCTGCTCGCCCTCGCCGAGACCGCCGGCCGGCCGTACCGGGGGGTGATCAGTGCCGGCGTCGGCGGCGGCTTCCCCGGCCGGGCAGCGGTCGGGGCGGTCGTGCTCGCCACCCGCAGCGTCGCCGCCGACCTGGGAGCCGAGTCCCCCGAGGGCTTCCTCCCGATCGACGCCCTCGGCATGTCCCCGGAACAACTCGGTGCGCCCCCCGCGTTCAGCGCCGACCCCGCGCTGCTGGCCGCCCTGCGGTCCGCGCTGCCGCAGGCGGTGGCCGGCGCGATCCTCACGGTCAGCACGGTCACCGGCACCGCGGACAGCGCGAAGCTGCTCGCGGACCGCCACCCGGACGCGGTGGCCGAGGGCATGGAGGGGTACGGGGCGGCCTGCGCCGCCGCCGGGGCCGGCGTGCCGTTCGCCGAACTGCGCACCATCTCCAACCCGATCGGTCCGCGAGACCGGGCGGCGTGGCGGCTGCGCGAGGCACTCGCCGCCCTCACCGACGCGGCCGCCGCCCTGCGGTGACGGGGCGCTCCAGACGACGGTTACCGTGGGGACGTGGCGCTCTCGCTCGCGATCTCCCCCTGCCCCAACGACACCTTCGTCTTCCACGCCCTGGTGCACGGGCTGGTGCCCGACGCCCCGCCCGTGCAGGTGACCTACGCGGACGTGGACGTCACCAACACGGCCGCCGAACGGGGAGCCTTCGACCTCGTCAAGGTGAGCTACGCCGCCCTGCCTTGGCTGCTCGACCACTACCACCTGCTGCCCTGCGGCGGGGCGCTGGGCCGCGGCTGCGGGCCGCTGGTGCTCGTCCGCGACACCGGCCCCACCGATCTCACCGGCGCGACGGTCGCCGTCCCCGGCGAGCGGACCACCGCGTACCTGCTCTTCCGCCTGTGGGCGGCGGGCCAGCCGCCGGCCCGGATCGAGGTCGTGCCGTTCCACGAGATCATGCCGGGCGTCGCCGCCGGCCGATACGACGCCGGGCTGGTCATCCACGAGGCCCGCTTCACCTATCCCCGGTACGGGCTGACCGCCCTCGTCGACCTGGGCGAATGGTGGGAGCACGACACCGGTCTACCCATTCCGCTCGGCGCGATCCTGGCCCGCCGGGGCACCGTTGACCCCGCCGCGGCCGCCGAATGGATCCGCAGCTCCGTGCGGCGTGCCTGGGCCGACCCGGCGGGCACCCGGGAGTACGTGCTGACCCACGCGCAGGAGATGGAGCCCGATGTGGTCGACCGGCACATCGGGCTCTACGTCAACGAATTCACCGCCGATCTCGGCGACGAGGGACAGGCTGCGGTCGACGTGCTGCTGGGCCGTGCCGCCGCGGCCGGTCTGGTCCCTCAGATCTCCAGCTCGCGCGCCACCGCGTGGACCACCTGAGCGATCTTCTGCGCGGTCCGCTTGTCCGGGAAGCGGCCGCGGCGCAGATCCGGCTGCACCTTCGCCTCGAGCACCTTGATCATGTCCTCGATCATGCCGTGCAGCTCGTCCGGCGGACGGCGACGCAACTCGGCCAGCGACGGCGGCGCATCGATCAGGCGCACCGTCATCGCCTGCGCACCCTTGCGGCCGGCGACGACCCCGAACTCGATCCGCTGGCCGCTTTTCAGGTCCGTGACGCCAGCGGGCAAGGCGCTCTTAGGCAGGAACACATCGCCACCCTCGTCGCTGGTGACGAACCCGTATCCCTTGGCCGCGTCAAACCACTTAACTCGACCCGTTGGCACCGAATGACCTCTCCGTTGAGACAACCGACTCCAATAAGGCTAGCCGGAGCATCCAATCCGGCACCGCCGGGAACCCGGTTCAGGTGATTCCTGTGCCGAACCCGTACGTCCCCGCCGCCCGACGGCCGCCCGGCGGGCTAGCGTTGACGACACGATGACTAGCCTGGCCGCCCACCTGCGATCCCTGCCGGACGACGCGCTCGCCGCGCTGCTTCGACTGCGCCCCGACCTGGTCGTCCCGGCACCCGCTGACCTCGCGACGCTCGCCGCCCGCGCCGAATCGCGGGTCTCCGTGACCCGGGCACTCGACGGGCTCGACCGGTTCACCCTGCAGATCCTCGACGCGGTACGGCTGACCCGAGACGCGGACGGGCTGAGCCACATCGACGACGTACTGGCACTCGTCGCCCTCCCGGAACCCCGGAACGAACCGGTCCGCACCGCACTCGACCGGTTGCGTGCGCTCGCCCTGATCTACGGACCGGACGACGCGATGCGCGTCGCCGCCGGCGTCAACGAAGCCTGCTCGCCGTACCCGGCGGGACTGGGCCGCCCGGCGGCGGAGTTGGATGCGGCCACGGCCGAGCTGTGCACCGATCCGGCGCGGCTGCGCCGCGTCGTGCTCTCCGCACCGCCCGCGGCCCGGGCGGTCCTCGACCGACTCGCCGCCGGCCCGCCGGTGGGCACGCTGTCCGCCGGTGCCCTCAGCGCGGCCGGCGAGTCCGGGACGGCCGCCGCGGTGCGTTGGCTGATCGACCACGGCCTGCTGGTACAGCTCCCCGACGCCCCGGGCCGCACGGACGCGGTCGAACTGCCCCGCGAGATCGGTCTGCTGCTGCGCCGTGACAGCCCGCTCGGCGCCCTGCACCCCGAGCCCCCGAACACCGCGACCGTGCGGGAGCAGAAGGCCGCCGACTCCGCGGGGGCGGGCCAGGCGATGGAGGCGGTCCGCAACACCGAAGCACTGCTTGAGGCGCTCGCCGCCGAACCGGCCTCGGCCCTGCGCGCGGGCGGGATCGGGGTACGCGACCTGCGGCGGCTGGCCCGCGCCACCGCACTGACCGAATCCCACGCGGCGCTACTGTTGGAGGTCGCGAACGCCGCCGGGTTGATCGGCGCGGTGGAGGGGTCGGGCGGCGGCGCTCGAGGGGAATCCCAGATGCTGCCCGCCGTCGGTTACGACCTGTGGCGGGCCGCGCCACTCGCGCAACGCTGGAAGCAGTTGGCCGAGGCATGGCTGGACATGACCCGCCGGCCCGGACTGGTCGGCCGACGCGACAGCCGCGACCGCCTCATCAACGTGCTGTCCGACGAGGTGGAGCGGGTCGCGATGCCCGCCGTACGACGGGCCGTGCTACAGCTGCTCGCCGATCTCGCCCCGGGAGCGGCCCCCACCGAGGACGAGGCGCTGGCCATCCTGGCCTGGCGGATGCCACGGCGGGCGAGCGAGCGGGAACCGGCCAGCCGGGAGGCGCTCGCCGAAGCGGCGCTGCTCGGGGTGACCGGGCTCGGCGCCCTCACCGGCTACGGTCGGCTGCTGATCGGCGAAGCCAGCAGCGAACCGGACGCCACATGCGACCCGCTCGGCCTGCAGGAGGCGGGCAGCGGGGCGGTGCGGGCACTGGACGCCTTGCTGCCCACACCCGTGGACCACTTCCTGGTGCAGGCCGACCTCACCGTGGTGGTGCCCGGCCCGCCCGAACCCGACCTGGCTGCCGAACTGGAGGTGGTCGCCGACCCCGAATCCGCCGGGGCAGCCAGCGTGCACCGGGTCACCGAAGCCGGCGTCCGGCGGGCCCTGGATGCCGGATACTCCGCCGATGACCTGCACAAACTGTTCGCCCGGCGCTCCCGTACCCCGGTGCCCCAGGCGTTGACCTACCTGATCGACGACGTAGCGCGCCGCCACGGAGGTCTGCGGGTGGGCAGCGCGGGCGCGTACCTGCGCAGCGACGACGAGGCCCTCCTCGCCCAGGTGCTGGCGGACCGCCGGTTGGCGCCGCTCGCGCTGCGCCGGCTGGCCCCCACGGTGCTGGTCACGCCGTACCAGCTCCGCCGCCTGCTCGACGCGCTGCGCGAGGCGGGCTATCCGCCCGTGCCCGAGGATGCGAGCGGGGCGGCGCTGCTCACCCGTCCGAAGCCGCGACGCGCGCCGGCCCGCACTCCGATCGCTGCCCGCGGCACCGACCCGCTGGCCGCGCCCCGGCTGAGCACACCCCGGCTGCTCGGTCTGGTCGAGGACATGCGCCGTGGCGACGCGGCCCGTACCAGACGAGGGTCCGTTCGGGGCACGGGCCCCGGCATGGCGACGACGCAGGTCCTCGCCGTCCTGCAGCAGGCGGTACGCGACCGGACCCGGGTCTGGGTCGGCTACGTCGACGCGCACGGTGCCAACCTGTCCCGGCTGGTACGCCCGATTTCGATCGGCGGCGGCTACCTTCGGGCCGAGGACGAGCGGACCGAGACGATGCACACCTTCGTCCTGCACCGCATCACCGCGGCTGTTCCGGAGGAGGACTCCGGGGATTGACGGCGCCCCATTCGGTCGGGCGCGGGCGGGGCGCTCGCCCCCGATGTGCCCTCCGGCCGCCCGCCTGCCGCGGCCCCCGAGCCACGGCAGCGACGTGTCCGGATCGAGCGCCCTCGCACCGACGCCGACCGTTCCATCCACACCGCCGACCGCAGGCCACCGGTGTGGTTCGCCCGGTAGACGCCCTTGTGCGGGAGGCGGGTTGCACCGGTTCGACACTTTCAGCGATTCGTTACCCGCGTGTCAGACTGGAGGGTCTGGCTCGGGCAGGAGGTAGAGGGTGGCCGGTGGACCGCTGATCGTGCAATCCGACAAGACGCTGCTGCTCGAGGTCGATCATCCGGATGCCCTGGCCTGCCGGATGGCGATCGCGCCGTTCGCCGAACTGGAGCGGTCGCCGGAGCATGTGCACACCTATCGGCTCACCCCGCTCGGCCTGTGGAACGCCCGAGCCGCGGGGCACGACGCGGAAGGCGTCATCGACGCCCTGTTGCGCTACTCCCGTTACCCGGTGCCGCACGCGCTGCTGATGGATGTCGCCGAGACGATGGACCGCTACGGCCGGCTTCAGCTGGTCAACCACCCCACGCACGGGCTGGTCCTGCACGGGCTGGACCGCGCGGTCCTGGTCGAGGTGGCCCGCAGCAAGAAGCTCGCCGGGATGCTCGGCGCGAAGATCGACGACGACACGATCGTCGTTCATGCCTCCGAGCGCGGCCGACTCAAGCAGGCACTGCTCAAGCTCGGCTGGCCGGCGGAGGACCTGGCCGGGTACGTGGACGGCGAAGCGCACCCGATCGAGCTGGTCGAGTCGGGCAAGGACGGTCGGCCGGCCTGGCACCTGCGGTCGTACCAGCGGGAGGCGGTGGAGCAGTTCTGGGCCGGCGGGTCGGGTGTGGTGGTGCTGCCCTGCGGGGCGGGCAAGACCCTGGTCGGTGCCGCGGCCATGGCGCGGGCGAAGGCGACCACGCTGATCCTGGTCACCAACACGGTCGCCGGGCGCCAGTGGAAGCGGGAACTGGTGGCGCGCACGTCCTTGACCGCGGACGAGATCGGCGAGTACTCCGGCGAGCGCAAGGAGATCCGCCCGGTCACCATCGCCACGTACCAGGTGTTGACCACGCGACGGCAGGGCACGTTCACCCATCTCGACCTGTTCGGCGCACGCGACTGGGGCTTGATCGTCTACGACGAGGTGCACCTGCTGCCCGCGCCGATCTTCCGCTTCACCGCCGATCTGCAGGCGCGTCGGCGGCTGGGGTTGACCGCCACCCTGGTGCGTGAGGACGGCCGCGAGGGCGACGTGTTCTCGCTGATCGGCCCGAAGCGGTACGACGCGCCGTGGAAGGACATCGAGGCGCAGGGTTGGATCGCCCCGGCCGAGTGCACCGAGGTGCGGGTCACGCTGACCGACGCCGAACGGATGGCGTATGCGACCGCGGAGCCGGAGGAGCGCTACCGGTTGGCCGCGACCGCCCGCACCAAGCTGCCGGTCGTCAAGTCGCTGGCCGATCGACACCGGGGCGAGCAGGTGCTGATCATCGGTGCGTACGTCGAGCAGTTGCGCGAGTTGGGCGAGTACCTGGGGGCACCGGTGGTGCAGGGTTCGACCAGCAACCGGGAGCGGGAGCGGCTGTTCGACGCGTTCCGTTCCGGGGAGCTGTCCACCCTGGTGATCTCGAAGGTGGGCAACTTCTCCATCGACCTGCCGGAGGCGACGGTGGCGATCCAGGTGTCGGGGACGTTCGGGTCGCGCCAGGAGGAGGCGCAGCGGCTGGGCCGGATTCTGCGTCCGAAGGCCGACCGGCGGCAGGCGCATTTCTACACGGTGGTGGCGCGCGACACCATCGATGCGGAGTACGCCGCGCACCGACAGCGGTTCCTCGCCGAGCAGGGTTACGCGTACACGATCGTCAACGCCGACTGACCCCCAGCTCCCCGCGATCTTGCACTTTTGGTTGCTGATTTGTCCTGGTACGGGATGAAATGCACCCCCCAAAACTGCAAGATCGCGGGGGTTAGGGCACGCGGGGGTTAGGGCACGCGGGGGCCGGGTTCGAGCAGCGGGGCGAGCAGATCGCCGTACCGCTCGATCCGCTCCAGCACCTCGGCGGCGGTGAGTTGACGGGCGCCGCCGTCCCGGCCCGCCACGGCACCCTCCACCTCCTCCCAGGTGAGCGGGGCGGAAACGGTCGGCCGCGGCTGCGCCCGCAGCGAATACGGCGCCACCGTCGTCTTCGCCGCATTGTTCTGACTCCAATCGATGAATACCTTGCCGGGGCGCAGGCGCTTGGCCATCTTCGAGACGACCAACTCCGGCTCGGCCCGCTCGAGTTCCTCCGCGACCCGCCGGGCATACCGCGACACCACATCCGCCGACTGACGACCCGCGATCGGGCAACTGAGCTGCATCCCCTTCTTCCCCGACGTCTTCGGATAGCAGGCGATGCCGTCGGCGGCGAGCCGATCCCGCAGCAGCACGGCGACCCGGAAACATTCCGGCAGGGCCGCCGGGGCACCGGGATCGAGATCGATCACCATCAGGTCGGGCGGCTTGGCGCGACCCCGGCGATCGACCCGCCACTGCGGGGTGTGCAACTCCAGCGCCGCCAGGTTGGCCAGCCACACCAGGGTCGGTAGATCATCGGCCACGACATAGTCGAGCATCGCCCGCCCCTTCGACGAGCCGGGCGCGGGCAGGCGCGCCAGGCGCACCCACCCGGGGGTGCTCGTCGGGGCGTTCTTCTCGAAGAAGAACTGGCCGTTGACTCCGTTGGGGTAGCGGATGCGGGTCAGCGGCCGATCGTACAGATGCGGCAGCAGCACCGGCGCGACCCGGGTGTAGTAGTCGATCACCTCACCCTTGGTGAACCCGGCCGCCGGGTAGAGCACCTTGTCCAGGTTGGAGAGGCTGACCTCCCGCCCGGCCACATCCACCCGGACCCGATCATCCGCCATCGGCCACCTCCGCCGCCGACCGATCCGGCCGCAGCCGTCGCAGGCGCGGGAACCGCAGCCGACCCTCGGGCGTACGCTGCCCGTACGTCACCTCGACGACGAGTTCGGGCCGAACCCAGATCACCCCGCGGGCATCCTCCCGGGGCAACTCGGTATCGAAGGGCGACGCCTCGACCCGCAGCGGTTCCAACGTCCGCAACAGTTCCCGTTCGGCGGCCACCCCGATCCCGCCGCCGACCCGGCCGCAGTACGCGAGACGACCGTCCGGCCGGGGCCGGCCGAGCAGCAGAGCGCCGATCTTGCGTGCCCCCGGCCGCCAGCCGCCCACCACGAACTCGTCGGTCGCCTCCAGCTTGACCTTCACCCAATCCGGCGATCGCACACCGGGCCGGTACGGCGCGGAGAGTCGCTTGGCGACCACGCCCTCCAGTCCGTGCTCGCCGGCCGCCGCCCAGGTGGCCGCGCCGTCCGGGAACACCGGCGGCACCGCCCAGTGCGGGCCGGCCAGCTCGAGCTCGTCCAACCTCCGCCGCCGCTCCTGGTACGGGCGGGCGGTCAGATCCGTGCCGTGCAACCGCAGCAAGTCGAAGATCATGTACGTGACCGGCATCGCCTCCGCGAGCCGCAGGGCCCGCACCCGGTCCCGTACGTGCATCCGCTCGGCGAGCGCGGTGAACGACGGCACCCCGTCCTCGCCCAGCACCACCACCTCGCCGTCGAGCACCGCATCCGTCAACCGCGCGCCGAGAGCGGCCAACTCGGGGTAGGCGGCGGTGATCTCCGCGCCGGATCGGGCATACAGATGCCAGGAGCCGCCGGTGGACTCGGCGATCACCCGGACGCCGTCCCACTTGAACTCGTACCCCCAGCCCGGCCCGGTCGGCAGCGCACCGGTCCTGGCGAGCATCGGCTTGAGCGGTGCACCCGACACGCATCAACCCTAGAGTGAATTGGGCAGGAAGGAACCGATATGCGGGCTATCTGGCGGGGGGCCGTCTCGTTCGGCCTGGTGTCCATCGCGGTGAAGGTGTACTCGGCGACCGAGGAGAAGGACATCCGCTTCCACCAGGTACACCGCAAGGACGGCGGGCGGATCCGCTACAAGCGCGTCTGCTCCATCGACGGGGAAGAGGTCAGCTACGACGAGATCGCCAAAGGGTACGACCTCGGCGGCGGGGAGATGGTGATCCTCACCGACGAGGACTTCGCCGGCCTCCCCCTGTCCACCTCCCGTGCCATCGACGTGCTGGAGTTCGTACCAGCCGAGCAGGTCGATCCGATCCTGTACAACAAGGCGTACTACCTGGAGCCCGACGGGCAGGCGACCAAGCCGTACCTTCTGTTACGCGACGCGCTCGCCGAATCGGACCGGGTCGCGATCGTCAAGGTGGCACTGCGACAGCGCGAGCAGCTCGCCACCCTGCGGGTACGCGAGGGCGTGCTACTGCTCAACACCATGCTCTGGCCCGACGAGGTACGCACCCCCGAATTCGGGTTCCTGACCGAGGAGATCACCCTACGGCCGCCGGAGCTGGCCATGGCCGGCTCGCTGATCGACTCGATGACAACGGACTTCGAGCCGGACGCCTTCACCGACAACTACCGGGCGGCGTTGCAGGAGGTCATCGACGCCAAGATCGAAGGACGCCAGGTCGTGCAACCGGAGGAAGTCCAGCCGCCTCCGGCTGCGGTGGACCTGATGGCCGCGCTGCGCGCCTCGGTGGAGCGGGCGCGCGCCACCCGGGGTGAACAGCCCGGCGAGCCGGCCACCGAGGCAGGGCCGACCCCGATCACCGCGGCGAAATCGGCGAAGCGGACCGCGGCACCGAAAGCGGCAGGCAGGCGGGCCGGCCCGGGGCAGGGCGAAGCCAAGAAAGCCGCGCCGGCGAAGAAACCCGGGGGCGCAGACCGGAAAACCCCCGAGAAATCGGGCCGCAAGGCCGCCGGGCCGAAGAAGAACGCGGAGGCCAAGAAGACCCGCAAGACCGCCTGACCGGTCAGCCGCGGCCCAGGCGCCGCGTCGGCGTGATCCGAACGATCACCCTTTCCTCGCCGGGACGCCGGAACGGGTACTCCGGCACGCCGAGGTACTTCTGGGCCATCCGGTCGATGTGCCCGTCGGCACCCTCCTCGACGAACTCCGCCGTGCCCTTGATCCACAACGTCCGATAGTCGTCGGCCTTATCCACGACGGAGACCGCCACCGCCGGATTGCGCCGCAGGTTCTCGTACTTCACCCGGCCCTTGGCGGTGTTGAAGATGACGTGCTCGCCGTCCGTGTCGACCCAGACGGGGGTGACGTGCGGGGTTCCATCCGCATCGATCGTCGCCACATGGGCGAGGTGCGGTTCGCGGAGCAGTTGCACATCCTCGGCACTCAGCATCGACATGACCCTCAACCTACCGTCCCCGCTGGACAGCCAAAGCTTTCGCGTAGCCCGCCGCGCGGATAGGTTGATGACCGGCCGGCCGGCGGACGAGCCGGCGGCCAGCGGACGGCGGCAAGCGCACGGCAACGGAGGCGGGATGAGCGACAACACGGACAGCCCACAACGACTGGCGCGGCAGATGTGGGCGCACTTCGAGCCGGTGCACGCCGTCACCTACTTCCACCCGCACTCCCGTGCGGCGTACGAGGCGGTGGGGCTGCGCGGCTACTGGCGCGGCTACTTCGCCGGCCGCGCCGCACCACTGGGTGCCGTGGACGCCGCCCCGGTGATCGCCGCGTTCTTCAGCTTCGCGCCGTCGATGGTGACGCGGGCGCTACCGGCGGTATGGGAACTGGCCGCACCGGAACAGGCACTGCAAGCACGGCTCGACGGCGCGGTGCGGGCGCTCACCGAGCTGATCGACGACCAACCGGACCAGCGGATCGCCGAGGCTGCGGAACTGCTGGAGGAAGCCGTTGCCCACCTCGAGCCGGCGGGACGCGTACTCGGGGCGGCCAACGCCGCCCTCCCCCGCCCCGAGCAGCCCCTCGCCCGCCTGTGGCAGGCCGCGACGACGCTGCGCGAGCACCGCGGGGACGGGCACATCGCCGCGTTGGTGGCGGCCGGGCTGGACCCCGTCGAGACGCTCGCCTTCCGCACCAGCCTCGACCTGGACCGCCGACTCGTGCAGCCGTACCGGGGCTGGACCGACGAGCAGTGGCAGGCGGGCATCGACCGGCTGGTCGCGCGCGGCTGGCTCAGCGGGAACGGGCAGCCGACCGAGCACGGGATCGCCTCGTTCCAGGCGATCGAGGACGCCACCGACCGGGCCGCGGCCGGGCCGTGGCTGGCCATCGGTACGGACACCACGCGGCGGTTGCGGGAACTGCTCACCCCGATCGCGCGCGCCTGCCGTACCGTCCTGCCCACCGGCAACCCCATGGGCCTGCCCACCACCGGCTGACCGCCGGCCCCGCCCCACCCGGACCGGCCACGTTTGCGATCCCCCCGACCGGGAACCGGCGCATTTATGGCGAGGGAGTCAACCCGGCAGCGGCTTGCCGACCTGGTGGAGCGGTGGAGTGGACATCCCGTACTCGTCGTAGGCGACGCCATGCTCGACGAGTGGCGCTTCGCCGACCCGGACCGGTTGTGCCGCGAGGCCCCCGCACCGGTGCTCACGCTACGCCGCCGACAGCTCGCCGCGGGCGGAGCCGCGAACACCGCGGTCAACCTGGCCGCGCTCGGTGCCCGGCCCACCCTGGTCGCGCCGATCGGCTCCGACGCCGCCGGGGACGACCTGCGCGACTGCCTGGACCGAGCCGGTGTCCGGGACCGCACCGTCACCCAGTCGGACTGGTCCACGCCGGTGAAGCGCCGGCTGCTCGCCGCCGACCAGATCCTGCTCCGTGAGGACGAGGGCAGCGACGACGACCCGCTCACCGCAGACGGGGTACGTCAGCTACAGGACACCCTCGCCGCGGTCGCCACGGAGCTGCCCGCCGCCCCGACGCTGGTCATCTGCGACTACGGGCTGGGGGCGCTGCCCGAACCGTTGCGCTGCTGGCTCATCGCGCACCGAGACCTGTTCGCCACCGTCGCGCTCGACGCGCACGATCTGACCACCTGGCAGGGCCTGCGCCCGACCGTCATCACACCCAGCTTCACCGAAGCCACCCGGCTGCTGACCGGCGGCGCGTCGGAATGCCACGCCGGCAGCGGCGCGGTGGGCGCGGGCAGCCCACCGATCGGCCATGATCGCACCGAATTCGCCCAAACCCACCTCGTCGAGCTACGGGAGCGCACCGGCGCCGAGGTGGTGGCGGTGACCTTGGATGTGGACGGGACGGTTGTCGCCGGAGCCGACGGCGGCCGGCACCGCAGCCGCGCCACACCCGTACCGGCCAGTCAGGCCGTCGGTGCGGGCGACGCCTACCTGGCCGCCATGACGCTCGCGCTCGCCACCGGCGCCGCCGTCCCAGCCGCCACCCACCTCGCGCAGCTGGCCGCCACCGCCACGGTCGCCGACACCGGCACCTGCGTCTGCGATCGGGAACGCCTCCTCGCGGCGCTCCGGCCGGTCGCCCCGCCGGCCCGCCCGGGCGGCGTCACCGCGGCCGACGACAGCACCCCGTCGTGCGTGGTGGACACCGAGACGCTCATCGAAGCGGTCGCCCGCCACCGCGCCGAGGGCCGACGAATCGTCTTCACCAACGGCTGCTTCGACGTGCTGCACCGCGGCCACGTCCGCTACCTCGACCAGGCCCGCACCCTCGGCGATCTCCTGGTGGTGGCCGTGAACTCGGATGAGAGCGTACGGCGACTCAAAGGTCCGGAGCGCCCGGTGAACCCGGTCGAGGACCGGGCGGAGGTGCTGGCCGCCCTCTCCTGCGTCGACTTCGTGGTGGTTTTCGAGGAGGACTCCCCGGCGTCGCTCATCGAAGCGGTCCGCCCCGACGTATACGTCAAAGGCGGCGACTACCCGCCAGAGATGGTTCCGGAGGCGCCGTTGGTGCGCCGGCTCGGCGGACAGGTACGCACCCTCGGCTACGTGCCCGACCGCTCCACCTCGGCGATCATCGACCGCATCCGCGCTCATGCGGCCGACCGACGGCCGAACGGCGCGACCGGTGGCGACAAGGGGCCGTCCCTGTCGGAGCCGAGGTCGTGAGCCGGCCACTCGACCTCGGCGATCCCGACCGTTTCCGACGAGCGCGGCTGCTGGACGTTCTCATCCCGACCCGCAACCGGCCCACCGAGCTGGCCGTCACACTCTCCGGCCTCGCCGCCCAGGACCGCCCGGACGGCTTCGGGGTGGTGGTCAGCGATCAGTCGGACGGCGGGCCGCCGTGGACCGAGCCGTCCGTGGCGACGATGGTGCGGGTGTTGCGGCATCGGGGGCATCCCACGCTGCTGACCCGCCGGCTGCCCCGGCGTGGCCTCGCCGAACACCGGGCGTTCCTCCTCGACCGTACGGCCGCCCGGTACGTCCTCTACCTCGACGACGACGTGTGGCTGGCGCCGGGCACGCTCGACCGTCTGGTCACCGCGATGGAGAAGCTGGGCTGCGGGTTCGTGGGCAACGCGGTGCACGGGCTGTCCTATCGGGATGATCTCCGGCCGGACACCCATCGGCACTACGAGGAGTGGGACGGCGCGCCGGTGCCCGAACGGGTCCGCCCGGACACGCCCGCGTGGCAGCGCTTCGCCATCCACTCGGCGGCGAACCTGCTGCACATCACCGAATCGCTGAATCTGCCCCCCGGCACCTGGCGGGCGTACAAGGTGGCCTGGATCGGGGGCTGCGTCCTCTACGACCGGGCGCGGCTGCACGCCGCCGGTGGGTTCGGCTTCTGGCGTGCCCTCGGAGCCCGGCACCAGGGCGAGGACGTCGCGGCCCAACTCGCGGTGATGGAACGCTACGGGGGTGCCGGCATCCTGCCGAGCGGCGCATATCACCTGGAGGCCCCGACCACGGTCACCGAACGGGAGGAGGAGGCGTGGCAGGTGCTCCTCGGCGACGACCCGGCGAACACCTGAACCTCTCCAGGATGGTCCGGCGTCACGTCCACGCGGTCAGGTCGGCAACCGCCGACAGCACCTCCGCCACCGGAACGTCAGCGACGAAGCAGACCCGGTGCGCGCATCCGTCGCCGGGCCGGTGGGGGTAGATGTCTCGGGTGCAGTCGGCGCCGCAGACCGGGCAGTGCACCGTCCACGAGATGAGCGGACGGTGCCGGGCGCGTAACGGGGTCGCGGAGTTGATCAGGTTGCCCACCCAGTAGATGCCGACGGTGGGCGCACCGACCGCCGCGGCCAGGTGCAGCGGTCCGGAGTCATTGGAGACGACCGCCGCGCATCCGGTGTAGAGGCCGGCCAGGCCGCCCAGCGACAACGCGCCGACCAGCGGTAGCAGCGGTCTCCGGGCGGCCGCCACCACCTGCTCGACCACCTCCCGCTCGGTGGGGGTGCCGGTCACCACCACCTCGTACCCGCCGGCGCCCAGCTCGTCCGCCACCTTGGCGAACCGCTCGGCCGGCCAGCGGCGCCGGGGGTCGGTCGCGCCCGGATGCAATGCGATCCGTGGCCGGGCGGGCTCACCGGCGACCGCCCGGGCCTCGGCCAGGTCGTCGGCCGTCACCGACCAGGACGGGGTGATGTTCTCCGCCCGGGCCCCGACGAGTGCCGCCACCTCCAGATAGCGGACCACCTCCGGCTGGTAGTAGACGTAGCGGACCCACCGATCCAGCGGCGGCGCATCCTCGGCGCGCAACCCGGCGCTGATCCGGGCACCGAGCCCGGCGACCACGGGATTGGAGTTCGCCCCGCCGCCGTGCATCTGCAGCGCCAGATCGAACCGCTCCCGGCGTGCGGCGGCGAGGAAGTCCGCCATCGACCCGGTGGGCTCCTCCTTCTCCGGGCCTCTGATCCCGGGACTCGGCGGCACGACGAGCACCCGGTCGACGGGGGACGGGCGTGCCCGCAGCCACCGGGCGTGCCAGGGCGCGCCGAGCAGAACCAGTTCCGCGTCCGGGTAGGCAGCGCGCAGCGCCCGCAGCGCGGGTAGGGCGAAGACGAAGTCGCCGAGTCCGTTGGCGCGCAGCACCGCGATCCGCGAGACGTCCGGCTCCGGGTCGACTCGGGTGTCGATCATTCTCCGGGCTCGGCGTCGAATCCGAGGTCCGGGCGGTGCAGCTCCCGGTCGATGGCCGGGTCGATGGGCCGTCGGTCGGACCCGCCGGTCATGCCTTCGAGTGTGCGACCCGGGTCGAACTGGCGCCGCCCGACGGTGACGGCGATGCTGCGACGGGCTCCGTTGCGTGCCTGCGGCAGCGCGACGGTGAGCAGCCCGTGATCCATGACCGCATCCACCTGGTCCGCGTCCACCCGGCCGGGCAGAGTCAGCCGGTACTCGAAGGTGCGGATCCGTTCCCCTGTTCCCGGCATGCCGAGGTCGGCGTTGACCTCCTCTTCGGAACGCGCCCGAATGCACAGTTCGTCGCCGTCCAACTCGACCGCCACCTCTTCGGGGGCGACCCCCGGCAGCCGGGCGACGGCCAGCCAACCTTCGTCGGTGCGCTGCAGTTCCACGTCCGGGCGCCCTCGGCCGACCAGCGCGGCACCGATCATGCGGCCGAGTTCGGCGCGAAGCGCGTGCAGCTCGCGCATCGGGTCCCAGCCCCGGTCCTGGACGGTACGCCACCACGGATGGCTCACCCGGACACCTCCTCCTCGACCCGGTCCGGGCTCGGCGCGCCTGCGGTTTCCCGGTTCGGCGGCCGGCCCTCCTCGCCGTACCCGGACGTTGCGGGGACTAACCTCCCGAGGTCGCAGATCCCACCGGATGGGCCGGACCTGGTGGCGGCAGAATTCGCGCGGCACGGCTCTTCGAGCTCGCGGAACACGGCGACGGTCCAGGCACCGTCTAAAAGGCGCACAGGACTGCGGTGGCGTCGTCGTGCCGTTTGAAGCGCGGGTGGGCACGCCGATCGGGGTCGGCGTCCTCGGCCCGCCGAACCCGGCGAATGAGCTCGTGTGGGCCGTGGTCGGTGAGCAGGTCGAGCAGCCCGGCCCAGGTCATCAGCCGGTACTCGGTGACCGCGCAGGCAGCCCCGTCGGTGAGGAGTGCGGCGCGACGTACCCGGTCGGGCCCGGTCAAGGGGAGGCTGCCGGTGATCGCGTGACGCGCGGCCTGCGGGGTGGCCGCCGCGACCCAGTAGCCGCCGGGCCGGTTGGTCAGCCGGTACTTGTGCAGGGTGAGCTCCCGCCGCTCGACGTCGCCTTCGGCGCTTCCCGGTACGAGCAGCTCACTACGCAGCCTCGTCACAGCGATCTGGAATCGCGGATCGGTGAACGCCTGCACGCGACCACCGATTTCGGTCACCAGGTGGCTGTCCGAGAGAATCAGATAGTCGAACCGGTCGTGGTGCACGCGGATCAGGCAGACGGTGGCGGCCGGGGTGGCGGGGTTGGTGAGGTCGCATCGACCCCCGTGATCCGCCCGGACACGGCGAATCGCCTCGGCCAGGGTGTCGGCCAGCGACTCGCCGAGACGTCCCGCGACATCGGCCAGGTGGGTGGTGAGCCGGTGTACGTACCAGGCAGGGCTGTGTACGCATCCGGTGTCGACGCCGACGGGTTCGGTCACCCCGTCGAGGACGCCGACGAGTCGCCCGGCGTGGAAGGCGTTGTCCTCGTTCTCCGCTCGTCCGGGTGCGGCCTCGGTGGCGAGCCTGACGATCATCGCGCTGCCTCAGGTCTGGGCTGGTAGGTCCAACCGTAGTGCAGGTCGCCACAAGGTGTGCCGCAAAGAGAGCAACCCCTGACCAGGGCCTTCTTCTTCCAGAGCCGCCTGACGGAATCGAACCGACGACCTACGCATTACGAGATCAAGTTGCCCACCTGGTTCTACTGCCCTAACCCCGTCTGGCCTGCGGAAACCCCTCGCGGCATCTCTCAACGTCAGAGGCCCGGGCTCGACCTCTTAAGGATCTTGTAGCCATCGAGCACCTGGGCTGGCGTGGACAGGGCCATCCGATCGGCTAGCTGGTAGTCCGGAGGGTTGTCCGCCATGGTGGAACAGACCAGCATCGCGGAATGTTCCAAAAGATTCGATCAATGAGCGAAAGAGGCCGCCGACATGGCTGAGGTGCTGCTGTACCACCACATCCAGGGCCTGACCGACGGAGTCCGGGCTTTTGCCGACGGCCTGCGCCAGGCCGGGCACACCGTGCACACGCCCGACCTGTTCGACGGCCGCACGTTCGGCAGCATCGAGGAGGGCTTCGGTTTCGCGCGTGATACGGGGTTCGACTCGATCCGGGAGCGCGGCGCCGCCGCGGCCGACGGGCTCGGGCCCGGGCTCGTCTACGGCGGGTTCTCCTTCGGCGTGACGATCGCCCAGCGGCTCGCGCAGACGCGGCCCGGTGCCCGCGGGGCACTGCTCATGTACTCCTGCATCCCGGTCGCGGAGTTCGGAGAGGCGTGGCCGGAGGAGGTGCCGGTGCAGATCCACGGCAAGGAGGGCGACGAGTTCTTCGACGAGGACCTGCCGGCCGCACGCGAGCTCGCCGGCTCCACGACGGCCGCCGAGCTGTTCGTCTACCCCGGCGACCAACACCTCTTCGCCGACTCCTCGCTCGACGCGTACGACCCGGAGGCGTCCGCGCTGCTCATGGAGCGGGTGCGGGTGTTCCTAGCACCCCTCTGACCCCACCCGGCCCTCACTCCGGCTTTCGTCCGGACATCGGCAGATCCGGATGCCGTCGGCGGTCCCGCTCAGTGGCGGTAGCGGAGGTCTGCAGCGCGCCTCGGCAGCGCGCGCCTGGTCAGAGCTTGGGCTCGACCGATGAGGGCAGCATGTCGGCCCACTTGCGTAGTACGTCGACGGCCTGGTCCCGGAGGGCTCCGTCGGCAGCCTCTTCGCGCAACGACCGGCCGGGTATTCGGCGTCGGAGACTGCCTCGGGTGGTGCGAGAGGAGCCGGTGTTCCTCGACCACGACCAGGTGGCGAGGCTCGCGGAGGCGTGCGGGCGCTACGGACTGCTGGTGCGGTTCCTTGCCTACACGGGTCTGCGGTGGGGTGAGGTGTCGGCATTACGGGTGTCGCGGCTGGATCTGCTGCGGCGTCGGGTGACCGTGGCGGTCGCGTTCGCGGAAGTCGGCGGAGAGCTGGTGGAGGGGACTCCGAAGAATCACCAGCGCCGGTCGGTGCCGATCCCGCGCTTCCTCGTTGACGAGTTGGCCGTGCACGTCACCGGGAAGCGCCGGGACGAGTTGGTCTTCACCGCGCCGAACGGCGGGCCGCGCGTAACACCAACTTCCGGACTCGGGTCTTCGCGGCGGCAGCCGCGTCGGTCGGGCTGGCCGGGCTGACTCCGCACGACCTGAGGCACACCGCGGCGAGTCTGGCCGTGGCGGCGGGTGCGAACGTCAAGGCGGTGCAGCGGATGCTCGGGCACGCCTCGGCGTCAATGAGCCTGGACGTGTACGCCGGCCTGTTCGGGGACGACCTGGACGCCGTTGCCACCCGGCTAGACGAGGCGGTCGCCGCACGGGATAAGGATTCTTCAAGGACTCGACGGGCCGGCGGCGACGTGATCGACCTCGGAACACGGCGAAGCCCAGGCCGTTGACCTGGGCTTCTTCACCGAGCCGCCTGACGGAATCGAACCGTCGACCTACGCATTACGAGTGCGTCGCTCTGCCGACTGAGCTAAGGCGGCAACGCCGGAAAGTGTACGCCATCGCGCTGCGGTCGCCAGCACCGGATTCTCCTACAGATGCCGATCTTGATGGGATCACCCCTGGTGAGCCCGGCGACCCAGGCAGCGTCGCCGCATAGACGTATGGGGATGGCCCGCGAGCTCTGGGGCGGCTAGGCTCCCGAGCCGTGACCGACGAACAGCAGCGCAGGCCACGCACCCTCGATCCCCGCGAACTGGGGTTCACTCCGCGCCGACCGGTGCCGTGGCTGGCGCCGCTGCTGCTGCTCAGCACCGGGTTGCGCACCCTGCTCGCCGTGCTGTTCGGAGCGTACCTGGACAAGCGGGAACTGCAGAGCGCCCTGCCGAGCCGAGTGCATGAGCAACCGGGCACCGACGGCGAGCTGTGGCTGGACTACGTCGCCGACCTGGGTGACGGTTTCGACGCCACCTACTCCGTGGCGTACCTGCTCGCCCAACCCCACCTGGAACTCGACGGGCGGCGACTGCCCCGCGGCGATGTCCTGGTGATGGGCGGCGACCAGGTCTATCCGACGGCGAGCGGCACGGCGTACGAGGACCGGTGCAAAGGCCCCTACCAGGCGGCGCTGCCGGAGCCGCCGTCCGACCGGCCCCGCCCGACCCTGTACGCGGTGCCCGGGAACCACGACTGGTACGACGGCCTCACCGCCTTCCTGCGGCTGTTCGCCCGCCGTCGGGACGCCACGCTCGGCGGCTGGCGGACCGAGCAGGCCCGCTCCTACTTCGCGGTGAAACTACCGGCGAACTGGTGGCTGTTCGCGTTGGACGAGCAGTTCGGGGCGTACCTGGACGACCCGCAGCTGACCTACTTCGAGCAGGCCGCCGCCGGCCTCAGCGCGCAGGACCGGGTGATCCTGGTGGTGCCGGCACCGAACTGGGTCAAGGCCGTCGACCAGCCTCAGGCGTACGACGGGATCGACTACTTCATCCGATCGGTGATCACCCCCACCGGCGCGCAGGTGAAGCTGCTGCTCGCCGGCGATCTGCACCACTACGCCCGCTATGCGGGGCCGGACCGGCAATTGGTGACCTGCGGTGGCGGCGGAGCCTACCTCTACCCCACCCACAAGCTGCCGGCACGGATCGAGGTGCCGCCCCGCGACACCCTCGCCCGGCGGGCCAGCCCCAGCCGAGGCTACGAACTGGCGGGCCGCTACCCGGAGGCGGAGCGGTCCCGCCGGTACGGGTGGGGGATCTTCCGCCGGCTGCCGCTGCGCAACCCGGGATTCGGCGCGCTGCTCGGCACCCTGCACACCCTGCTCATGTTGGCGATCGCGGGGCTGGTCGCGCAGCGCACCACCGTCACCGAGCAGCGGCTGTTCACCATCCCGTTGGCGATCATGGTGGTGGTCACGCTGCTCGCCGCGCTCCTGTTCGCGAAGCCACCGTCGTCCGGCGGTAAACGCCGGACTCGGCACTGGGTGCTGGGGCTGGGCCACGGCCTGGCGCATCTCGGACTCGGCGTGCTCGGCACGTGGGTGTGGCTGAAGCTGCCGTTCCTCGACTGGCCGTGGCCGCTGCCGTTGGTCGCCGCGGCCGTGCTCTACGGCCCGGTGGCCGGCCTGGTCGCCGGGCAACTGGCCGCGGCGTACCTGCTCGTCGCCGGGACGTTCGGGGTGAATCTCAACGAGCTTTTCGCCGGGCAGGGCATCGAGGACGCGAAGAGTTTTCTGCGCCTGCACATCGCCGGCGACGGAACGCTCACCATCTATCCGGTGGCGGTCGACCGGATCTGCCGGTCGTGGCGGGCGAACCCCGACGGGCCGCCCGGCGCACCGTGGATCGTGCCGACTCAACCGCTGCGCGCCCGCCTCGCCGAACCCCCGGTGACCATACGCTGACCAACCGGCAACAGGTCAGCTATATCGCCGGTCGTACGCCTTGCGGGGTGCGCAGACCGACGCCCGGGCCATGCTCTACGGAGTGGGGCCCCTCGTCGTGCTCTCGTAGGCCCGACGCGGCGCGCAGCTCCCTGACCTGCTGCAGTCCCGCAGAAAAGTATTGCCTGTAGCGTAAAGCGGGTGCTCGAACTTGAGGCAGCACATCAGCCGGCCGCAGGCGCCGGAGATCCGCAGCGGGTTCAGCGGCAGGTCCTGGTCCTTGGCCATGCGGATGGTCACCGGCTCGAAGTCGGTGAGGAACGTCGCGCAACACAGGTCGCGGCCGCAGGAACCGATGCCGCCCTGTGCCCGCGCCGAGTCCCGGGCGGAGAGCTGGCGCAGCTCGACCCGGCAGCGCAGGGTGGCGCCGAGGTCGCGGACCAGGGCCCGGAAGTCGACCCGGTGTGGTGCGGTGAAGTAGATCGTGATCCGCTCGCCGGGCGATCCGTCCGCATTCCGGCTCGACACGCAGTCGACCGCGATCACCTTCATGGGCAGTTCGTGCTCGCGGATCAGCCGCTTGGCGGCGACTTTGGCCTCCGCCTTGCGCTTGCGCCGCAGCTCATCGCGGCGCAGATCCGCCTCGGTCGCCATCCCGACGAGGCGGGGGAAGCCGCTGGTGTCCTCGTCCACCCACTGCGGCGCCCACACACACTCCGCCACTTCGGGTCCGTCGTCGGTGGGCACCAGCACCCGATCGCCGACCGACGGGCGCAGGTCACCGGGATCGAAGTAGTAGAGGCGGCCGTACCGGTTGAAACTGACCGCGCACAGCATGCCCATTGCGTCAGCGTACGTGACCTTCGCTCAGAGGGTAATCCGGCTGGGCCCGTCGAAGCGGACCCCGACGTCGGCCGACGACCGATAGATCGACTCGTCGAGGCGCTGTGCCCACTGCCGGCGCAGCGCCTCGCCTCGGTCGTGCAGTTCGGCGACCGGGGCAAGCACCCGAGCACCGATCTCGGCGGCCGCGGCGGGCACGCTCGGTCCGCCGTCAATCCCGTCCCCGACGACCAGCGTCACCGCCTCCGCCGATACCAGCACCTCGGCGAGAGTACGTGCGAGGGCGGCCCGCCCGGAGGAGACCCAGCCGGCGAGATCGTCCAGGTAGTCCGCACCGGCCTCCAGCCGATCCAGCATGCTCGTCGGGCCGTCGGTGAGGTGGGCGGCGAGCGCATCGCGTCGGGCGAAGAACGCTTCCGCTGCGGCCCCTTCCCAGTCGACTGCGGCGGTGAGGAGCTCGCCGACGGTCTCGTACCGCGGGATCAGCGCACGGACCGCGGCTGCGGCGGCGGCCAGCGGTTCCGGGTGCAGTGCGGCGAGCGCGGCGACCGCCTCAGCGGGCAGGGCGCGTACCCGACGCAGCAGCGGCCAGATCCGGTGCGTGGCGGGAGCGCCGGATTCGGCGAGCACATCGTCGACCCGGTCGAGCAGGTCTGCGGCGGGGCCGGCCAGGTGATCGAGGGGGTCCATCAGCGTTCCTCGGCGTACCGGCGGCGGACGGCGTGATCGGTGTCGGCGTAAGCCCGGGCGGCCTGTCGCAGCGATTCGGCCGTTTCCGCGAGCGAATCCGCGACGGCCCTCGCCTGCGCGATGTGGGCGGCCAGGGCGGACTGCCACTGCCCGTGCAGCGCCTGGCCCAGCTCGCCGAGGGCGCCGGGCGCCTCGACACCGAAGTCGGGGCCGGCGGGCCCGGCGGCGGCGAGCGCGTCGACCGTGCCGGTCACCACCGACCCGGCCTGTTCGATCCGGTCGGCATAGGTACTGATCCGCTCCACCTAGCTCTCCTCCAGCCGTCGGTACGCGCCGAACGTCTCCGCGTGCAGTTTCTCGCGCGCCCAGCGGGCGGCGTCCGCGGCCGCGGTGACCGCCGCTCGCACGGATCTGGCCACGTCCCGCTCGGAGCGGCCGTGCAGTGGGGACAGGAAACGCAGGTCGGTGATGGTGCCGGCGGCGGTGACGAGTACCTCGACCAGGCCGTCCGGCGACCGTACGCTGACCTCGACGCGCGCTGTCGCCTGCGCGAACTCCTCCTGCAGCGACTCAATCCGGCGGTAGCGTTCGATCGCCTCCTCGACCCAGGCATCGTCGATTTCCCGCCTCATCGGCCGGACCCTCCCCTACCCAGCGTGGCGTCACGATATCGAACCGTACCGGCCGATGCCTTTTCGGGGAAGGTCAGCCGCGCCAGAGGGCGAGCATCATCGCTTCGACAGCGATCTGTGGCTTGACGTTGGCTTGAATGGCCTGTCGGCAGGCCAACACGGCCTCCAAACGCCGCAGCACGCTTTCCGGGGTCCATTTCTGCGCGGCTGCGGCGGCCGTCGCTGCGACGTCGGCGTGCACGGGCGCCACCGGGGCGCGCAACGCGACGGCCAGCACGTCGCGGTAGAAGCCGGCCAGGTCGAGCAGCGCCCGGTCCAGCGCGTCCCGCTGCGCCCGGGTGGCCCGCGACTTCTGCCGCCGCTCGAGTTCCTTGAGCTGGCCGGCGACGCCGCGGGCGGCACCGGCCGCGCCGCGTCCCGTGCCGCCCTTGCCGAGCGCCGTCTCCAGCGCCGTCCGTTCCGCGGCGTCGAGTTCGGCGACCGCCGCCTCGGCCTCGGCCTTGGTCGATTCGATCAGGGCCGCCGCGGCGTCGTAGCAGGCCCCGATCCCGGTCAGCTGGCGGGGGATGGCCAGGACGGCGGCGCGGCGTTCCCGGGCCTGCGGGTCGTCGGCCAGGCGGCGGGCCCGGCCGATGTGTCCCTGTGCGGCGGCGGCGGCCCAGGCCGCCGTTTCGGCGGGTACGCCGTCGCGGGTGGCGAGGACCTCGGCGACGGCGGCGGCGGGGGGCTGCCGCAGGGTCACCACCCGACAGCGGGACCGGATGGTCACGGAGACGTCATCCGGGTGCGTGGAGGGCGTGCAGAGGAGGAAGACGGTGCGCGGTGACGGTTCCTCGACCGCCTTGAGCAGGGCGTTGCTCGCCCGCTCGCCCATCCGGTCGGCATCCTCGATGATCACCACCTGCCACCGGCCGCCGGCCGGGGCGCTCGCCGCCCGCAGCACCAGCTCCCGCATCTCGGCGACGCTGATCGACAAGCCTTCCGGGGCGACCACTCGTACGTCGGCATGGGTACCCGCGAGCGTGGTGCGGCAGCCGGCGCAACTGCCGCACCCGGTGTCGCGTTCGCATTGCAGCGCCGCGGCGAAGGCTCGGGCCGCCTGGGACCGCCCGGCACCCGGCGGACCGGTGAAGATCCAGGCATGAGTCATCCCGGTGCCCGCGTCACCGCGGAGCAGCGCAGCGGCAGCGGCGGCGGCGCGGCGCAACGTCGCAACCGCCTCGTCCTGGCCGATCAGGTCCGCGAAGACGTCCGGCGGGGCGACGTGGTTCATGGCACTCGCTGTTCCAACTTCAGATCGGCGGGGCGATCCCGCTCAGCCGTCCGGTCTCCGATCGTAGTCGCCGCAGGCCCGGTGCCCCCCGTCAAATGATCCTCGGATAACGACCGGTCACCCTCCGCATCGGCGGGCTCGTCCCCCGCACCGTCGTCGGTGCCCTTGCCGTCATCGCCGGCGGCGAGCATGGCGGTGACCCGCTCGATCACCGCGGCGCTGATCGTCTTGGCCGGCCGGGAAGCGTCGAGGACCAGGTACCGCCGGGGGTCGGCGGCGGCGAGGTCGAGGAACGCCAGGCGGACCCGCTCGTGGAAGGCGACGGATTCCTGTTCCAACCGGTCCGCCTTCTCGCCTCGGCTCGCCGCCCGGCGCAGCCCGACTGCGGGTTCGATGTCGAGGAGTACGACCAGGTCGGGTTTGAGTCCGCCGGTCGCCCAGTTCGACAGCCAGGAGATCTCGTCGATGGGCAGCGAACGCCCGGCCCCCTGGTAGGCCAACGACGAGTCGATGTAGCGGTCGCAGATGACGACCGCGCCTCGGGCGAGCGCCGGACGGATCATGGTGGCGACGTGGTGGGCGCGATCCGCGGCGTAAAGCAGGGCTTCGGCGCGGGCGGTCGGGGCACCTGCGCCGTGCAGCACCAGCTGTCGGATGCGTTCCCCCAACTCGGTGGCCCCGGGCTCCCGGGTCACCACCACGTCCCGCCCCTGGCTCCGTAGCAGGTCCGCCAGCGCGTTGACCTGAGTGGTCTTGCCGGCGCCCTCGCCGCCTTCGAAGACCACGAAGAGGCCCTGCCAGGCCCGCGGCTCACCGGGCGAGAGGGGACGGCCGCGGATGGAACCCCACAGGTCCGCGAGAACCGGAACACCCGGCTTGTCGTCCATGTGGCGGAAGGCGCTGACGCCGGCGGCGATGCCGGCGAGGCCTGCGGCCAGGAGCAACAGACGGGTGGAGGAGATCGAGATACCGATGTCACCGATCGCCGCCTGCCATGATCCGGCGACGCCGACGAGGGCGCTGCTCAGCGAGATCGCCAGCATCAGGACGACCCGCGCGCCGATCTGGACGACGGCGAAGACCCGTCCGCGTACCGCGTCGGCGACCTCGCCCCCGAGCAGGGTGATCCCGGAGAGGAAGGCCATTCCGGCCCCCATGCCGACCAGCACGGCCCCGACCATCGCCATCGACAGGTGAATCGATGCGGCCAGGGCGATGACCGATGCCCCGGCGAGCACCAGGCTCATGCCGAACCATCGCCGGCGGGACAGGTCGCGCACGATCATCGGGCCCAGGCCGACACCGACCGACAGCCCGCTGAAGATCGCGCCGAAGAGCAGGTAGAAGGCGGCGTCGCCGGCGTTCAGCGAGGCGGCGAAGAACCGGGCGGTACCGATGACCACACCACCGGCGGCGAAGGCGCCGAAGATCCCGAACACCAGGCCGCGGACCAGAGATGACTGTCCGATGAACCGCCAGCCGTCGACGAACTGGCGCAGCAACCCCTCGGCGCGCGGGTGCCGCCCGTCCCGCCCGCTGATCTCCTTGATCCCGTAGAGCACGACGAGCGCGGTGGCGAGTCGGGAGAACGCGTTGAAGTAGAGTGCGAGTTCGGCGGAGCCGGCCCAGGTCGGCAGTCGCCCGCCGGGCGCGACCACCCGGACGATTCCGTCCAGCGCCGACAGGATGACCGCCGCCAGCACCGGTGTCACGCCGTAGGTGGTGATCAGCGATAGCTGATTGGACAGCTCCAGTCGGGCACGGGGGATCAGGTTGGGGACCGCGGCGTCCTTGGCCGGGATCCAGATCAGGGTGATCGTCTCGATCAGGAAGGTCGCCACGGCGGCCCAGCCCACGGTGACGCCGCCCGGGGCGCCCAGCAGCGGCACCAGTGGTATGGAGGCGAACAGGACGAACCGCAGCAGGTCGCAGATGACCATGGTGTAGCGCCGGTCGAACCGGTCGGCGAGCACCCCGGCCACCGGCCCGAGCAGCAGCGCCGGCAGCAGCCGGACGGCGATCACGCCGCCGAACGCCAGGCCCTGCGCCAGCTCGCCCTGCACCTGGGTGGCCGCGAACACCGAGGTGGCCAGCAGGCCGAGCCAGTCCCCGAGGGAAGCCACGCTGAGCACCAACCACAGCCGCCGGAACGGGCGGATGCGCAGCACCGACCGGAGCGCCTGCAGCCCGGACAGCTCGACGCCGGTCGGCGGTGGCGGCCCGATCGGCCCGTCCCCGCCCGCCGCCCTGGCACTGGTATCGATGGCCGTACCTCCGTTTTCGCGGGCTCAACCCTGGTCTCCCGGTCACTCTAATGGGGCGGTGCCCACCGGCCGCTCCAACATCCGTTGCCGCGCCGTGGGTGCCACCGGATTCCCCGGGTAGGGTGTGTGCGGTTAGCGTGCTGTCATGCCCCCCGACCGTGACCGGCTGCGCGACCGACTCGATCAGGCCACCGCCCGCCTCGACCCGCCACTCGCCGTCGTCGATCTCGATGGGTTCGACCGCAACGCGGCGGCGCTGACCGAACGGGCGGCGGGCAAACCCCTGCGGGTGGCGAGCAAATCGGTACGCTGCCGGTCCCTGCTGGCCCGGGTCCTCGCCACCCCCGGCTGGCGCGGAGTGATGGCGTACACGCTGCGCGAGGCGATGTGGCTGGTACGTACCGGCGTCACCGATGACGTACTGGTGGCGTACCCGACCGCGGACCGTGCGGCGCTGCGCGAGTTGGTCGCCGACGGCGCGGCGGCGGACGCGGTGACGCTCATGATCGACGGCCCCGAGCAGCTCGACCTGATCGACGCGGTGGCCGCGCCCGAGCGGCGTGCCCAGGTGCGGGTCTGTCTCGAACTGGACGCCTCATGGCGGCCGCTGCACGGCGGCCCGGGCGGGCGGGTGCACATCGGGGTACGCCGGTCGCCGGTGCACGCGCCGGCGACTGCGGGCGCGCTCGCCGCGCACGTCGCAGGTCGGCGGGGATTCCGGCTGGTCGGTCTGATGGCGTACGAGGCGCAGATCGCGGGCCTGGCCGACGCACCCCCCGGGCAGGCGCTGCGCGGCGCGTTGATCCGGGCGGTGCAGCGCGGGTCGTACCGGGAGTTGGTGCGGCGGCGGGCGGCGGCGGTGGCCGCGGTACGGGAACACGCGGACCTGGAATTCGTCAACGGGGGCGGCACCGGCAGTGTCGCCGCGACCACGGCGGACCCGGCCGTCACCGAGATCACCGCCGGGTCGGGCCTGTTCGGACCGGCCCTGTTCGACGGCTACCGGGCGTGGCGGCCCACCCCGGCGGCGTTCTTCGCGCTGCCCGTGGTGCGCCGTCCCGCCCCGGACATCGCCACCGTCCTCGGCGGCGGTTGGATCGCCTCCGGGCCCGCCGAGCCGAGCCGGCTGCCGATTCCGTGGCTGCCGGCCGGGCTGCGACTGATCGGCACCGAGGGCGCGGGCGAGGTGCAGACCCCGTTGACCGGCCCGGCCGCGGCGGCGCTGCGCGTCGGCGACCGGGTCTGGTTCCGCCACGCCAAGGCCGGGGAACTGTGCGAGCACGTCAACGAGCTGCACCTGGTCGACGGGGACCGGATCGCGGCGACCGTCCCCACCTACCGGGGCGAGGGCCACGCGTTCCTTTGACGTGCGCGGACCGGCAGGGGCGGTCAGCGGCGAATCCAGGTCCGAACGACGGCGCGATCGTGACGTCTAGGCGGCGTTGACGTGCCGGTGCAGGTATTCGCGGATGATCGCCTTCGCTTCGGCCAGCACCGCGTCGTCCCCGTCCGGGTCGCGCCGGAAGGCCATCTTGATCAACGCGTCACCCGTTTCCACGGCGATCAGCAGCGCGAACCGTAGCCGCTCGTCGTCGGCGACGCCGAACTGCTCGACGAGCACCTGTCCGAGCCGCTCCGCGATGACCGAGTTGTTGTCCCGGACGCCGTCGAGCAGATGAACGTCGACGATGTCTCCGAAGTGCACGGTCCGGAAACCGGGGAGGCTGCGGTGCATCGCGATGTACTCGTCGACCGCCGCATCGACGCCGTCCCACCAGTGGGTGAAGACGCCGCTGCGGAACCGTTCGGTGAGCCGGGCCAGGTAGGCGTCCATGTTGCGCTGGGCCAGCGCCTGAACGACCGCGCGCTTGTCCGGGAAGAACTGGTAGACGGAACCGATCGCGACACCGGCCCGTTCCGCGAGCAACGTGGTCGTCAGCGCTTCGTAGCCCACCTCGTCCAACAGCTGGGCGCAGGCGTCGAGCATGCGCCGCACGCGGGCGACGCTGCGACTCTGCACCGGGACCCGACGCAGTCGACCGACGGCCGGTAACGAGGGGTTCGCTTTCTCGCTCAGGCCCTTTTCCTCTCCGCAGCGGCATCAGGAGTGCACGGGAGAAGACTACCGAAACAGGGCTCGCCCAATCCCGCGCCGACTGATATGAAGGCTGTTCATATCCGATTGGAAGCCACCCGCCGGAGGTCGAATGCGCGGCGAAGACCCCACCGCGAGCGCCGACTGGTCGAACTGGGCCGGCAACCAGCGCGCCACCGCGCGAGAGGTGCTCACGCCCGCCACCGTGGACGAGGTCGTTGCCGCGGTACGGGCGGCGGCGACCGCTGGACGACGGATCAAGCCGGTCGGCAGCGGACACTCGTTCACCGACATCGCCCGCCCCGAAGACCGGCTGCTGAACCTGTCCCGATTGGCCCGGCCGGTGTCGATCGACGCCGACCAGCGGTTGGCGACCGTGTCCGCCGGGATCACGCTGCACGAGCTGAACCGGACACTCGCCGCGCACGGCCTGGCGCTGCCCAACCTCGGCGACATCGACCGGCAGACCATCTCCGGGGCGATCAGCACCGGGACCCACGGCACCGGTGCCGCGTACGGCTGCCTCGCCACCTTCGTCGAAGGGCTCACCCTGGTCACCGCGTCCGGCGAGGTGCTGCGCTGCTCCGCCACCGAGCACCCGGACGTGTTCGCCGCCGCCCGGGTCGGACTCGGCGCGCTCGGCGTCATCGTGGAGGTGACGCTCCGCTGCGTGGACGCGTTCGTGCTGCGGGCCGACGAGCGCCCCGCGCCGCTGCCAGCCGTACTGGTCGAGCTGGACGAGCACGTCGCCGGCAACGACCACTTCGAGTTCTACTGGTTCCCCTACACCGACCGCGTCCAGATCAAAGCCAACAACCGGGTGCCGACGAACGACCGACCCCTGTCCCGGCTGCGCGGCTGGCTGGACGACGACTTCCTGTCCAACACCGTCTTCGCCGGAGCCTGCCGGCTCGGCCGACGGGTGCCCGCGCTGGCGCCGACCATCAGCGCCGTCTCCGCCCGCGCGTTGACCGCCCGCACCTACACGGGCGCCTCGTACGAGGTCTTCTGCACCCCCCGCCGGGTGCGTTTCGTGGAGATGGAGTACGCCCTGCCCCGCGCCGCCCTGCCGGAGGCGCTGGCCGCGCTCCGCCGCATTATCGACACCCTGCCGTTCAAGGTGCTCTTCCCGGTGGAGGTGCGGTTCACCGCAGCCGACGACATCTGGCTCTCGCACGGCTACGGCCGCGAGTCGGCCTACCTCGCCGTCCACCAGTACGTCGGGGTGCCGTACGAGCCGTACTTCCGGGCGTTCGAGCAGGTCGCCCAGAGCCTGGAAGGCCGCCCGCACTGGGGCAAGCTGCACTACCGCGACGCCGAATCGCTCCGCGCGGCCTACCCCCGGTTCACCGACTTCCTGGCCGTGCGCGACCGCCTTGACCCCGGCCGGGTCTTCGCCAACGCCTACACCCAGCGCGTGCTGGGCGGCTGACCATACCGATGTCAGCCGCCGGCGGCCTCCCGGGCGGCGGTCTTCCTCGGAGCCTTCTTGGCGGCCTTCTTACGCGGCGCCGGGCCTTTCGCCCGTTTCTCGGCGAGCATCTCCGACGCCTGCTCCAGGCTCAACTCCTCCGGCGTCTGGCCCCGCCGCAACGAGACGTTGGTCTCCCCGTCCGTCACGTACGGGCCGAACCGGCCGGACTTGATCACCAGGGGCTTCTCCGTCAACGGGTCGATGCCGAGTTCCCGCAGCGGCGGGGCCGGCGCGCGACGCTGACGGGTCTTCGGCGCGGCGAACAGCGCCAACGCCTCGTCCAGCGTCACCGTGAAGATCTGCTCATCCGACTCCAGGGAGCGGTACTCGTCGCCCCGCTTCACGTACGGCCCGTAGCGACCGGAGGCCGCGTACACCTCGGCCCCCTCGGAGGTCACCCCCACCAGCCGGGGCAGACTCAGCAGCTTCAACGCGTCCGCCAGGGTCATCGAGTCCGGGGACTGCGACCGCAGCAGAGAGGCGTTGCGGTCCCCGCTGGACACGTACGGGCCGAAACGACCGGACTTGAGCACCACCGGTTCCCCGGTCTCGGGATGTTCGCCGAGCTTGCGTTCACCCCCGCCGCTGAGGAACAGTTCGTCGACCTTCTCCGGCGTCAGCTCGTCCGGTGCGATCCCCTCCGGGATCGTCACCCGGTCGCCGGCCTCGCCATCCGCCTCCGGCCCCGCGTTCGGCAACGATCGCTGCAGATACGGTCCGTAACGGCCGACCCGCACCACCACCTCGCGTCCCTGCTCGTCGCGGAACAGCGGAATGGAGTTCACCGCACGGGCGTCGATCTCACCCAGCCGCTCGGTGACGAGCTTCTTCAGCCCACCCTCCCGGGCCACCGATGCCTCACCGGCGCCGTCGCCGCCGCCGAAGTAGAACGCGGAGAGGAAATCCACCGCCGCCTGGTCGCCGCTGGCGATCTCGTCCAGCTCGTTCTCCATCGCGGCGGTGAAGTCGTAGTCGACCAGCCGCGGATAGTGGCGTTCCATCAACGCCACCACGGCGAAGGCGATGAAGGACGGGATCAGCGCCTGCCCGCGCTTGAACACGTAGCCGCGGTCCTGGATGGTCTGCATGATCGACGCGTACGTCGACGGTCGCCCGATGCCCAGCTCCTCCAGCGCCTTGACCAGCGACGCCTCCGTGTACCGGGCCGGCGGCTGGGTCTGGTGCCCGACCGCGGCCAGTTCCTCGGCGGTCAACGTCTGGCCCTTGACCAGGTTCGGCAGCCGCCGCTCGGCGTCCTCAGCCTCGGCGTTCTCGTCGTCGGACGACTCGACGTAGGCCCGCAGGAACCCCGGCTCGGTGATCGTCTTACCGGTGGCGCCGAAGTCCGCCTCCTCGCCCGCCGTGGACACCGCCCGGATCCGGACCGAGACGCTGAAGCCGACGGCGTCGGTCATCTGCGAGGCGACCGTACGCCGCCAGATCAGCTCGTAGAGCTTGAGCTCCTCAACGGACAGCTCGTCGGCGACCTCGCCCGGGGTTCGGAAGGCATCCCCCGCCGGCCGGATCGCCTCGTGCGCCTCCTGCGCGTTCTTCACCCGGCCGGTGTAGCGGCGCGGCTCCGGCGGCACGTTGCGCTCCCCGTACAGCTCGGCGATCTGCCGACGGGCGGCGGCGATGGCCGTCTCGGACAGGTTCACCGAGTCGGTACGCATGTAGGTGATGTAGCCGTTCTCGTACAACCGCTGGGCGATCCGCATCGTCTGCTGGGAGGAGAACCGCAGCTTGCGCGCCGCCTCCTGCTGCAGGGTGGAAGTGATGAACGGCGGGTACGGACGACGCCGGTACGGCTTCTCCTCAACCCGGGTGACGGTGAACGGCCGCCCTTCGAGGCGGGCGGCCAGCCCGCGCGCCCCGTCGGCGTCCAGGTGCACCGCCCCCGACTCCGGCTTGACCCGGCCGGTGGTCGGCTCGAAGTCCTTGCCGGTGGCGATCCGGTCCCCGTTGAGCGCGATCAGGGTCGCCCCGAAGGTGCGCGGCCCCTCTCCGGCACCGGCCGCCAGGGTCGCGGCGATGTCCCAGTACTCGGCGGAGCGGAACGCCATACGCTGACGTTCCCGTTCGACCACGATCCGGGTGGCCACCGACTGCACCCGGCCCGCGGACAGCTTGGGCATGACCTTCTTCCACAGCACCGGCGACACTTCGTAGCCGTACAGCCGATCCAGGATTCGGCGGGCCTCCTGGGCATCGACCAGGGCCCGGTCGATCTCGCGCGGATTCGCCACGGCCGCCTGAATCGCCCGCTTGGTGATCTCGTGGAAGACCATGCGCCGGACCGGCACCTTCGGCTTCAGCGTCTCCACCAGATGCCAGGCGATCGCCTCGCCCTCACGGTCCTCGTCGGTGGCGAGATAGATCTCGTCGACCTGCCTGGCCAGCTTGGTCAGCTTCGAGATCTGCTGCTTGCGTTCGGCGGACACCACGTAGAGGGCGGTGAAACCGTGGTCCACATCGACGCCGAGCCGGGCCCAAGGCTCCTTCTTGTACTCCGCCGGCACCTCATCGGCGCTGCGCGGCAGATCGCGCACATGGCCATAACTGGCCTCGACGACGTAACCCGGGCCGAGATACCCGGAGATCGTCTTGGCCTTCGCCGGTGACTCGACGATCACCAGGCGGGTGCTGGCGTTGCTCGGCATGTTCTCCCTCGGTGGCTGTCCGTCCCGCTGGCCGCCATGGCCGGCGCCCTCACCGCCCGGCGGTCGGGCGAGTGGCTGATGCATAACGTAACGCGCGATTCGGCCCTCGGTGGTACAGGCGGCGAAGCGCTTACCCGGTGATCACCCGGAGGTCCGGTACGGCGAGGTCCGGCCGCATCACCGGATCGGACGGTACACCCCGTCGCGGACGTGACGCCGCACACCGCGCCAGAACCGGACGCTGGACGGCCGCGTCGACTAGCGGGACGGCCAGTGCCCGACGGGAGCGGCGGGCGGGCGCTCGCCGACCAGTTCCGCCAGGCGGTCCAGCCGGCGTCGGCCGGTGATCCGGTAGGCGGGGCCACCACCCCGGCGCCCCACCAGCTCCGCGGGCAGCCCGATCGCGGCGAGCGCCGTACCCGCGGCCGGCCAGCAGGGCCGGTCGGAGGCGCCGAGCCGCAGCAGGTAGCCGGTGGCGTCGCCGGTGCCGGCCGCCGCCGCCCACAGCCGCAGCCGCCGCCCGTCGAGATAGAAGTCGGGGGGTGGATGTTTGATCGCCCCGCGCAGCCAGCTCCTGCCCAGGGGCGCCAGCGAGGCGGCGTACGCGGTTCGGACGCCCAGTCGCTGATCGGCGGTGTGCACCCAGGTCGCGGCCAGATCCCGCGCCGCCAGTTCCGCGATGAGCACATGCACCCGCCAGGCGTCGTCAACCACGACGGACACCCGGGCGGTGCCCCCCATCCGCACCACCTGGCCCGACCCCACCAACAGCCCGGCCAGGTCGGCGGGCGAGGGCTGGCCCGCCTCGACTCCGAAGAGGGAGAGCTGTCGTGGGTCGGGACGCGTCAGCGGCACTCCGGAACCTCGTCGAACGCGCGTTTCAACTCGGGTGAGTTGAGGTTACTGGTGTCCAGCGCGCTCGCGTCATATTCCGCACTGAGCACGTTCATCGCCGCTTCCACACCGTCGTAGAACGCGCTCGCCTCACCGGTGGACAGCCCTTCGACCGTCCGCTTGGCCCTGCCGTACGCGTCGCGCACGGCAGCCAACGCGGTGACGAAGCCGCGCGCGACCGCCTCGCCCTGCTCCACATCGGGTACGCCGGCCGCCGCCACCTTCCGCCGGGCGGTCTCCGTGGCGGCCTCCGCCCCGCCGAGCAGCCGGACCAGATTCTCCTTCGCCTGGGCCGGGGTGGTCTGTGCGGTCATCTGCTGCTCGGTGCTGCGGGCGAGGCTGCTGATCTCCGACTGCCAGGGGGTCAGCGCGGTGCAGACCGCGGCGGCCCAGGCCCGTGGGCTCGGCCCGGCCGCGCAGCCCGTGAAGAGAAGCACCAGCACGGCGAACGCTGCCGTGCGGCGTGCGGCCGGGTTCGCTCGCGGCATTCGCATGCGTTGCAGCCTACGGATCGTTGCCTGAAACGACATGTGCCCCGTTCCGCCGGCGGGCGGAACGGGGCACATGGCTGAGCGGGGTCAGGCGCTGGCCGCCTGGGGCTGCTGCTCGCTGCCCGCGTCGGTGCCGGTCATGTTGGCCGGCTTGCGCTTGCTGTAGACGACCGCGGCGACGACGATCAACGCCGCGGCGACCGCGATCGCGGTGCGCACCGGCGTGTTCGCGTCCTCGCCCACGCTGAAGGTCACCACGGCGGGGGCGATCAGCAGCGAGACCAGGTTCATCACCTTGATCAGCGGGTTGATCGCCGGGCCGGCGGTGTCCTTGAAGGGGTCACCGACCGTGTCGCCGATGACGGTGGCGGCGTGGGCCTCCGAGCCCTTACCGCCGTGCGCGCCGTCCTCGACCATCTTCTTGGCGTTGTCCCAGGCGCCACCGGAGTTGGCCAGGAAGACGGCCATCAGGATGCCCGCGCCGATCGCGCCGGCGAGGTACGACGCGAGAGCGCCCGCGCCGAGACCGAAGCCCACCGCGATCGGGGCCATGACGGCCAGCAGACCGGGGGTCATCAGCTCCCGCTGCGCGTCCCGGGTGCAGATGTCCACGACCTTGCCGTACTCCGGCCGCTGGCTGCGGTCCATGATGCCGGGCAGCTCGCGGAACTGGCGACGGACCTCCAGCACCACGGCACCCGCCGCCCGGGAGACGGCGTTGATCGCCAGGCCGGAGAAGAGGAAGACCACCGCGGCACCGACGATCAGGCCGACCAGGTTACGCGGGTTGGCCACGTTCAGCGCGTCCTGCACCGCCGATCCGACATCGTCGATGCCGGCCTGGGCGAGCGCGGCCGACATCGTGTTGGTGTACGAGCCGAACAGCGCGGTTGCGGCGAGCACGGCGGTCGCGATCGCGATGCCCTTGGTGATCGCCTTGGTGGTGTTGCCGACCGCATCCAGCTCGGTGAGGATCTGCGCCCCCTTCTCGTCGATGTCACCGGACATCTCCGCGATGCCCTGCGCGTTGTCGGAGATCGGGCCGAAGGTGTCCATCGCGACGATCACGCCGACGGTGGTGAGCAGACCGGTACCCGCCAGCGCGACGGCGAACAGCGACAGGGTGATGGAGCCGCCACCGAGCAGGAACGCTCCGAAGACGCCGGCGCCGATGAGCAGGGCCGAGTAGACGGCCGATTCCAGACCGACGCTGATGCCGGAGAGGATGACGGTGGCCGGCCCGGTCAGCGAGCTCTGGCCGATGTCCTGCACCGGACGCCGGTTGGTCTCGGTGAAGTAGCCGGTCAGCGCCTGGATGGCGGCGGCCAGCACGATACCGATGACGACCGCGATGATCGCCACGGCGCGCGGGCCGAGCGGCAGTTCCCCGTCCACACCGAGCGTCTCGCGCCAGTCGTCGCCGAGCATGTCCGCCCAGGTCGGCTTCAGGTAGGCCCAGGTCACGACGGCCACCACGATCGCGGAGAGCAGCGCCGAGAGGTAGAACGCCCGGTTGATGGCGGTCAGGCCGGAGCGGTCGGAGGCGCGCAGCCGGGTGATGAAGACCCCGACGAGCGCGATGATCGCGCCGATCGCGGAGACGATAAGCGGGAAGACCAAGCCCTGCTCGCCGAAGGCGGCCCGGCCGAGGATCAGCGCCGCGACCAGCGTCACCGCGTACGACTCGAACAGGTCGGCGGCCATGCCGGCGCAGTCGCCGACGTTGTCGCCGACGTTGTCGGCGATGGTCGCCGCATTGCGCGGGTCGTCTTCGGGGATGTTCTGCTCGACCTTGCCGACCAGGTCGGCACCCACGTCGGCGGCCTTGGTGAAGATGCCACCGCCGACCCGCATGAACATGGCCAGCAGTGCGGCACCGAAGCCGAAGCCCTCCAGAACGGTCGGGGCGTCGCCCTTGTAGATCAGGACCACGACGGTCGCACCGAGCAGGCCGAGGCCGACGGTGAGGAAGCCGACCACACCACCGGTGCGGAAGGCGATCCCCATCGCCTTCTCCCGGCCGCCCGCCTCACGGGCGGCCGCGGCGACCCGGAGGTTGGCGCGGGTCGCCAGCGCCATGCCCGCGCCGCCGATGAAGGCGCTGAACACGGCACCCACTACGAAGAACACCGACCGGCCGATCTTCACCAGCGTCTCGCTGCCCTCGGCTTCCTGTACGGGCAGCACGAACAGCAGGATGACGGCGATGACGACGAAGACGATCAGTGTTCTGAACTGGCGAAACAGGTATGCCGACGCCCCTTCCTGGACGGCTCCGGCGATCTCCTGCATGTTTGTGGTGCCCTTACCGGTCGACAGCACCGCCTTGACCAGAGCGGCGGCAAAGCCGAGCGCCACCAACGCGATAACCGCGGCGACGATGACGTACGACAGGTTCGCGCCGGAAAGGGACAGCCCGCCGCCGTCGGCGGCCAAGGTCCCGGACATGTATGTCCTCCTGTACCGAACAGTTGCGCCGCACCGGTGGCCCCGGCCCGGCATCTCCACGCGAGCAACAGCCGACTCGCAAGATCTCCGCCGTTCTGACCTTTTCGGTCGGATCCGGCATCGATTGCCCCTTCCCGCCCGAAGGTGGGAGCAGGCCACTTGCAGATCACAGGTACTCTAGCCGGACGTAGTGGCCTGGCTCACGTGCAGGACCTGCTTCATCCCAACCGTTGGCCCGTCGAAGGCGCCAGACGACCGCATCGACAGATGCACAAGGCCCGCTGTTGGGGGCCGATCCGGGCGGTCAGCGTACGACCGGCCAGGTCATCTGGACCTCCGTGCCGATTCCCTCCTCGACCGGCCGCACCCGCAGGTCGTCGACGAACCCGGCCAGCAGTGCGAATCCGACGCCCACGGTCAACGCGTCGTCGGTCAACGACTCGTTGGCCAGGTCGTCCGGCCGCAGGGTGACCAGGCCCAGACCCGCCTCGATCGGTGCCCGGTCGACCACCCGGACGGTGTACTGCTCCCCGTCCGACATCTCCATCTCGACCGGGTCAGAGATTTCGTACTGCCGGTGCAGTGCCACGGCCCGCGCGCAGGCCTCGCCGATGGCGAGCCGGACCTCCTCAAGCAACTCCTCCGCCACACCGGCGTGTCGGGCGACTGCGACACCGACCAGCCGGGCGGTGCGCACGTGCGCCGGCACCGGCGAGAAGGACAGTCGCACCGTGGCCATTACGCCGTCGAAGCATCCGGTTCTGCGCCGATCGCTGCGTCGACGGTGGGGTAGATGGAGAAGACCCGGTCCAACGCGGTGATCCGGAAGATCTTGAGCAGGGGTTCACGGTCGCACACGATGACCAACGTGCCGTCGACGGCGCGTAGCCGCCGCAGCCCGCCCACGAGCACGCCCAGGCCGCTGGAATCCAGAAACTCCACCCTCGCGAGATCGACGATGACCTTCCGGCTGCCGGCGGCGATCACCCCGACCAGGTTCTCCCGCAGTCGAGGCGCAGACTCGATGTCTACCTCGCCGCCGACTTCGAGCACCGTGTGGTCGCCCAGGGTGCGGGTCGCCAGCGACAGTTCCATCTGACCCCCTCTACCCGCCGGCTGACGCCGACCGACAAGCCTAGCCACAAGACGTTGTATCTATGCATCTAACCACCGGACACGATCGGCAGGTGAACCACCGGATGCGGTCCCGGGTCGCCCGCTACCCACCTGCGGTTTTTCAACACCCACGTAGCAGTGCGACAGTGCATAGCGTGACTTCGGCAGCCACCGTATCGGCCGGGCCCGGCCCGCAACGGCCCCCCGGGCGCGACGGGCTCCCCCCGGACGAGTTGCTCGCTCGGCTTCGCGCCCGCCAGGGCGGCGGACCGGGCGACCCGGTCACGCACATCGAACGGGTACCGGCCCGTGCCGGAACGACCGTTCCGTGGCCGTCCTGGGTGCCCGAGCCACTGCGGGCGGCGTTCTCCGCCCGCGGCATCACCGCCTTGTGGCAACACCAGGCCACCGCGGCCGAGCTGGCGTACGCCGGCCGGCACGTCGTCATCGCCACTGGCACCGGGTCCGGAAAGTCACTTGCGTACCAGTTGCCCGCCCTCGCCACCCTACTCGCGGACCCGCGCGCGACGGCCCTGTATCTGGCGCCGACCAAAGCGCTCGCCGCCGACCAGTTGCGCACCCTCTCCGCGCTGGACCTGGCCGACGTGCGGCCGGCCTGCTACGACGGCGACACCCCGCAAGCGGAGCGGGAATGGATCCGCCGTCACGCCCGCTTCGTACTGACCAACCCGGACATGCTGCACCACGGCATCCTGCCCGGTCATGCCAGCTGGTCCGCGTTCCTGCGCCGCCTCCGGTACGTGATCGTCGACGAGTGCCACAGCTACCGGGGGGTGTTCGGCTCCCACGTGGCGCACGTGCTGCGCAGGCTGCGCCGGCAGATCGCACGCTACACCCGGTCGTCCAGGGAACCGGTCTTCATCCTGGCCTCCGCCACATCGGGCGACCCGGCCATGACCGCAAGCAGGTTGACCGGGCTGCCCGTCGAGGCGGTGGTCGAGGACGCCTCGCCGCGCGGCGGCCTGACCTTCGCGCTGTGGGAACCGCCGCTGCTGCCGCCGGACACGTCCGCGGGCCCGAGCGAAGACATCGATCCCGGCGACGACCGCGACATCGCCCCGCCCCAACGCCGCTCGGCCCTGCGCGAGACCGCCGACCTGCTCACCACGGCGGTCACCTCCGGGGTACGGACGCTCGCCTTCGTTCGGTCTCGGCGCGGGGCGGAGGTGGTCGCGACGATGGCCCGTCACGCGATCGACGAGGCGGTGCCCGGGCTCGGCGCGCGGGTCGCCGCCTACCGGGCCGGCTACCTGCGGGAGGAACGGCGGGCCCTGGAGCGGGCCCTGCTCTCCGGCGAACTGCTCGGCCTCGCTTCGACGAACGCCTTGGAGCTGGGGGTGGATCTGGTCGGGCTGGACGCGGTGCTGATCTGCGGTTATCCCGGAACCCGGGCATCGCTCTGGCAACAGGCTGGGCGGGCCGGACGGGCCGGACGCGACGCACTGGCCGTGCTGATCGCCCGCGACGAACCGCTGGACACCTACCTCGTGCACCACCCGCAGGCGCTGTTCGGCCGTCCCGTCGAAGCCACGGTCCTGGACCCGTCCAATCCCTATGTGCTCGGCCCGCAGCTGTGCTGCGCGGCGGTGGAAGGGCCGCTGACCCCTACCGACCTCGCGCTGTTCGGGCCCGGCGCGGCCGAGGCGGTGGAGGAACTGGTGACGGCCGGGGTGCTGCGCCGGCGCCCGACGGGCTGGTACTGGTGCCATCCCAGGCGGCCGGAGGTCGACCTGCGGGCCAGCGGCGGCACGTCGATCGACGTGGTGGAAGCCGCGACCGGTCGCCTGCTCGGCACCGTGGATGAAACCTCGTCCCACTTCCTCGTCCACCCGGGCGCCGTCTACCTGCACCAGGGTGTCTCCTACGTCGTCGACGAACTCGACCTCGACGACGCGTGCGCCCTGGTGCATGCCGAGCAGCCGGAATGGACGACCCATGCCCGAGACGTCACCTCCCTGACGGTCGCCTCCGTACGGTCCCATCTGGATGCGGGCCCGGTCGGGATGTTCCTCGGCGAGGTCGATGTGACCAGCCAGGTGGTGTCGTACCAGCGACGCAGGATCGCCACCGGCGAGGTGATCGACACTCGACCGCTCGACCTGCCGGCACGGGAGCTGCGCACCGTCGCTGTCTGGTTCACCGTCGCACCGTCCGCGCTGGCGGCGGCAGGAGTGACCGCCGCCGCCGTGGCGGGTGCGCTGCACGCCGCCGAACACGCGGCGATCGGACTGCTGCCGCTGGTGGCCACATGCGACCGCTGGGACATCGGGGGGCTTTCCACGGCGGCGCACCCGGACACCGGGGTGCCGACCGTCTTCATCTACGACGGACATCCCGGCGGGGCGGGGTTCGCCGAGCGTGCCTACCAGGTGGCTCGCGCCTGGCTGCAGGCGACCCGCGAAGTGATCGTCGACTGCGGATGTGAGGCGGGCTGCCCGTCGTGCGTCCAGTCGCCGAAATGCGGCAACGGCAACAGTCCCCTGGCCAAGCGGGAAGCCGTGCTGCTGCTCGACGTGCTCCTCGATCACCTTCCGGACACCGCCTGACCATCTACTCGGTCCCGGACCGGGCCCGCGCGGGCCGTCGCGGTCGCCGATCGCCGCGGTCCGGTCAACGGCGAGACCCGCACCGCCACGGTGATCTGCACGTCGAGTCCGTCCACCCGGCAGGCGGTCAGTCGGCCACCGTTGGCCCGGGCGAACTCCTCCGCGCGGGCGCAGGCCGCGGCCGGCCCGTCGAGCACTCGGACTGCGGCGGCCAGCGCACCGAGATCGGCAGCGACCCGGGCCTGGTGTCGGGCAAGGTGCGCCATCGCGACGGAAGTAGCCGCGATGCCGACGGCCAGCACCGCAAGACCCACGGTCAACAGCCATATCGTGGCCCCTCCCGCATCCGGTGCCGGCTGCCGTCTGGGCGGCTGCGCCGTGCGCCGCGTGCCAGTCGGCCGCACCGTGGTCGGGTCGATCGCGGCGGCAGGCGTGGCGGCGCTCATCGCGAGTACTCCCGGACACCGGGTTCTACGGCGGCCACCGCCCGAGCGGTCACGGTCAGCCGTGGCAGCCGGGTGCCGAACACGCCGACCGGCACGCGTACCGTGGCGACGACGGTGTCCCCGTGGCCGGTGACCGACACCGTCGCCCCGGGGGGCGCGGCACGCATGCCGGCCGGCTCTCCCGGTTCGCCCCGGGAGGCGGCCAGAGCCGCCTCCCGGGCCGCGTCCACGCACTGTGCCCTGGCGGTCACCGCGTTGATCGCGGTGAGCCCAACGAACAACAGCAGCAACAGCGCCGGCAGACCGGCCGCCAGTTCGGCGGTGAAAGCGCCCCGGTCCCGGCCGGCCCACCGGCGACGGTTCACTTGAGTGCCCGGTCGATCAGCGCGGTGAGCGCGGACTGCACGCTGTCGGAGGTGAGGACCTTCAACAGGATCCCGGCGAAGGCGACCGCTGCGAGGGTGCCGACCGCGTATTCGGCGGTGTTCATCCCGGTGTCGCCGCGGAGTCGGGCGATCAGTGTACGCACGTACTGCTCCTTTCTGGATGGTTGTGGATTCACAGCACGTCGCCGAGCACGGCGACGATCACCGGCACGAGGCCGGCGAGAATGAAGGCGGGCAGGAAGCAGAGTCCGAGTGGCAGCACGAGAAGCACGCCGGCCCGCCGGGCGGCGGCTTCGACCGCCACGGCGCGATCGCCGCGCAGGTCATCGGCGAGCCGGGCCAAGGCTCCGGCGAGCGCGGTGCCGCTCGCCGCCGAGCGGACCGCGGCGCGGATCATGCGGTCTGCCCCGGCCACAGGGGACAGGTGGCTCCATGCTTCCTCCGGGCCACCGCCGAGCCGCAGGGTGCGTCCCACCCGCCCCAACCGTTCGCCGAGCGGACCGCCGAGCGCCTGGGCGACCGCGGTGACGCCCTGGTCCACGGGTGCGCCGGCCCGCAGGGTCGCCGCCAGCAGATCTGCGGCGAGGGGAAGGTCCGCGGCTTCCCGCAGCCGGCGATCGCGCACGGCGGCCGGTTCGAGCCGGCGCAGCAGACGGTCGAGGCCGGCCGCGACCAGCGCGCCCGCGACCAGCCCGGGCCAGCCGCCGAGAACGACCGCGGTGGCGAGGCCAGCGAGAACGGCACCGAGTCGGATCGGATCGGGGCGTCTCGCCGACCGCGGGATTCGACCGAGGCGGCGCAGCCGGCGGCGTGCGGGGCGGCCTCGGGGCGCGCCGACGGTTGCGATTGCGGCCCCGGCCAGGAACATCGCCGCGATCACCTGCTCCGCCATCACCGTTCTCGCATTCGGTTGCCACCGAGTCGCTCGGCCCAGGCCAGGCCGGCCAGTTGCAGCGCGATCGCCGCGATCGCGCAGCCAGCCCCGATCGGCGTGTGCAGCAGCACGTCGAGTGGGTCGACCCCGATCGCGTATCCGAGCGCGATTCCGCCGACGGGTAGACCGGCGAGCAACCAGGCGGTGGCCCGCGCCCCGGCCGCCTGGGCGGCCGCCGACGCCACCGCCCGATCCATCGCGCGGGCGTCGGCCTCGATTCGTTCGATCAGTTCGGCAAGCGGTGCGCCGGTCTGTTCAGCCAGGCGACGGGCGGCGGCGGCGAGCGCGGCGAGCCGATCGCCGGACGTCGCGCCGGTCCGGTCCGACCCGCGATAAGAATCGATCCCGATCGACGGTGTCGGCAATCCGGCGCGAAGCTCGGCGGCGAGCGCCCCGAGATCGTCGAGTCGGCGGGCGCGGGCGCGGGCCGCTGCCGCGGCTCGGTGTCGTCGCAGCAACAGCCACGCCGCAAGCCCGCCGTAGGCGCCGCCGATGACGGCGGCGACCGGACCGCTGAGGACCGCGCCTATGGCTGCCGCCAGGACAGCCACGGCCGGCACCGCCTGTAGCGGCGCCAGGCGGGATCGAGACCAGAGCAGCCCCGGCCGACGGCTCCGCACCGCGGCCGTGTCGATCTGCCATGGACGTGCTCTGCGGTTGCGTGCGGGCCAGGCCACCAGAATCGCCGCCGCCGCTAGCGCCGCGGTCGCCCACACCGTCGGCCTCACGACGACCCGCCGGGTTGGCTGATCAGGTCGGGCACCGCCACCCGGCGTTCGCGGAATATTCGTGCCAGGGGTGCCGCAGCCGGGCCGAGCCCCTGTCGACGTTGCCAGACCGGCACCGCTGCGACCAGCCGCTCGGCACCGGTCGGCAGGAGCAGACAGACCGCTTCCAGAGCACGCCCGTCAGACGTGCGGCGCATGTGCAGCAGCACCTGCAGCGCTGCGGCGACCTGGGCGTGCAGGGCGGCCCGCGGCAGTCCGCCGAGCAGCCCCAGCGCCTCCAACCGGGCGGGCACGTCGCCCGGTGTGTTCGCGTGCAGCGTCCCGGCTCCACCCTCGTGCCCGGTGTTGAGCGCCGCCAGAAGGTCGACGATCTCCGCGCCGCGGCACTCTCCGACGACCAGCCGGTCCGGGCGCATCCGCAACGCCTGTCGCACCAGTTCGCTGAGCCCGATCGCACCGGCGCCCTCCACATTGGCGGTGCGCGCCTGCAGGCCGACGACGTGCGGATGCATCGGGCGCAGTTCGGCGGCGTCCTCGACGAGCACGATCCGTTCGGTCGCCGGAACCAGGCTCAGCAGCGTGTTGAGCAGGGTCGTCTTGCCGGAACCTGTGCCGCCGGTCACCAGGTACGCGAGCCGGGCCGTGACGATCGCGGTGAGCAGCTGTGCCACCGGTCGGGGCACCGTACCGCGCTGTACCAGCTCGTCGAGGGTGAAGGGCCGTTGCCGGAAGGTCCGCAGCGACAGGTAGGGCCCGTCGGTCGCCACGGGTGGCAGTACCGCGTGCAGTCGTGTTCCGTCGGGCAGCCGGGCGTCAACGTACGGGCAGCCGTCGTCGAGCCGGCGCCCACAGGCCGCGGCAAGCCGCTGGGCGAGGCGGCGAACATCGTCGGGGCCGCCGAGCCGGATGTCGACGGGCTGCAGCCCCTGCCCCCGGTCGACCCAGACTCGGGTGCCGTTGACCAGCAGGTCGGTCACTTCCGGCTCGGCGAGCAGCGGCGCGAGCGGTCCGACGCCGACCAGGTCGTCGTGCACTTTGGCGGCCAGCCGAAGCAGCGCGGTGTCGCCGAGTACGGCGACGTCGGGATCGTCCCGAACCGCGGACACCACCGCCGCGGGGGTCACCTGGATGTCCTGGGTCGCGAGCCGCCGCCGGACGCGGATGGCCAGCTCGTTGCCGCGGTCGCTCATGCGGTCGCTCCTGCTGTTGTCGGGGCGAGCTCGGCGACGAGGCGTTGACACAGCGCGGCAAGCGGGCCGCGGCCGGTCGCCGCCGGCGCCTCGCCGCGTTCCAACGCCCGACACAGTTCCGGCTCGGGGCGCAGGGTTCCGGCCAGCGGGAGTCCGAGCGCCTGCGCGATCTCGCCTGCGCGCAGCCGGCCGGGTGCCGGTCCGCGCACTATCACCGACAGGTCGGGGCAGTGCTGTGCGACTGCGGCGGCGACGCGGATCGCCGCCGCAGTCGCGCGCAGTTCCGCCGGTACCACGAGGAATGCCTGATCCGCGCCTTGCAGGGCGACCACGGCGGCCGGGCCGAGTTGCCGGGGCAGGTCGACCACCACAAGATCTCGGCCGCGTCGGCCGGCGTCCATGGCTGCGGCCATCGCTTCGACGGGCAGGTCGAGCAGCTCCCCGCGGTCCCAGGAGAGCACGACCAGGTCACCGCGACTGGGCAGAGCCCGGACCAGCGCGGGCGGATCCACCCGACCGTGGGTCTGGGTGAGGGCCGGCCACCGCATACCCTCGAGCTGCTCCCAGCCGAGGACCAGGTCCAGACCACCACCGAGTGGGTCCGCGTCGACCAGCAGGGTACGCAGGCCGGTGCGAGCCGCGGTCACGGCGAGCCCGCCGGCCAGCACGCTCGCGCCGGCACCACCGCGTCCGCCGATGACCGCGACGACTCGTCCCACCGCGTCGTGTGTGTTCGGAGCGGCCCCGGTGAATCGATCCACCAGCCAGGGTTCTGCTGCGGGTAGCACCGCCACGTGCTCCGCGCCGATCAGTTCGGCCAACTCCCAGCTGTCGCCTACCTCACCTGACCGGCCGACCAGTGCGACGCCGGGGCGACGAGGCAGCCTGGCACGCAGGCATGCGGCTGCCTGGTCGGTGCCGATCATGACGACTGGTGCGGCTGCCCAGCGTGGTCGGGCCGCGGACGGATCGGGGGCGACGTCGACCTCGGTGCCGCCGGCTGCGGCTAACCGCAGCAGGTCGTCGAGCAGTTCGTCATCGGAGGTGAGTACGAGGGGCAGACGGCGACAGGCGCGCGTAGCGGTTCGGGGCGGCATCTCCGATCTCCAGCGGGACGGGGATTGGTTGTGTCCTCACCGTCGGCGCTGTCGGAACCGTTTGGGGGGTCGGCGGCTGTGGCCTGTGGATGGCGAGGAGCCCCTGTGGAGAGGCTGCCGGAGTCCGCGCGTTCTGGTACGCCACGCGGCACTGGACGGACGACCACGCAGGATTGTGATGTGGATCACATCACGGTTTGGCCACCATTCGACCTGGGTAGCGCGTGAAACGAATGTGGCAGGAAATGGGACGACCCCCGTCGGGGGGAGACGGGGGTCGTCCGGGGTTCGGCTCCGGGGGGGTCGAGCCGAAACCCGCCCAGCGGTCACCGGGGGGGAATGCAACCGCCGAGGATCTGCGGGGGAGGCATATGGAACTGTGCAAACACCAGCATGCCCGAGTCTGCCTGGACACGTCGAGTGGCGTTCACCCCACCGGCCACGACACGCCGACGGATTTTCGTGAACTCCGTCACGGTGTCGATTCGGCTCGGTCAGGGTAGCGGAGCAACATGGCGACAGCCCCGTACACCCCCCGACCATAACTCATGCCGCTAGACTTGCGCGTCGTGGGCCGCAGCGCCGCTTTCTTCGACCTGGACAAGACCGTCATCGCCAAGTCCAGCGCTTTGGCGTTCGGTCGGCCGTTCTACCGCGACGGCCTCATCACCCGCCGTGACGTCGTCAAATCCGCGTACGCCCAGTTCGTGTTCCGCCTCGGCGGCGCGGATGAGCAGCAGATGGCCCGCACTCGGGACTACCTGGCGACGCTCTGCAAAGGATGGCCGGTGGACCAGGTCCGCCAGATCGTCGCGGAAACGTTACACGAGCTGATCAATCCATACGTCTACGCCGAGGCGGCCGCGCTCATCGAGGAGCACCAGGCCGCGGGACGCGACGTGATCCTCGTATCGGCCTCGGGTGAGGAACTGGTACGGCCGATCGGCGAGCTCCTGGGCATCACCGACGTGATCGCCACCCGGATGGCCGTCGAGGACGGCCGCTACAGCGGCGAGGTGGAGTTCTACGCCGCCGGCCCGACCAAGGCCGAGGCCGCCCGAGCGCTGGCCGAGGAACGGGGCTACGACCTGGCCGAATGCTATGCCTACTCCGACTCGGTGAGCGACCTGCCGCTGCTCGAGTGCGTCGGGCACCCCACCGCGGTCAATCCGGACCGGGCGTTACGCAAGATCGCCGTAGAACGCGGGTGGCCGGTGCTCGAGTTCCGTCACCCGATCCCGCTGGTCCGACGGCTCCGGGAGCGGCCGGGGGTGCCGGTCGCGGCCGCGGCGATCAGCGTCGGTGTCGGCCTGGCCATCGGGATCGCCTGGTACGGACGGCATCGGCGGGCACGCAACGCGGCGACGACGGAAGCCCTGCCGGCGGGCACCACCGCCCCGAGCGAGGGCTAGGTCGGGTCAGCCGGCTGCGAGAACGTCATCCCCGATCGCCACGAGCTGCCCGGCACCGATCTCCACGGCCGTCAGATAGTGACGGAGCCAAGCGCGGATGCCGTCTCGGGTGCCCGTCGCGAAAGCCCCGGCCGAGCCCACATATTCCGGCTCCCGCTCGTGATGCCCGACCTCGACGGCGACCAGGCCACGCGGATCCACCCCGGTGGCGAGAAGGGTGAGCCGCGCGGCGGCCCGGGCGACGACGCCGGAAGGGCCTGGGAACGGACGGAGCGCGAGCAACTCGCCGTGCACCACCGCCGCGAGCAACAGGGGTGTTTTGGTGCCGGTGGCGAGCACCGAGAACATCGTGTCCAGACGTGCCGCGACGAGCGGATCGGCCACCGGTCGGCCGAGGGCTTCCGGATCGGTCACCCCGCGCGCGGCGAGGACGTGCACCTTCGCGAGCACCTGACGGGGTGCCTTCAGCCATAGATCGACCAGGCCGGGGATCGCCTCCGCCACCCGCAACGCGCCCTGCAGCACCGGATCGGTGACCGTTCCGGCGCGTACCGCCTCCAGATCGTGCCCGGAGCCTTCCAGTGCGGCGCTGGCCACCGCGGATCGCAGGCCGACCTCGGCGGCGACCCGCCCACCGTGTCGGCGCAGCGCGCGGTGCCGCAGCGCATCGTCGATCCGGTCCCGGGCACGCTGCAGCGCAGGTGCCACGTCGGTCAACGCAAGCAGCGGGGCGAGCGGATCGGTCACCCTGCCACGGTAGCCGCCCAGGCGCCGGCCCGACCGGAGGGCGGATGAGCCGTGACATGCGGCTCGATCGCCCGCCCTACCCGGCACCCCGTACCGGCCAGCGCGCCGTACGAACCACTCGGCGCGCCCGCCGTCGCATCGGTCTTGGCGACCTCGCTTCGACCATGGTGGCGCGGCTAGCCTGCTGTGGGACGGACCACATATTTGCATCGTTGGTACGCGACAAGGAGCGAGGGAAGGCATGAGCGAGACCTTGGAAAACCTGTTGCAGGAGACGCGACAGTTTCCGCCCCCGGCCGCACTCGCCGCTTCCGCCAATGTCACCGCCGAGGCCTACCAGGAGGCCAGCGCGGACCGGCTGGCTTTCTGGGAGCGGCAGGCTCGCCGCTTGGAGTGGGCAAAGGAATGGGACCGAGCCCTCGACTGGTCCAATCCTCCCTTCGCCCGCTGGTTCGTCGGCGGCCAACTGAACGTGGCGTACAACTGCCTGGACCGGCACATCGCCGCCGGGCTCGGCGACAAGACGGCGATCCACTGGGAAGGCGAGCCCGGGGACAGTCGGACGATCACCTACGCCGAGCTGCACCGGATGACCTGTCAGGCGGCGAACACCCTGACCGAGCTGGGCGTCACCGCCGGCGACCGGGTCGCGATCTACCTGCCGATGATTCCGGAGGCCGTGGTCGCGATGCTCGCCTGCGCCCGGATCGGCGCCACGCACAGCGTGGTGTTCGGCGGCTTCTCCGTCGACGCGCTCACCAACCGGATCCAGGATGCCAGCGCGAAGGTGGTCATCACCGCCGACGGCGGCTACCGACGGGGCAAGCCGAACGCCTTGAAGCCGACGGTGGACGAGGCGGTCAGCCGGTGCCCCAGCGTGGAGCACGTCCTGGTCGTGCGCCGTACCGGCCAAGAGGTGGCCTGGACCGACAAGGACCTGTGGTGGCATGAGACCGTGGAGCGGGCGAGCGAGCAGCACGAGGCACAGCCGTTCGACGCCGAGCACCCGCTGTTCATCCTGTACACCAGCGGCACGACCGCGAAGCCGAAGGGCATCCTGCACACCAGCGGCGGCTACCTGACCCAGACGTCCTACACCACGTGGGCGGTCTTCGACCTCAAGCCGGAGACCGACGTCTACTGGTGTACGGCGGACATCGGCTGGGTGACCGGGCACAGCTACATCGTCTACGGGCCGCTGTCCAACGGTGCCACGCAGGTGATGTACGAGGGTACGCCGGACACCCCGCACCGGGGCCGGCTGTGGGAGATAGTCGACAAGTACCGGGTGACCATCCTCTACACCGCGCCCACGCTGATCCGCACCTTGATGAAGTGGGGCGACGACATCCCCGCGCAGCACGACCTGTCGTCGTTGCGTCTGCTCGGCAGCGTCGGCGAGCCGATCAACCCCGAGGCGTGGATGTGGTACCGCAAACACATCGGACACGAGCGGTGTCCCGTGGTGGACACCTGGTGGCAGACCGAAACCGGCTCGATCATGATCTCGCCGTTGCCCGGGGTGACCGCGACCAAGCCGGGTAGCGCGATGACGCCGCTGCCGGGCATCAGCGCCGAAGTGGTGGACGACGAGGGCAACCCGGTGCCGAACGGCGGCGGCGGCTTCCTGGTGCTGACCGAGCCGTGGCCGTCGATGCTGCGTACCGTGTGGGGCGACGACCAGCGGTACATCGACACGTACTGGTCCCGGTTCCCCGGCCGCTACTTCGCCGGGGACGGTGCGAAGAAGGATGCCGACGGGCACATCTGGCTGCTCGGTCGCGTCGACGACGTGATGCTGGTGTCCGGTCACAACATCTCGACCACGGAGGTCGAGTCGGCGCTGGTGTCCCACCCCGCGGTGGCGGAGGCGGCGGTGGTCGGCGCGACCGATCCGACCACCGGGCAGGCGATCGTGGCGTTCACCATCCCCCGTGGACACATCGACACCTCGGGCACGAACGGCGAGGCGCTCATCGCCGAGTTGCGCGAGCATGTCGCGAAGACGCTCGGACCGATCGCCAAGCCGCGTCAGATCATGCTGGTGCCGGAGTTGCCGAAGACCCGCTCCGGCAAGATCATGCGTCGGCTGCTGCGCGACGTGGCGGAGAACCGGGCGCTCGGCGACGTCACGACCCTGCAGGATTCCACGGTCATGGATCTGATCGCCGCGGGTATGCGTACCGTTAAATCCGACGAGGACTGACAAAATAACCTCAAGGGGCGGGTTGCGTTAGCAATCCGCCCCTTGAGGCATCACGGACGCCGATTGCGAAATCGGCATCGTCACCCGGGACAGCGTACGAAATCAGCAAAGATTGCGGCCAAACCCTTGCTGCAGGCAACTGCCTCAATTAGTTTGCGACGACAGTGGACCTTGGCCTCCGTACGTCGGTTGCGTAGGAGGTCCCTCCGCTCTTCCAACCCCCAACGAATGGAGCGGCATGAAACACGCCATCCACCAAAGCCGGTCGCGACGACGACTGCTCGTCGCGTTGCCGGCGCTCGCGCTCGGGGCCACGACACTGACCGTGACCGGCACGCCGAGCGCTCAGGAAGCGTCTGCGGCCCCCGCTGTCATCGGGGCCGACGAGTACTACATCAACTACGCCGAGCCGCGGGTCCAGCCCGACTCGAACGGCCCGGAGGTGAAGGGCAAGGACGGCATATACCGTCCCGCCCTGGACCGGGCGCGCGCCTTCGACCGTAAGCATTCGCAGGGCAACCCGGTGACCGCGCGGCAGCTCGCCAAGCTCGAAGCGAAGGCGATCAAGACCGGCAAGAATCCCCGGCAGATCAAGCAGGCGCCGCAGACCCAGGTGGCCAAGCTGCTGACCATCCTGGTCGAGTTCAACGACAACGCCAATGACGACTTCACCGGCGTCATGGTGCCGAAGACCGTGTTCGGCGACCGCACCTGCGTGCCCGGCACCGTCCAGAACGGTCCGCTGCACAACAACCTGCCGAACCCGGCGGATCTGCCACACGAGGACAACAACTCGATGTGGGTGCCGGACTTCTCGCCGGAGCACTACAACAAGATGCTCTACAGCGAGGAGGGCATCACCGAACGGGTGCGTACCGACCTGACCGGCCCGGACGGGAAGCCCGGCTTCGACATCTCCGGTCTGACCATGCGGAACATGTACCTGGAGATGTCCAAGGGCGCATACACCGTGGACGGCGAGGCGACCCCGTGGGTGAAGGTGCCACACTCCGAGGCCTGGTACGGCGCCAGCCGCTGCTTCCGTGACGAGGACGGCAACTGGGTCGCGCCCGCGATGCAGGCGATGAACGGTCACCCGGACAACCCGCTCGGCCCAGCGCAGATGGCCGTCGACGCGGTGAACACGCTGGCGCAGCTGCGTCCCGACTTCCCGTGGCACGAGTACGACATCGAAGATCAGGGCGACCGCGACGGTGACGGGAACTTCTTCGAGCCGGACGGCGTGATCGACCACCTGGTGTTGGTGCACGCTGGCGCGGACAAGTCAGGCGGCGGCGGCGACGAGGGCGTCTACGCGATCTGGGCGCACTCGTCGGCGATCGCGGCCGGCTACACCATTCCCGGCACCGAGATCAAGGTTTCGAACTACATCGTGCAGCCGGAGGACTCCGGCGTCGGCGTCTTCGCTCACGAGTACGGTCACGACCTGGGGCTGCCGGACCTGTACGACACCTCGGGTGCCCCGGGCTCGGACTCGGACGTCGACTTCTGGGATCTGATGGCGTCGGGTTCGCACTCCGGGCCGATCTTCCAGGCGATCCCGACCCACATGGGAATCTGGGACAAGTGGGTGCTCGGCTGGGCCGACCCGTTGGTGCTGAACCCGGGCGACGACCCACGGGCCGTCCAGCTGGGGCAGACCTCGCGGACTCCGGTCGGCACCAAGGACGGCATCCGCATCAACCTGCCGGACAAAGTGCTCCACCTGGCTGACCCGCACAGCGGGGAGAACATGTGGTACACCGGCGCCGACCAGGACTGGGGCGACATCAAGCTGACCCGGGAGCTCCAGGTGCCGGCGGCGTCCGACGCCCGGTTCTGGATGTGGAACAACTACGTCATCGAGGCGGACTGGGACTTCGGCTTCGTCGAGGTGTCCACCGACGGCGGCAGCACCTGGTCCGAGCTCAAGGTGTACGACGAGGCCGGCAACCTGGTCTCCACCGACGACAGCTACTCCGACCCGAACGGTCGGATGGCCGACTACGGCGGCAAGAAGTACGGCCTCAGCGGCGACACCCACGGCTGGCGCCACGACTACGTCGACCTCACCCCGTACGCGGGCAGCACGGTCAAGCTGCGGCTGCGGTACGCGACCGACGCCGCGTACCTGGACCGGGGCTGGTTCGCGGACGACTTCGCGCTCACCGTGGACGGCGCGACCGTCTGGAGCGACGACGTGGAGAGCGGCGCGAACGGTTGGACGGCCACGGGCGGCACCTGGACCGACACCACCGGTCCGGGCTGGCGCATCGACCCCGGCACGTCTGTCCGGGCGCACTACTACCTGGTCGAGTGGCGTAACTTCGACGGCTTCGACGAGGGCCTGCGGTACGCCTACGACACCACCTATTCGCACGACGAGTGGAAGGTGGAACGCATCGCCTACAACGCCCCGGGCATGCTGGTGTGGTACCGGGACACCGCGTTCGGCAACGCCAACCACGTGTCGAACAATGCGACCGCACTGCCCAGCGGCGGCGCCAAGGGCGGTCTGCTGATCGTGGACTCGCACTACGAGCCGCTGCGCCGCAGCGGCGAGGCGGCTGACAAGGATCCGAGCACGTTGAACAACGTGCCGAGCCGTCCGCAGTCGTCCAACGCGGCGTTCGGCCTGCAGCCGACGTACCCGTTCCGGGAGTGCATCGAGGATCCGGCCGTGCCGTACAGCGAGTACTGCACGGACTTCCCGGCGCAGCCCGGCGTGGCCACGTTCACGGACGCGGTCGGCTGGGTGCCCGGCATCGAGGTCCGGTCGGAAGGCTTCTTCTGGCGGGACATCGACGCCTCGGTGGTGGTCCCGTCGCGGGACAACGCCCCGTACAGCACGCGGATCGTCTACTCGGACGGAACTCCGGCGCTGGACTACTACGGTCTGAACTTCGGGTTCAGCGTGGCCGGCTCGGGCAATCCGGGTGACCAGGACGTCAGCTACGGCGTCACGGTCACCGTCAAGCGGGCCGCGAACGACAACTCGTACGCCACGGTCTATGTAACCCCGGCGCGCGGCTGATCTGAGCGCCTCTCCTCGGGCCCCGGCGGGAGTGTTTCCGCCGGGGCCCGAACCCTTCGCATGCCTATTTCGCGTCAACCAGCAGATGAAGGCGGCTTCGACGAATCTGTCTGACGCAAGACGAGAATCTCCGCGATTTTTCACCGCGTTCCACCCGTGACATCCATCGACATATCTGCGAGGGTGATGAGCGGTCTCATATCAGCTTCGGTCGGACGGACGGGCAGCGCCCTTCCCAGACCAGACCAGCCGACATGACCCATCACAGATCCGTCAAAGGAGGAGGATCTTTGAGGAGGAGACTGACAGCCGGCGTCGCGGGCGGCGCAGCCCTGCTGCTCGCCACCGCGAGCCTCGCCGCCGCCCCCGCGGCCGCGGCCCCCGCAGCCGAGCCCGCGCCACCCAGTGCAGAGAAATCCAAGCCCCGGGTGGACGACCTGCCCGACCCGATCGCCGAACAGCACCGGCAGGCCCGCAAGGAGGCGATCTCGGCGTTGCTCTCCGGTAAGGCGAAGCTGGAGAAACGCAACGGGTCGGAGGTCATCCGGCTCAAGGCCGACCGGTTCGTCGAATACCGGCAGACTCCGAAGGTAGACCCGATCTTCACCATCCTCGTGGAGTTCGGCGACCAGACCGATCCACGTGCCGGCGGGGCTCCCGGCCCGCTG